>CACOFY010000001.1 GCA_902626575.1 uncultured Pelagibacteraceae bacterium | reverse complement strand
AACCCTCTTGTTAAGTCCTTAATCTGAATATATGAAAAACCCAAATCAAATATAATTGCTTTTACTCTCTCGTTCTTAATATTAAGTTTATTTAAATCTCCAAATTTTAAATTGTGAAAAAAAAATCGATTTTGATTTTTATCTTTTAGTTCATTAGCATATTTTTCAGAATTAATATCTCTATCTAAAGCAAAAATTTTTGTTTTTGGAAATTTTAAAATTGCTTTTGAATAACCTCCTTGACCAAAAGTACAGTCAATAAATGTGCCACCATTTTGAGGGGAAATAATGCTTAGAATTTCATCTAGCAATACCGGATAATGTTTATCATTATTCGATATAATGGTGGCATTCATCTATTTTTTTGAAGACCATTAATTTTTTTGTCTTCTTAAAAATGCCGGAATTTCGAAATCATCTTCATCAAAATTATTATCAGCGTCTTCCTGGTTATTATCATCTGATCCATGATTAGCTTCGGATCCATCAAATAAATTTGGCTCGTCATCAGTAAGTCCAAAATTTTCTAATCCGTTAGACTCAGAAACTTGATCTTTTACTTCCTCAGTCAAAACTAGGCTTTCCTCGCTATGATTCATTGAATTTTCTACAGCTCCTAAATCGCTGTTAATATTAATATTCTGATCAAGAGTACTTTCATCGTCTATTTTTGGCTCATTAGAGCTTGGTAATGCCTCATCAACTTTTAACGCATTAGCACCACTCGTTGGTGTTGGTGCATTTGAATAATTAAAAGATTGTGAATTATGTAACGTTGAAAAATCTGAATAACCTGGATTGCGATTTTGAATTCTATGAACCATATTTATTACAGATTTAGACTCGGGCTGTTGCCCATCAAGAGCCGTTGCAACAATTGAAACTCTTACTTTGCCTTCTAGAGAGTTATCTGTTACTGATCCAATTATAATTTCTGCAGCATGATCTACTTCATTTCTTATTTTATTAACAATTTCATCTGTTTCAAATAGAGTTAGATCTTCTCCTCCTGTTATATTTATTAGCAAACCTCTCGCTCCTCTTAAAGAATAATCATCAATTAACGGATTATTTAAAGCCATCTCTGTAGCTTTTAATGCCCTTCCTTCACCTTCGGCTTCACCTGTTCCCATCATGGCTTTACCCATACGGCTCATTACTGTTTCAACATCTGCAAAATCTAGATTAATTAATCCTTGTTTAACCATTAAATCAGTTACACTTTGAACACCGTGTCTAAGTACTCCATTTGAAAGTTTGAAAGATTCTTTTAAGGTTGTTTTTTCATTTGCAACTTTAAAAAGGTTTTGATTTGGAATGACAATAATTGTATCTACATGTTTTCTTAGCTCTTCCAAGCCTTGTTGACCTCTTCTCATTCTAGATGGAGCTTCATATAAAAAAGGAAGTGTGACTACCCCAACTGTTAAAATATTCAATTCTTTAGATGCTCTCGCAATCACATGAGCTGCACCAGTTCCAGTTCCACCACCCATTCCTGCAGTAATAAAAACCATATTTGCACCTTTCAATAAATCCATAATTTCATTTAAAGACTCATCTGCAGCTGCTTGGCCAATCTCAACTTTAGCGCCTGCTCCAAGACCTTTTGTTAAATTAAGACCTAATTGTACTTTTTGCTTGGCTTTGCTTGCTTTTAAATCTTGTGCGTCTGTGTTTACAGCAACAAACTCTACACCCTCTACTCCAGACTCTATCATTTCATTGATGGCGTTTCCACCTGCCCCCCCAACTCCTAAAACCAAAATCCTTGGTTTTAATTCTTTTATATCTGGTGCTCTAAAATTTATTGTCATTAATCCCCTCTTTGTTTTTTATTGAGTTATAGTTTTTTTCAAGTTTATCGAAAGTATCGGTCCAAAATTCATATGCCCAGGTACCCTTGATAGTTTTCTCCATTGCGGTTAAACAATTGTTTTGTAGATTTTCTATCTTCTGCATTAAAATAATTTGTTCCATCTTTCTCATTATTTTTCACCCATCTCTTTCCATTTAAGGCTTGCTCTATTTATATTGGATTTTTTTCTTGCTTGGACCTTAAATTTTTCAAATGCTGTTGGCTCCCAAATTTGGAAAGTCTTTCCTTGACCAACAAATAGCATGTTATTTTTAATTTTAGCATGTTTTAATAGTTTTGGTGTTAAAGAAATTCTTCCCTCACTATCAAATTGTAAATTAATACTTTCAGATAAAATTGATGTTGCAAAATAATCTTTTTTTTCCTCAAA
The DNA here is from genome assembly GCA_902626575.1 of uncultured Pelagibacteraceae bacterium. Lineage (GTDB taxonomy): Bacteria > Pseudomonadota > Alphaproteobacteria > Pelagibacterales > Pelagibacteraceae > Pelagibacter. The sequence continues at coordinate 437,461 of CACOFY010000001.1, read as the reverse complement.
AGGATTTAGTGCATCAATTGTATTTGAAATTTTTTCTATTCTATCTTGTGGCCAAGATTCTATAGATTGATTATTAAATGAAGGAAAACAAATTATTCCATTGTAACCAAGATTTGATAAATATGATCTAAAAGGTGCTGGCACTGACACCCTCCCCTTTTTGTCTATATTGTTTTTGTAGGTCGATAAAAACATAAAACATATTATCCCTTATAATCCCATATTTGGGAATATATGGGAATATATGGGTTTTCAACCTACACGTCAATATAATAATTTTCAACCAACCCACTTTTGGACTAGTTTAAATCTTATTATTTAAGGATTAAATTTTAATATTGCTAGACAAACTATAAGCCGGGTTCTGTCTTTTAAACTTATCATTTATCTAGGCTTAAAATCACTTTTAAGCTCAAGCAACCAACCCTGATGACTAGCCAAAGACTGCTTTTAGTTATCTAACAACGTCATCTCTATTTGGTCTTGCTCCCGGTGGGGTTTTCCATGCGTTGACTGTTGCCAGTTCAACCGGTGTGCTCTTACCACACCTTTTCACCCTTGCCTCGTTAAGGCGGTTTATTTTCTGTGGCACTATCCCTGAGGTCGCCCTCGCCAGGGATTACCTGGCACCGTGTCTTTGCAGAGTCCGGACTTTCCTCTTTAATTAAAATTAAAGCGATAAGTCATTTGTCTAGCAAATAATAAATACGAAAAATTTATTTACTTTTCAAGTTAAATTTAGATTAAATTAGACTTTCGCTAATTTTTAAGCACTCTTTATCAATTTTGCCATTTACTAACTCGGGTCTGAATCTCATTTGAAAAGCCCTCGCCATGTAATAAGTTTTACATTTTGGATATCCAATTTTAGAGATATTTTTTAAGAATAAATGTTCCTCAGATTTATTACATTTATTTTTTCTAAATTTTATTAAGGTCTTATTATTTACTTTATGCCATATTGAAAGATTTTTTTTTGCGAGTTGTTTCCATGGAAATTTTTCACCAGGATCTCTTTTTCTATTTGGAGCTATATCTGAATGACCAAGTATGTTTTCAGGTTTTATTTTATAATTTTTTTTCAAATTGAGTAAAAGTTTAATTAAAGCAATTATCTGTTTTTTTTTATACTTTAAGTATCCATTATTATGACCTGGATTAGAAATCTCTATACCTATAGAGTGACTATTTATAAATTTTTTTTTATGCCACATTGATTTTCCTGCATGCCAAGCAACGTAAAGATCTGGGACCAATTGTATTATTTCTCCATCATTTTTAATCAAATAATGACTACTAACCTCAGATTGTATATTAATTAATCTATTAATTGCGTCATATTCTTTTTTCATTCCTGTGTAATGAATAATTAAAAAATTGATATTTTTTTTACTTCTTTTGAAATTACTGAAATTCGGAGAGTATTTTCTGCTAATTTTGAGTAACATTTTTACCTTTTTTTAAGCTCTTAATATATATATAACATTACAAAAATACTAATAATATGAAGAAATTTTTTATAACTTTTATAATTTATATTTTCACTATGAGTCTAGCTTATTCTGGAGCTGATGGAGTTAATAACCTTTCAAAAAAAAAAGGTGAGGTTAAGGATTGTTTTGAGAGTGTGAATAGAGCAACATTCGCTTTTAACCAAGGATTAGATAATTTAATATTTGAACCCTTGGCTAAAGGTTATAGAAAATTGCCTAATCCAATAAAAACTGGAACTAGCAATGTATTAAGTAATTTGTCAAATTTAATTACAATACCTAATAATGTACTACAGGGTGATTTTAAAACCGCGGGAATTAATACTGCTAGGCTTACAGTAAATACTACAATAGGAATTTTTGGTATTTTTGATGCAGCTTCACAAATGGGATTTGTAAAAAATTATAAAAAAGAAGACTACGGCCAGACTTTAGGATCATGGGGAGTCGGTGAGGGTTGTTATTTAGTGTTGCCAATTTTAGGACCTTCAACAATTAGGGATCTAACAGGAAGTTTTGTAAATATTTTAGGAGGAGATCCCTGGTATAACGTAACGGTAAAAAACGATACCCAGTATTTTGAAGAGTCGGACTATTATTTTTCAAGAGGTGGTGATGGAATAAATTTTAGAGCAAAAAATATTGACTCATTTGAAAATCTTGAGAAAAACTCAATGGACTTTTATGCGTCTGTAAGAAGTCTATACATACAAGACAGAAGAAAAAAAATATTAAATTCCAACAGTATTATTGAAACACAAGATGATAGTGATTGGGATGAACTTCAGTCTAATTAATAAGTTTTAAAATGTTAAAAGTGAAAGATAAAATTAAATTTTTCTTAATTTGTTTATCTTTTTTAATTATATCTAATAACTCATTTTCAATTGAACCAAATATTTTTGTTCAATCAACTGTAAATAGAGCGTCTCAAATATTAAGTGACAATATTTCAAAACAGGAAAAAATTGAAAAATTAAAAGTTATTGCTAGGGATACTGTTGATATTAAAGGAATAGGCTTTTATACTTTAGGAAAATATAGGAAAGAATTGAGTGATGTTCAAAAAGAGGAATATAATAGATTATTTAACGCTTACTTTCTAAAAAGTTTTTCAAGTAGACTTGCTGAATACACCAATCCAAAAATAGATGTCCAATCACAAGAAAAATTGAATGATAAATATACAATTGTAAATAGTATTCTTATCGCAACTGAAAGTCGTCCAGAAGTGAAAATTCAATGGAGAATTTATACTAAAGACTCCAATAAACCCATGATAAGAGACTTGATTATTGAAGGGCTAAGCTTGGCTAGAACACAAAAAGAAGAATTTAGTTCAATATTACAGAGTAATGATGGTGATATAAAAGCATTATTTTCGAGCTTAAAAAAATTTGTCACTAATTAATTTTAAAAATCTTTTTAATGAGTATTAATAGCAAGTTTCTATACTTAGTAATTTTATCATGTCTTATTTTTCAAATTTCAAAATTTTATAGTTTTTATTCTGAATATTCTGCATGGCAATATGTTGATTGGATAATCAATTATCAAGGTGGCTTTGTTAGGAGAGGTCTTGTGGGTGAGTCATTATTTCAGCTTCATAGATTAACTAATATTGATCTTGATGTATTAATTTTTCTTTTTGTATCTCTTGTATATCTATCAATTTTCTTCTTTTTAATAAAAACAGTAAGTTATGTTCAAAATTCGCAATTAAATATTTTGATTTTTTTATCCCCTGGTTTTTTTATTTATCCAATTATGAACTCTGAGATAATTGGTAGAAAAGATATACTTTTTTTATTTATTTTGGCTTTTTTTGTTTTTTTTGAGAAAAAATTTAATAATAAAAATTTATTTTTTCTAGTAATTTTATCAATTTTTTTTCTATGTCTATCACATTCAATATTTTTATTTTATACACCTTACTTATTGTTCTTGTATTTTCTAATTAAGTCCTCGAGAGGGGCAACTTATAACATGTGGGAAATTATTATTGTTTTAAGTTCAATAATTTCAATATTTTTTTTAATTTATTTAAATCAGGGTAATGAATTAATAGTATCACAAATATGCGAGTCTGTCAGAAATTTTATCTCTAATGATTGTGAAATCAGTGGACAAATGTACTGGCTTGGGAATGATGCAAAATCACATATTTTAGCTCAGGACATAAAACCAATTCATTTCGTATTTTATTTAAGTTCGTTAATACTGGTTTATTTTTTTATTTTACTAAAATTTTATAATACAAAATTGAAAGTAAAATTTCTTAAAATTAATAAATTAAATCCAATTTTTATATTATTTATTTTATTTTTGCTTACATTACCAGTGTATTACCTTGGATCTGACTGGGGAAGATATATATCTATTTCTTTCACAGGTGCTTTTTTTTTATTTATATACTGTTTAAAACAAAAACTTTTTTTAAAAAATTACGAATTAAAAATTAATAAAATTTTTTTTTTATTCCTTATTGCTTTTTATAGTTTTTCATGGACATTTCCATTTTATCATGCAGATCAAATAAAACTTACTCTTAAAAAACCAATTTTAAGGATTCTTGATGAGTTTAAAATGTAATGGTGGGCCCGCCAGGACTCGAACCTGGGACCAATACATTATGAGTGTACTGCTCTAACCAACTGAGCTACAGGCCCTAATTTAAGAATAAATACATTATTTAAATTCACTTATCAATTATGGATAATATTTTATTTACTGAAAATATTAGTCTTTTCATTACACGCATACATTATTGAAAGGTTCATCCAAAATAGTGTCGAACTAAAATCATTAAAAAAAGAGCCACTAGGCAATATAGGCATAAAATTTAATATCAAATATGTAAAACATCCCAATTGAATAGAATTTCTTGATAAAATTATAATTTTTAAATTTTTAAATATCAAATAAAAGAAAATTGATAGCAAAATAATCGTACCTACTAAACCGTGCTCTGATAAAAATTCTATATAAATTTGATGAGGATGAGTGTTTAAAAGATAATTTTCATTTATTTTTGTCTCTATGTTTTTAGTTGTGATGACTCTATAGTTTTTATTTCCAACTCCAAAAATTGGATTATCTTGAAACACTGCAAAACCGGATTTATATAATTTTAAATATAGATTATTTTCAATAAATTGATCTCTTTTACTATTATCAAATAATTGGTCAAAAAGCTGTTGACCATATCTAACTTTTAGATAATTTGAATTTGTAATTATTAAACCTGTTAAAAATAAACTAAATAAAAATATTGAAATTTTTGTTTTTGAGCCAATTTTATTATTTAGAAATAAAAATACTGAAAGACCAATTATCGCTTTTATTCCATTTGATCTTTCACCAGTAGCAAGAATACATCCAATTAAAAAAAATAAAATTAAAAATAAAACTATTTTTAGTCCTAGATTTTGCCTATATAGTTTTTCAAAAAGATAACCTATTACAATAAAGTTGAAACCCAATAGATATGCTCCTACAATTGGTTCATCCTTAAAAAAGCTTACTATTCTACCAGCATATAATCCATCACCATAACCAAGCAGATTCTGTCCAAAAATAAATTCTATAAAAGAGTCAAAAACAACTGTTAAAATTACAATTGACCAAACATTAAAAAATTTATAATTAATTTCAGAAGTACTGAAAAAAAAGTTAATAGCGATAAATAAAATTATAAATCTAATAAATCCCAAGTTTCTAAATATTCCCTCTTTATAGTCAATTGAGATTAAAGAATTAAAAATAAGGTAGATATAAATTAATATTAACAAATATAAGATTTTTTTTTCTTTTAAATTAACTTTTACAAATTTGATGTTTATTAAAAAAAATAAAACCAAAAGCAAAATATTAATCAAAGATACAGACGGTCCAAAAATAATTGATATGGGTAAGATTGATAAAAAAAATAAATATATATAATCAATTTTAATTTTTTCCATAGATTTAATTTTTAAATTTTCTACAAGCTATTCTTTTCGATTTATGAAGTGTGTTACTATCTACTTTAATTATACTGACATCCTCGAATATATCTCGAAAATAGTCAGCTCTAATTGTGTCAAAAATTATAACCGTATTACTATCTGAGATCTTTGATAGGTACGATCTATAAATTTCAAAGTCATAATGAAAATCTAATGAATAGAATGAAGTTACGACATTAAATTTTTTGTTTGGAAGACTACTTTTGTCGAAATTAATTATGTCAAATTTTGCTTTTTCAACGTTGTTTAAAATTAAAAAATTCTCAAGTAAATCTAATTTATTATATGCCTCATGGTTTTTATTATCCCAACCATATTTTATTTTATTTGAAATAAAATCTCTTTCTATGAATGTAAAATTTACATCTTTAAAATTATTATTAATTATAACCTCCAAACCACCAATTCCAGCTCCAATGCTTAAGATTTTTTGATTAGAATTTAAAAATTTTTCAATAGTTAAATATTCTAAATTCATTATCTTATAGTAATTTAATGAAATTTTATTAATATTTAAAATATATTTTGAAAAGATCTTAGAAAATAAATATCTTCCAAATAATTTTCTTAATTTTTTTTGAATTGAGGTAGCTAATTCAATTCTTTGTAATAGAGCTAAGTGAGCAAGATTTCTATCTAGTTTGAAGGATTTCATTAATCTTTAGAAACATTATATAGATTAACTTTCTAAAAAACTTTTAAGCTGTTTTGATCTACTTGGATGTTTTAACTTTCTTAATGCTTTGGCCTCGATTTGTCTTATTCTTTCTCTTGTAACAGAAAATTGAAGTCCTACCTCTTCCAAAGTATGATCGGTATTCATTCCTACACCAAATCTCATTCTAAGAACTCTTTCCTCTCTTGGTGTTAATGTTGATAAAATTTTTGTCGTTGCCTCACTTAAATTTGATTTAATTGCTTGCTCAAGTGGTGCCAAAGCTTTTGTATCCTCTATAAAATCGCCAAGACTACTGTCTTCTTCATCTCCTACTGGTTTTTCTAATGATACTGGTTCCTTAGAAATTTTTAAAACTTTTCTCACTTTTTCTAAAGGCATTCGTAATTTTTTAGCCAGTTCTTCTGGAGTTGCCTCTCGGCCAAACTCACTTAAAATCAACCTTTGAGTTCTAACAATTTTATTTATTGTCTCGATCATGTGTACCGGTATTCTTATTGTCCTTGCTTGATCAGCAATTGATCTTGTGATTGCCTGCCTAATCCACCAGGTTGCGTAAGTTGAAAATTTATAACCTCTTCTATACTCAAATTTATCTACAGCTTTCATTAATCCTATATTTCCTTCTTGTATCAAATCTAAAAATTGAAGACCTCTATTAGTATACTTTTTTGCGATAGATATAACTAATCTTAAATTTGCCTCCACCATCTCTTTTTTAGCTATACGAGACTCTCTTTCTCCTTTTTGAATTCTGCTGAGCATTTTTTTAAATTCAGTAACAGATATTCCAAGTTTGTTACTTATTTCAACTAATCTCTCTCTAATATTTTTAAATTCATCTTTATTTTTCTGAAAAAATTGCTTCCAAACAGGATTTGTATCTAGAAATTTTTTTAAATTTGGATTTATTTCGTTTCCAATATAAAATTTTAAAAATTCGGTTCTAGATATCTTATGGTCAATTGCTAATCTTAACAGATTACCCTCTAAAGAAATTATTTTTTTATTTTCACCATAATGCTTCTGCACTAATTCTTCTAAAACTGCGGGTGATAATTGTAATGACTTTATATTTTCTAAGATAAAACCTACTATCCTTTCGTAGTTTTTTTCTTTTGATGAACTTAAACTTTTTCCTTCTAGTACACTTTGTAGTCTTTCTTTTTGATATTTAATTAGCTTATTATATTCTTTTGTTAATGTGTATATTGTTTTCAATACTTTAGGTTTTATCTCGTTTTCCATTGCAGCTAGAGTAGGATTAAATTCATCTTCATCAACATTAGATTCTTCATTATTTTGTGTTTCACTGTTACTGTTTTCATTAGCAGAATTTTTTTGTTTGCTAGATTGAGAGGTATTTTCATCTTCCATGTAATTTGTGTCTATATCAATTATTTCTCTAACAAGAATTTGATCACTCTGTAATTTTTCATTCCATTCAAAAAACTGTTGTGCAGTTATTGGACTTTGTGATAACGCATTGAGCATTACATCTTTTCCTGCCTCAATTCTTTTTGCAATAGCTATTTCACCTTCTCTAGATAGAAGTTCAACACCTCCCATCTCTCTTAGATACATTCTTATAGGGTCGTCACTTTTTTCAGATGATTTACCCTCCTCTTTTGATTGACTATCTCTTTTTTTAAGAACTTTGAAATCAGATTTTTTTTCTACTAAAGTAATTTTTTCATCAAGAATATGTATAAATGCTTGCGAAAGGTTCTGATCTGATAAATTTCTTTTTCCTAAAGACTTGCTGAGTTCCTCATATGTGATGAAGCCCCTGTGGACACCCCGGCCCATTAATCTAGCAAAAGATTTTGTAATAATTTTTTCCACAATAATTAAGTTTGAGGGTCTTTATATAATGCCAATTTCGAAAAAATCTATGTCAAAATTCTTCAATTTAATTGGTATTTTGCAATTTTTTTAATTCAATTAACTCTTTAAAGGTATTTTCACTTAAATCTTTTGAAAATTTCGATTCTAAATCACTTATTTTAATATCAATTGCTATATTATTAAGATCCTTTTTCATTTCCTCAAAGATTTCAAATAATTTATTATCGTCTTTTTTTACATTTTCAGAAATATGTTTAACTGATGCAAATTTATTAATTTTTTCAAGGAAATTTTTATTAATATCTAAAATACTTTTATTAAGGTTATCATCTTTTTGAATAAACCTTTTTAAATAAGACAAAGTGTTTGAACCCTCGTCTGATATAAATATTAAATCATCAAAGAGATTTTCTCTCTCCTTAAAAAAAGATAAATTATTTATAATTAAATATAATATAGAAAATTCTTGTATTTCAGCTTTGCTAAAAGATTTACTTTCATTAATTAATTTTTTAGTAGAACTTAAAGATGCTACATGTTTTATCGCATATTTTTTTCCGCTTGGTAAGTTTGGTGTAAGCTCAGCAACTTTGCCAATAAAATAGTCCAATATATATTTTTTTATAAACTCATCTTTTATTTGTTTTGCAATTTCTCTTAATCTTTTTTCAAAAATTGCTAAAGAAGATGGGGAATTTGAAGCTTGTTTTTTAAAGTGTTCAAATAAAAAAATATGTATTGGAACATTTTTTTCTTTGTAATAATTTAAAAAGTCTTCTTTTCCTTTTTTACTTACAAAGGTATCCGGGTCCTCGCCACTCGGTAAAAAAAGAAATGATATTTGCTTTTCAGGCTTAAGTTCTTTTATAGAGTTTTCAGCAGCTCTAACTGCTGCTTTATATCCACTTTCATCTGAGTCAAAACAAATTACTATTTCATTAAAAAATTGATTTAAAATAGAAATTTGTCTATCAGTTAGAGCGGTACCTAAATTTGCAACACAGTTTTCTATTTTATTTTTTGTCAAGCCAATAACATCCATGTAACCTTCGACCAAGAAAACCTGATCATTAGAATTAGAAAACTTTCTTGCCTTATCTAGATTATATAAATGATTACCTTTTTTAAAAAATTTAGTTTCAGGCGAGTTTACATATTTTGCTAGATAGGTTTCCTTTTTAATAATTCTTCCGCCAGCAGCAATAAATTGTCCAGTTATAGATTTTATTGGAAAAATTATCCTTCCTCTAAACCTTTCAACATACTCTTTATTTTTTTCATCAAAATAAAAAAGCCCACTATCCTTCAAGTCTTTTTCTTTAAATTTACTTAATAATTCTTGATAAAAATTTTTTTTATTCCTAACAAAACCTAGGTCAAAATTTTTTACATCATTAGAATTTAAATTTCTATTTTTAAGATAATCTCTTACTTCATTCAAATTTGGATTTTTAAGAAGTTCTTCATGATGATATTCTATGTAACTCTTATAAATTTGAGAATAATTTTTCCAATCATTTTCTCTTTCTTCGTCAGCCTTAGAAAATGTGTAAGGTTGCATGCCTGCATAATTAGCTAAAGTTTTAACCGCCTCACCAAATTTTAAATTTTGTGTTTTCATTATAAAATCAAAAATATTTCCATGTTCACTTGTGCTAAAACAGTGATAAAATCCTTTCTCATCATTTACAGTAAAAGATGGAGTTTTCTCATTTTTAAAAGGTGACAATCCTACAAATTCTTTACCTCTTTTTTTCAAGCTAACTGACTTGGATACTACTGTCGAGACTTTCAGTCTTGTTTTAATTTCATCTAAATACTCTTTAGGATATTTCATTTATTGTTTAAAATTTCTTTTATAATCTTGCCTGCTAAAGAAAAGTCTACACTGTCCGAATGATTTTTTTTTAATTCACCCATTACTTTTCCCATATCCTTTAAGGATGAGGCATTTATTTTATTAATAACTTGTTCACATAGTTTTTTTGTATCATCTCCACTCAACTGTTTTGGTAAATATTCTGACATTATCTTTACTTCATTTTCTTCAATTTGAAGAAGGTCTTGTCTATTATTTTTTTTATAAATTTCGATTGATTCGGTTCGTTGCTTTATCATCTTTCTTAATAATTTTTTAATATCATCATCATCTGTATCTTTTTTGTTAGGTCCAGATCTGTTTTGAATATCGAGGTCTTTAAGCCCAGATAATATTAACCTATAAGTTGATATTTTATTTTTATCTTTAGATTTAAGAGCATTTTTATACTCGTCATCAATTTTTTCTCTAAGTGACATAAAAGTAATTTAACTTAAAGAATATTTGCTTAAAAGAAAAATTGTTTTTTTTTATAAATTTTGTATTAGATCTGTTGCGTTAGATAAGCTTTTATTGTATTAACCTTTAACTCATGAGTTGTAATTGATCAAAAAACGAAAAGTAAACTCAACAAATAAATCAAAATTTAACCCAGGCATTTTAGTTCTCGAGAATAAGTCCATTTTTAATGGAATTGGCATAGGTTATGAGGGTGTAGCAACTGGAGAAGTGTGTTTTAATACCTCTATCACTGGATACCAGGAAATAATTTCTGACCCTTCATACGCAGGACAAATAATTAATTTTACCTTTCCACACATTGGAAATGTGGGAACAAACAAACAAGACAACGAGTCGGAAAAAGTCTGGACAAAAGGGGTGATTTTCAACTCAGAAATAACAAATCCATCAAATTATAGATCATTAATGGAATTAGATTTATGGCTTAAAAAAAATAAAATAGTTGGTTTGACTGGTTTAGATACAAGAGGTTTGACAAATTTTATAAGAGATAACGGGGCTCCAAGAGGAACTATTTCAAATGATAGGAATGGGAACTTTGGAATTAAAAAATTAATTAAAAATACTTTAAAATGGCCGGGTCTTAATGGTTTAGATTTGGCAGAAACAGTATCTACTAAAAATAAGTTCTCCTGGAAGGGTTTTAAGACATGGACTAAAGAAGATGGATATAAAAAAATTAAAAAGAAAAAACTCAAGATCGTTGCAATTGATTATGGGATAAAAACAAATATTTTAAGGTATTTTTCTAATTTTTATTGCGATGTAACAGTCGTACCTTGTCAAATGAGCGCGGAAGATATTTTAGCACTTAATCCAAGCGGAATTTTTTTATCAAATGGACCAGGTGATCCTGCCGCAACTGGAACTTATGCTATAAAAATTATAAAAAATCTTATTAATAAAAATCTACCAGTTTTTGGGATTTGTTTGGGTCATCAACTATTAGCTTTAGCATTAGGTGGCAAAACAAAAAAAATGAAATTAGGACATAGAGGTGCAAATCATCCAGTTAAGAACCTGATCAATAATAAAGTTGAAATAACTAGTCAAAATCATGGATTTGAGGTTACAAAAAATAATTTACCAAAAAATATTGAGATAACTCATAAATCTCTGTTTGATAACAGTATAGAAGGTATAAAATTAAAAAATAAACCTGTCTTTTCTGTGCAATATCATCCTGAGTCTAATCCTGGTCCACAAGATAGTCACTACCTATTCAGTAATTTTATTAATGAAGTTAAAAAATATGCCAAAAAGAAAAGATATTAAAAAAATTTTAGTTATTGGAGCTGGACCGATTATTATTGGTCAAGCATGTGAATTTGATTATTCAGGAACACAAGCATGTAAAGCACTTAAGGATGAAGGTTACAAAGTTATTTTAGTTAATTCTAATCCTGCAACAATTATGACAGATCCTGGCGTTGCAGATCAAACATATATTGAACCGATATCTGTAGAAGTACTTGAGGAGATTATTAAAAAAGAAAAACCTCACGCTATTCTCCCAACGATGGGTGGCCAAACTGCACTTAACTTAGCTTTAAAAGCAGAAAAATTAGGAATACTTAAAAAATATAAAATAGAGCTTATAGGAGCAAATTCAAAAGCAATTGCTAATGCAGAGGACAGAAAAAAATTTAGAAAAAATATGTCTGACATTGGTATTGATTTACCTAAATCCGAGATACTTAATAATTTTAAACATGCATCAAAGTGTTTGAGAAAAATTGGCCTTCCTGCAATTATAAGGCCTTCATTTACCTTGGGTGGTCTTGGCGGGGGTATAGCGAGAACTAAAAAAGAATTTTTTAAAATCGTTAAAGGTGGGCTGTATGAATCTCCACAAAATCAAGTTCTTGTAGAGGAATGCTTAGATGGGTGGAAAGAATTTGAAATGGAAGTTGTTAGAGATAAAAATGATAATTGTATCATAATTTGTTCAATCGAAAATATTGATCCAATGGGCACTCATACTGGGGACTCTGTAACAATAGCTCCAGCATTAACATTAACTGATAAAGAATATCAAGTGATGAGAAACGCTTCTATTGCTTGTCTTAGAAAAATTGGAGTTGAAACAGGTGGTTCTAATGTGCAATTCGCTATAAATCCAAAAAATGGAAGAATGGTAATTATAGAGATGAATCCTCGTGTGTCACGCTCATCAGCTCTTGCTTCGAAAGCAACAGGTTTTCCAATTGCAAAAGTAGCCGCAAAATTAGCAATAGGTTACACATTAGATGAACTTCAAAACGAAATTACGAAAGTAACACCTGCCTCATTCGAGCCAACAATTGATTATGTGGTTACAAAAATTCCTAGATTTACGTTTGAAAAATTTCAAGATACTAAACCAATTTTAGGAACCTCAATGAGATCTGTGGGAGAAGCTATGGCAATTGGTAGAAATTTTAAAGAGTCTTTTCAGAAAGCTTTAGTTTCTCTTGAAACTGGACTATCAGGATTGGATAATTTATTTCATTATTCAAAAAAAGAAATTTTAAAAAAATTAAAGATCAATGTACCTGATAAATTACTGTTGGTTGCAGAAGCATTCAGGAAAAAAATTTCAATAGAGAAAATCTATGAGTTATCAAAAATTGATCGTTGGTTTTTGGGTCAAATAAAAGAAATTGTTGAGGAAGAAAATAAAATTATCAAATTTGGTTTACCGAAAAACTTTGTGGAATTTAATCGAATAAAGTCTTTAGGATTTTCTGACAAAAGGTTAAGTAAGCTTACTGGGATACAGGAAAAAATTTTACAAAGAAAAAGAGCTGCACTTAAAGTAATGCCAGTGTTTAAAAAAGTTGATACTTGTGCTGCTGAATTTAAGTCCTTTACTCCTTACATGTATTCAACTTATCAGCGTAACTTTTCAATTAATACAGAGTGTGAAGCAGATCCAAGCAACAAAAGAAAGATTATAATACTTGGGGGTGGTCCAAATAGAATTGGGCAAGGTATTGAGTTTGACTATTGTTGTTGTCAGGCAAGCTTTGCTTTGAAAGAGGCAGGGTTTGAAACAATAATGATAAATTGTAACCCTGAAACAGTTTCTACAGACTACGACACCAGTGACAGACTTTATTTTGAACCTCTAATAGATGAATATGTACAAAATATAATTTTAAGGGAAAAATCTAAGGGAAATCTAGTTGGAATAATTGCTCAATTTGGTGGTCAAACACCAATTAAGCTTGCAAAATTCTTACATGAAAATAATTTACCTATTCTAGGTACACAATATTCATCCATAGATCTTGCGGAAGATAGAGATAGATTTAGAGACTTATTAATAAGACTCAATTTAAAGCAAGCCAAAAGTGGAATTGCAGATAAATATGATAAAGCAATACTTATAGCTAAAAAAATTGGATTACCAGTAGTTGTTCGTCCCTCGTATGTTTTAGGTGGTAGGGCGATGGAAATTGTTCATGATGAAAGTCAATTAAAAGAATTTATTAATCAAGCTTTTAAGGCATCAGATAATAATCCAATTTTAATTGATAAATTTATAGATAACGCAATGGAAGTTGATGTCGATGCAATATGTGATGGAAAAGATGTTTATGTAGCAGGCATTATGCAACATATTGAAGAAGCAGGAATACATTCGGGTGATTCAGCTTGTTGTTTGCCTCCAGTATCAATCAAAGACAGTATTCTCAAGGAAATAAAAATTCAAACAAGAAAATTGGCTTTAGCATTAAAAGTTAAGGGACTGCTAAATATTCAATTTGCGATTAAAAAGGACGAAGTTTATGTAATTGAAGTAAATCCTAGAGCAAGTAGAACTGTTCCTTTTGTGTCAAAAGCTAATGGTATACCGCTAGCAAAAATTGCTTCAAGAATAATGGCAGGTGAAAAGCTTTCTAAATATAAATTAAAATATAAAACAAATAAAAAATTTGCTGTTAAAGAAGCTGTTTTTCCTTTTAATAAATTTCCTGATAGTGATTTATTACTTGGTCCAGAAATGAAATCTACTGGAGAAGTTATGGGTTTTGATTACGATTTTGGGATGGCGGTCGCTAAAAGTCAAATTGCTGCCTATAATTCTCTCCCAGTAAGTGGCATGGCATTTTTATCAGTCAAAGACTCTCATAAACAGGAGATAATAGGTGTTGCACAAAGACTCAAAAAATTAGGTTTTGGTATTTCTGGAACAAAAGGCACTGCAAAAATTTTAAAAGATAATGGAATTAAGTGTAAAACTATTAATAAAGTAAGTAGTGGGCGACCACACATAGTAGATGTTTTAAATGCAAAAAAAATATCCTTGGTGATTAATACTGGAGGTGGAAATAGTGAACATAGAATTGACGACGCAAGGGCATTAAGAAGAGGAACATTGGCAAACAAAGTTCCTTACTGCACAAATATGTCGACAGCTTATTCATTTCTTGAAGCTATAAAATCACTTAAAACCAAAAAGTTAGAGGTTAAATCCTTACAGGATAATTAATCCACCTTCCAATCAGTTTTAAATGTTACATAGTTCACTTGTAAACATCTTCTTTCTTTTGATATTTCTTTTTTTTCCATACCATGCCAAGTGCCTGGGCCGCTTGTGAAGAAGTATCCATAATTATCTTTATAGGGCATTGTTTTTACTTTTTTTAAATTATTATCATAAAAATCAGTGCCTAAATCCTCGCTTTCATTTGTTTTATTTACAAATAATAAACAGGACATTAATTTTTCCTCAATATCGCAATGTGGTTTCAGCCAAAAACCTTTTCTATCACATATAACTTCTACCCTTATGTATGAATTAGATAGGTCTTTCCCCACAAGTTTTGAAACTTTTTCATAAGTATTTTTATTTTGCAATTCTTTAATTAGATTCATTAAATGTGGAAATTCTGTAGAATTTTCTTTGGTTATAAAACATCTAAACTTAAGTGCTTTCCCTCCATGAGAAAGTCCTTTTCTAAACTCTGGAGCACCTCCGTCAATAGCTCTCGTACCATCATAATTTAGATCGTGGTCAATTGGATTTGCTATATCGGCATTAACTATTTCATTTATTTGTCCATCAGTGAGAGGTTTATCTAGTTCCCAATGTAAAAAAGGATCCTTAAATTTTTTTGAATTATTTTCAATAGATTTTAAAAATGACATTATATTTTTTTTTTTATTATATTAGCTACCCTATTAGTTTCATCAAGTTTTTCATAGTTCCATACTTCTAATTTATCTTCCAAATTTCTAATAATATTTAATTTAGTAAACAATTTCCTAAATTGTCTAAACCTATAGTCATCTTTTTTTGATTGAATTTGAGCTACATATATTGGTTTACCCGTTAAAGCAGCTTCGGAAATCATCGATGTTGAGTCGCATGTAATCACTAAAAATTCAGAAATAGATAGAGCAGATAAGTAAGCTTTTTTATCTACATTTTTAACGATTATGGTTTCTTTATCAAAAAAACTGCTTGCATGTTCTATTGTGTTAATTGGGGTTCTCATAGATGGTATTATAATAATTTGAAGATCATACTTTTTTGCTAAATTTTTTAGATTTTCAAAAATTTTTTCTAAATTATTTCTATCATAGCTATAGTACTTATTGGGTCCACCTAAAACTAAAAGTAGCTGTTTTTTATCTCTATTAATATTATTTAATAAATAGCCATGATTATCTTTAATTTCTTTTAATGAGAGATAATGTAATGCACCTTTTGAGTTAATAACATTCTCACCACTTAAACCATCGTGCTCTGGTGCAATTATATAATCAAAGTTTTTTAAAGAAACTTTAGGGTCCTGAATATGTATATTAATTAATTTTTTTTTTGAATTTTTTTTTAAATATAAAGATGGTATAACACTTTTTCTACCACAAGATATAATTAGATCTATCTCGGGCACAATAAATTTTTTAAAAAATAAATTTGAAACTGGTGTTATTTTAGGAGTGATTAACTTTGCAAATAAATTAAGTTCAACTTTTTGGTGTATGTAATCAATGTCTAATGCTTTTGCTAAACCTTCGACCTGGCTAATCATGCCATGCATACCTTCTGTTAACAATAACCCTTTTAATTTGGACATAAATTACTATATAGCTTTGATATGAATCAAAATCCAACTAAACATACAAAAGTGTTAATAATTGGATCCGGGCCAGCCGGATACACTGCAGCAGTTTATGCGGCTCGAGCAATGCTTAATCCGATTTTAGTTCATGGTATGGAGCCTGGAGGCCAGTTGACTACTACTACTGATGTTGAGAATTATCCCGGATTTGCGAAAGTAATACAAGGTCCTTGGCTTATGGATCAGATGAAAGAACAAGCTAAAGCGGTTGGAACAGAGATGATAGAAGATCATATCTCCTCGGTAAATCTAAAGTCAAAACCCTTTGAAGCCACAGGAGAAAGTGGTCAAAAATATTCAGCTGACTCAATAATAATATCAACTGGTGCCCAAGCAAGGTGGTTAAATTTAAAATCTGAACAAGAGTATAGAGGTTTTGGTGTATCAGCATGTGCAACATGTGATGGATTTTTTTTTAAAGAAAAAACTGTAGCTGTTGTAGGTGGTGGAAACGCAGCTGTTGAGGAAGCTATGTTTTTAACAAAGTTTGCATCAAAAGTTAAACTTATCCATAGAAGGAATGAACTTAGAGCTGAAAAAATGCTTCAAAAAAAACTTATGGAAAATAAGAAAATTGAAATCATCTGGGATACAGTTATTGAAGATGTAATTGGTGATAAAGACCCTAAGAATGTTACTGGAATAAAAATTAAGAATGTAAAATCAAATAAGTTTGATGAATTGAAAGTTGATGGTTTATTTATTGCAATTGGCCATGATCCAGCAACTAATTTATTTAAAGATCAGGTCAATATGGATAAAGAGGGATATTTAATAACAAAACCTGACTCTACCGAAACAAATATACCTGGTGTTTTTGCAGCTGGGGATGTTAAAGATAAAGTATTTAGACAGGCAGTAACTGCTGCAGGAATGGGTTGTATGGCTGCACTGGAGGCTGAAAAGTACTTATCTCACTAATTTTAAGTTAATTTAAACTTTCACAAAATAGTTTTATTCTTTTCATGGCTTCTTGTAGTTTATCCATAGAAGTTGCATATGAAATCCTAAAAAAACCTTCTAAACCAAAAGCAGACCCTTGGACAACAGCAACCTCGTTGTTTTCAAGTAAAGATTCCACAAAATCTGTATCATTTGTGATTTTTTTCCCATTTTTATCTTTTTTACCAATTAGACCTTTGCAACTTGGAAATACATAAAACGCTCCATTAGGTTTAATACAATTTATTCCTTCAATAGCATTGAGAGAATTCACAACGAAATCTCTTCTTTCTTGAAAAGCTTTAGCTCTTACTGAAATAAAATCTTGTTTTCCATTTAATGCCTCAACTGCAGCTGCTTGACTGATAGATGATGGATTGGTTGTAGACTGAGATTGAATTTTAGCAATAGCTTTTATGATCTCTTTATCACCTGCAGCATACCCTATTCTCCAACCTGTCATTGCATAAGATTTGCTTACACCATTCATAGTAACCACTTTATTTTTTATTTCTGGTATTTGAGCTATAGTAAAAAATTTAAATCCATCATAAGTAATATGTTCATATATATCATCACTTAGTATGTTCACATGAGGATTTCTTTTTAAAACTTGAGATAAATTTTTTATTTCTTGCTCTGAATAACATGCTCCAGTTGGGTTTGACGGAGAATTCAATATAAGCCATTTAGTATTATTATTAATTTTCGACTCTAAATCTTTTGCACTTAATTTGAAACCTTGTTCCTCAGAACATTCTATTACCACTGGATTAGCTCCAGCTAATAAAACTATATCTGGATATGAAACCCAATAAGGAGCTGGAATAATAACTTCATCACCTTTATTTAAAGTTGCCATCATTAAATTAAATATTACGTGTTTTCCTCCTGCCCCAACTGTAATTTGATCAACTGTATAGTTTATATTATTTTCCCTTTTAAATTTTTTGACAATCGCCTCCTTAAGAGCATTTGTACCGTCTACGGTTGTATACTTGGTATCACCACCTTTAATTGCTTTTATTGCTGCATTTTTAATATTTTCGGGTGTATCAAAATCTGGTTCTCCTGCACCCAGTCCAATCACATCCTTCCCAGCAGCTTTCAATTCTTTGGCTTTTTGAGATACTGCTATAGTTGGGGAAGGTTTTATTCTTTTTAAGCTGTCAGATATAATGCTCATTGAAATAATATTTTATTTTAATACTTTGTTTATTATATGCAAAATACATATCAAGATTTAATTACCGATTTAGAGGGAAAAAAGCCAGAAATAAGTGGAAAACTTGAAGGCGGCAAAAAATTCAAAATAGTGTCCGATTTTAAACCTGCTGGTGATCAGCCAGCTGCAATAAAAAAATTAGTTGATGGGGCAAATAAACAACAATTTAACCAAGTTTTGTTGGGAGTTACTGGATCTGGAAAAACTTTTACCATGGCCAAAATCATAGAGACTACCAATAGACCAGCTTTAATTTTAGCGCCAAATAAAACTTTGGCAGCACAGCTTTATGGGGAAATGAAAAGCTTTTTTCCAAATAACGCAGTAGAATATTTTGTTTCTTATTACGATTATTATACTCCTGAGGCATACGTTCCAAGATCAGATACTTACATAGAAAAAGAAGCATCAATAAATGAACAGATTGACAGAATGAGACACTCTGCTACGCGATCTCTTTTGGAAAGAGATGATGTTTTAATAGTAGCCAGCGTTTCATGTATTTATGGATTGGGTTCTGTTGAGGCATACAGCAAAATGACTTTAACTCTTAAAAAAAATTACGACTATAATAGAGAACAAATAATAAAATCCTTAGTTGCTCTACAATATAAAAGAAATGATCAAAATTTTTATAGAGGGACATTTAGAGCTCGTGGGGAATATCTTGAGATATTTCCTTCACATCTTGAAGATAGAGCTTGGAGATTAAGTCTATTTGGAGACAAGTTAGAAAAAATCGAGGAGTTTGATCCTTTAACAGGAGATCAGGTTAGAGAACTTAATTTAGTAAAAGTCTATGCAAACAGTCATTACATAACTCCAAAACCAACAGTGGAACAAGCAATTATTAATATAAGAAAAGAATTAGAAGTTACTTTAAAAAAACATAAATCAGAAAATAAATTACTTGAAGCACAAAGATTAGAGGAAAGAACAAGATTTGATTTGGAAATGATTGAAGCAACCGGGTCTTGTGCAGGTATAGAAAATTACTCGAGATTTTTATCCGGTAGAAAGCCTGGTGAACCACCACCAACACTATTTGAATACTTTCCTGATAATACTCTAATCTTTGTTGACGAGTCTCATGTAACTGTACCGCAATTAAATGGTATGTATAAAGGGGATAGATCAAGAAAAAGTACTTTAGCAGAATATGGTTTTAGACTTCCATCTTGTATGGATAATAGACCTTTAAAATTTGAAGAATGGGATTTAATGAGAACACAAACGGTTTTTGTTTCTGCAACTCCTGGACCATGGGAACTAGAGCAAACTAAAGGAAAATATATTGATCAAGTTATTAGACCAACTGGTTTAATAGATCCTCCTGTGGAAATAAGACCAGCAAAGAATCAAGTTGATGATTTAATGCATGAGTGTAAAAAAGTAATTGAAAACAATCATAGAGTTTTAGTAACTACTTTAACAAAAAAAATGGCCGAAGATCTCACAGAGTATCTTCATGAGAATGGTATTAAAGTAAGATACCTTCATTCCGATATCGATACTTTGGAAAGAATAGAAATCATGAGAGATCTTAGAATGGGAGTATTTGATGTTCTTGTTGGAATAAATCTTTTAAGAGAGGGTTTAGATATTCCAGAGTGCGCTATGGTTGGAATTCTTGATGCAGATAAAGAAGGTTTTTTAAGATCTGAAACTTCTTTAATTCAAACTATCGGAAGAGCTGCTAGAAATATAGAGGGAAAAGTAATTTTATATGCTGATAAAGAGACTAAAAGTATAAAAAAAGCAATTCAAGAAACAGAGAGACGAAGAAAAATACAATTAGCTTATAATAAAAAACATAACATTGATGCTAAAACTGTAAAAAAGGAGATTAGCGACATATTAGAAAGCGTTTACGAAAAGGATTATGTCAAAATAAGCGAGGGGTCGAATATTGGTGGAAACTTAAAAAAACATCTAAAAGGACTTGATAAAAAAATGAAAGAAGCTGCATCCAACTTAGAATTTGAGGAAGCAGCAAAGTTAAGAGATGAAATTAGAAAATTACAAACCACAGAACTTGAAATTACTTTAAATCCAAAAATTAGGCAGTACGATGTAAAAAATAAAATATACCCAAAAGGAAGATCAACTTTAGGAATG
The DNA here is from genome assembly GCA_902626575.1 of uncultured Pelagibacteraceae bacterium. GTDB lineage: Bacteria > Pseudomonadota > Alphaproteobacteria > Pelagibacterales > Pelagibacteraceae > Pelagibacter. The sequence continues at coordinate 416,695 of CACOFY010000001.1, read as the reverse complement.
CCTGGTACAAGAGTGACTAAAAAAAAGGATAAAAAATGGAAGCAAAAAAGATAATTATTACTGGTGGAGCCACAAGAATTGGTGCTGCAATTGCCAATAAGTTATCAGGCCCAAATAAAGAAATAGTTATTCACTTCAACAAATCAAAATCTAAAGCTGAAGATTTAAAAAAAAAATTATCTCTAAAAGGATCAAAAATATATTTAATAAAAGCTGATCTTAATAAAGAGAGCGATTTAAAAAAAATTATCAAATTTGCAAAGTCAAAATTAAAATATTTTGATTGTTTGATAAATAATGCCTCTTTATTTGAAAACGATAAATTGGAAAATTTTACATCTCAAAGTTGGGAAAAACACATAACGACTAACTTAAAAGCCCCTGCCTACCTCTCAAAAGAATTTTCTAAAAATATAAAAGGAAAAAACAATAATATTATTAATATTATTGACCAAAGGGTTTTTAAACTGACGCCATTTTTTTTCTCTTATACTTTGAGTAAAACTGGTTTATATACCTTGACCAAAACAAGCGCGATGAGCTTAGCTCCTGATATCAGAGTAAACGGAATAGCCCCGGGGCCAACCATAAAAAACAAAAGGCAATCAAATAAACATTTTAAAAATCAATATTTAGCAACTCCACTTAAAAAACAGGTCGATGTAAATGAAGTTTGTAATACAGTTGACTTCTTTATTAAAAACAGCTCTATTACTGGTCAGGTTTTAGCAATTGATAGTGGTCAAAGCCTTAATTGGCAAACACCAGATATTTTGAGAGGTAAAGAATGAAAAAAAATAATTTTAAAGTTATAAAAATAGATAAAAATAAAACCTTATTTAATTACGAAAAAAAAGTAATTATAAAAGAACTTATATTAAATTTAAAGTTAGGATATTTTGATTTTGAAAAAGAAAAACCCCAAAAAGTTAAATTTAGCTTAGAAGCAAATTATCAAGACAAAAAACCAACAAGTGACAAGGATCTAAAATCAATAGTCAATTATGCAAAGCTTGTAAGATTAATAAAAAAACTTGTAAAAAATAAACATTATAACTTTCTTGAAACACTTGCAGAGGATGTATTTGATGAATTATTTAGAGATAAGAGAATAGATAAAATATCTCTTAAAATTGAAAAACTGGAAATAATGAAAGATTGTTCCTCTGTTGGGGTCCAAATTTCAAAAAAAAGAAGTCATGTCTAGTCCTGACATTGGAAAAGAAGTAATTAAAAAAGAATTAGCATTAATTCCTAAACTTCCTGGAGTATATAAAATGCTTAATTCTAAAAATGAAATTCTATATGTGGGAAAGGCAAAAAATTTACCTAACAGATTAAAAAGCTATGTTTCTGAAAAAAATCATATTATTCGAACCGAAAGAATGTTATCACAAACTCAAAAGTTGGAGATCACAACAACAAGTAATGAGAGTGAAGCACTATTACTTGAAGCTAATCTAATAAAAAAACACAAACCGAAATTTAATATATTGTTAAAAGACGATAAATCTTTTCCCTATATATTTATTTCTGATCATGAATTTCCACGAATTGAAAGACATAGAGGTGCAAAAAATAAACCTGGAAAATATTATGGACCTTTCGCAAGTTCGCTAGCAGTGAATAGTGCTATTAAAACATTGCAAAGAATTTTTTGGTTAAGATCTTGTACGGATAAACAAGTAGAAGCTGGTAATAAAACATGCTTTAATTATTTTTTAAAAAGATGTGCTGGTCCATGCGGAGGAAAAATTAGCAAAGAGGATTATGCAAGGCTTGTGGAATCTGCAGATGAATTTTTAAGCAAAGGTAAATCGAGGAAAATTCAACAAACTCTTTCATCTCAGATGGAGTACGCAAGTGAAGAATTGGATTTTGAAAAAGCAGCAATCGTTAGAGATAAAATTAAATCTCTTAATATTATTCAATCATCATTGACCATAAACGAGGCAAATTTGACTGAGGCAGATGTGATAGCTGGTTATAAAGAATCTGGAAAAACTTGCATACAGGTATTTTTTTATCGATCAAAACAAAATTGGGGAAATCAGGCTTTTTTCCCAAAGCACGACCCTGACGAAAATTTAAGTGAAATTTTAAATTCGTTTGTTTCTCAATTTTATGAGAATAAAACTGTTCCAAAATTAATAATTTTAAGTGAAGAAATAAGAGAAAAAAAACTTATTGAAAAAACTTTGTCAAAAAAAGAGAAAAAACAAATTCTTATCTCCTCCGCTAAGAAAGGATCAAGACTTAAGGTTTTAAACCTAGCAATAAAGAATGCAAAAAATAGTTTAAATCGTAAACTATATGAAAGTCAGAATAATAGAGAGTTGCTTGATGAAATTGCAAAAAAATTTAAGATTGATAATAATATTAGTTTAATAGAGGTCTATGATAATAGTCATATTCAAGGAACCAATAGTGTTGGTGCTCTTATTACTTACGGTGAAGAAGGTTTCATTAAAAAAAGATATAGGAAATTCAATATCAAAAATGAAAATTTTAATCAAGATGATTACGGTATGATAAGGGAGGTTTTAGGTAGAAGATTTAAAAGAGCAATTCAGGAAAAAGGTAACTATCTAAGTTTTCCAGACCTTGTATTAATTGACGGGGGAAAAGGACAATATTCATCTGCAAGAACCTCAATGAATGAGATTGGGTTAAACGAAATACCAGTAATAGCAATTGCTAAAGGTAAATTTCGTAATAGTGGAAATGAATCTTTTTTTCATAACGGTAAAGAATTTAAATTTCAAAAAAATGATCCTACTCTATTTTTTTTGCAAAGACTTAGGGATGAAGCTCACAGGTTTGCAATTAGTGCCCATAGAGCAAAAAGGAAGAAGGGTATTTCTAGATCAACACTTGATCAAATCGTGGGCATTGGTTCTGTAAGAAAAAGAGCTTTGCTAAATCATTTTGGATCAGCAAAAGCAATAGAATCAGCAAGTTTAGATGAAATTCAGTCAGTTGATGGAGTTGAAGAAAAGGTTGCAAAAAAAATTTATAATTTTTTCCACGAATGAAAATAAAAATTCCAAATTACTTGACTATAGGAAGAATTATTATAGTACCAATTTTTGTATTCGCATTTTATCTTCCTGGTTTTTACGGAGATTTAATACCATTCGTTTTGTTTTTAGTGGCTTCTTTTACTGATTTTCTTGATGGGCTATTAGCTAGAATGTTCAAAGAAGAGTCTAAATTAGGAGAGCTATTAGACCCAATTGCAGACAAAATTATTGTTGCTACAGCACTTATTTTATTAGTGATGGATGGAACAATTAGAAATTATGAAGTTATCGCTGCAATTATTATTTTAACCAGAGAAATTTTGATATCAGGTTTAAGAGAATTTTTAGCTAAAGGACAAATTAAACTTCCTGTCTCTAATTTAGCAAAATTAAAAACTTTTCTTCAAATGTTTTCTATTGCACTTTTGCTTACTGGTGAAACCGGCAATAAATTAATTAATTTTCAAGACTATAATGCTCAAACAATTGGGATGGTTTTACTTTGGCTGTCAGCTTTTCTGACACTTTATACAGGTTATGATTATTTAAGAAAAGGTATCGACCACGCAATTTCTGAGGATAATAAAAATTAAGCAGCAATTTTCTTTCTTACAATATCTTGATAGCTTTTAGAAAGTTCCATAATAGTATTGCATACTTTAAAATTAAATCTATCAATGGATGAAACTGGAGTTACCTCTGCAGCGGTACCTGTCAAAAAACACCCAACAAAATTTGATAATTCTGATACCTCTATCTTTCTTTCAAATACTTTAATATTTTTTGTTTTTGCTATTTCAATAATCGTACGTCTTGTTATTCCATCTAAAAATGAATCTGGGGTTGGGGTATGTAAATTACCATCTTTATCCTTAAAAAAAATATTTGCACCAGTTGCTTCTGCAACTTTTCCTTCATGATCGAGCATTAAAGAATCTGTGTAACCTTGGCTTTCTGCATCGTGTTTAGACAAAGTGCATATCATATATAAACCAGCAGCTTTTGTATCCCAGGGAATTGACTCTGGTGATGGCCTTTTCCATTTTGAAATATTTAATTTAATTCCTTCTGTTTTTAATTTTGGGTCAAAGTATGAACCCCACTCCCATGTTGCAATAGCAACATGAATTTTTGTTTGTTGAGCAGATATTGCCATCATCTCGCTTCCACGCCAAGCGACTGGTCTTACATAACCATTGCTTACTTTTTGTATAGATATTATTTTTTTACTCGCTTCATTGATTTGATCTTGTGAGAACGGTATCGTGAAACCCATTCTTTTTGCTGAATAAAAAAATCTCTCTGTATGCTCTTCGAGTTTAAAAATAGCTCCATCATAAACCCTTTCACCTTCAAATACACAGCTAGCATAATGTAAGCCGTGGCTAAGAACGTGTAGTTTAACATCGCCCCAATCTACTAGATTGTCATTATACCAAATTTTGCCTGATCTTTTATCGTAAGGTATCATAAGAAAAAATATATTTTATTAAAAAAATATCTTTCTAAATATAATATGTCAATATAACTTACCAATATGAAAGATCTTTTATATTTAAAAGATGATCATTTAAAAGAGTTTATTGAGAAGCTTTTTGTAAGCTACAGAGAGTCATTTAATGACGCAAAAAAAACACTCAATAAACATTCATTGGGAATAGCTCATCACAAGGTAATACATATCATTTCTATCAATGAAGGGATAACAATTTCTAATCTTTTAAAAAAGCTCAAAATAACAAAACAAAGCCTTAATCGAGTTATTAAAGAGCTTATTAAATTAGATATCATACTATTTAAAAAAGGGGAAAAAGACACAAGATTAAAACATGTTTACCTGACAAAAAAAGGTATGAAAATTTTTGAAGAAATTTTCTCAGCCCAAAAAAAAAGAATTTACAATGCTCTTTTAAATTCTACTTCGAATGAAGTAAATAATTTTAATAATGTTATAAAAAAAATAATTAATGAAAAAATTTGAAGCACATATATTAGTTGTAGATGATGATGATGGAATAAGAAATTTATTAAAAAAATATCTTTCAGAGAAAAATTTTTTAATTACCACAGCTACTAGCGCAGAGGATGCTCAAGAAAAAATACTTGCAATTAAATTTGATTTAATTGTACTAGACATAATGATGCCAGGTCAAAGTGGCTTAGATTTTATCTCACAAAATAAAGGTAAAATTAATACTCCAGTAATTCTTTTAACTGCAAAAGGTCAACCTGATGAGCGTATTGAGGGTCTAGAGATAGGCGCTGACGATTATCTACCGAAACCTTTTGAACCTAGAGAGCTTGTTTTGAGAATTAAAAATATTTTAGAGAAAACAAAAATTAGAAGTACAAAAAGACTTATAGAATTTGATAATATTACAATTGATTTGAATAAACTTATAATTCAAAAAAAATCAGAACAATTTAAAATTAATAACACTGAAAAAATTATTTTAGAAAAAATGATAAACTCACCAGGAGAAATTTTTTCAAGAGACTATATTGGCAACTTGATCGATATAGATAAAGAGAGATCTGTTGATGTTATAATTACAAGATTAAGAAAAAAAATAGAAATTGACTCAAAAAAACCAAAATATCTACAAACTATACGAGGATCTGGTTATGTTTTATGGATTGAATAGTTTTATAAAAAAATTACTACCTAAACAATTATTTTATAGAGCATTATTAATTGTTGCCGCACCAATAATTATTCTACAAATAACAATATCAATTGTTTTTTTTGATAGTCTTTGGATAAAAACTAATAAGGGAATGACTAGGGCTTTGATTGGTGAAATTAAATTTTTTATAGATGCTTATGATAATGAACAATACAATAAAGATTCTCTCACAAAACTTTTTTTTGACTCACATAATGTAAAAGTAGATTATCTCCCTCATTCGATTTTACCAAAAGAGGATTTAGAAAGATGGTTTAGCCCGATGGACAGAACATTAAGAAGAGAACTTAAGTCGGAATTCTCAAATTATTGGTTTGATACAACTTCTTTAAAGGATTTTATTGATTTAAAAATTAAATATCTAAATGGATATTTTCAGTTTGTTATTCCAAAAGATAGAGTGGCTAATTCATCTGCAAGAATTTTTGCTTTATGGATTACCTTGCCGGCTTTTTTATTAATTATTGTGGCACTAATTTTTTTAAAAAATCAAACAAGGCCTATTATAAATTTAGCAAAAGCATCAGAAAGATTTGGTCGGGGTGAAGATATAGGAGAGTACAGACCCTCAGGAGCATTAGAGATAAGACAAGCTGGATATGAATTTGATAAAATGAGAAAACGTATAATTAGACACTTAAATCAAAGATCGGAAATGTTATCAGGTATAAGTCATGATTTAAGAACACCATTAACAAGAATTAAACTTCAGCTTGCGTTTATAAAAGATAAAGAAATAGAAAAAAAACTATCAGAGGATGTCATTGAAATGGAAAAAATGCTTAATGAATATCTTCAATTCTCTAGCAATAGATCTAATGAGAAAAGTGAGAATTTTGATATTTCTGATCTTATATCAAATACTGTAAGTAAATATGAAACAAAAAAAATCTTCTTTGAAAAAAAATCAGAAATTCTGTTTATTGGAAGAAAAAATCTTATAAAGAGATCGTTAAGTAATTTTATTGATAATGCACTTAAATATAGCGATAAAGTAGTAATTGATATTAAAAAAAGTGCAAATAATATCGTAATTAATATAGATGATAATGGCATAGGTATACCAGAAAAAGAGCGAGAAAATGTTTTTAAACCATTTTACAAAATAGATAAAAGCAGAGGAGATTCTAAATCAAGTGTTGGCCTTGGGATGTCAATAGCATCAGATATGATACAATCACATGGCGGTAGTATTAAGTTAGAAAACTCAAATTTGGGCGGGTTAAGAGTTAAGATTTTTTTACCTTTTTAATTTTACCCGATTTGTTTTTTTTATTAAATTTATTTTCAATTATTTCTAATCTTTTTTTTACTATTTCTAATTCCTCTTTGGTGGATAAATCTAATTTAAAAATAATCTCATCTTTTTTTGACTTTATAATATTGAGTATTTCGTTACTAAGATCTTTGTATGAGATCAAGCCTTGCTCTAATAATTTAGCAATTTTATCAATTACGAATTTTGATTTTGTCATATTATGCTTAAAAAAAATAATATATCCTTATAATATATTTTTAAAAAATGTTTATAAATAATTTTGACCCAGTTGCATTTACTGTTTTTTCAATAGAAATAAGATGGTATTCATTAGCTTATATTTTTGGAATTTTATTTGGATGGCTGATAATTAAAAAATTTTTAGATAAAGACCAAAAGTATTTCAAGAATTTAGATGATCTCTTGACCTATATAATTTTAGGTATAATTATTGGGGGACGATTGGGTTATGTTATTTTCTATAATCCGCAATACTATCTAGATAATTTTTTAGAGATTTTTATGATATGGAAAGGTGGTATGTCTTTTCATGGCGGACTAATTGGAGTTATTACAGGAACCTATATATTTTCTAAAAAAAATCATTTCAATCCTTACATCTTTTTAGACTTGATTTCTTTAGTTGCTCCTATTGGCATTTTCTTTGGAAGAGTTGCCAATTTTTTAAACTCTGAATTGTATGGAAAGGAGACTGCTGTTTCATGGGGTGTAACCTTTGCAAAGGTTGATAACGTGTCTCGTCATCCTTCGCAACTTTATGAAGCTGGTTTTGAGGGTATTATACTTTTTTTAATTTTAACTATTTTGGTAAAAAATAATTTTTTAGAAAGAAAAGGTTTTATATCTGCATTATTTTTAGTGTTTTACTCGACTTTTAGATTTTTTATTGAATTTTTTAGAGAACCAGATCTACAAATTGGATATTTATTATTTAATCTAACGCTGGGGCAAATTTTGTGTCTAATTTTTTTTTCAATTGGATTTTTTTTATTAAAGAAAAATGAAAGATTATAAAAATAAGATAATCGGTCTAGATAAATTTATCGAAAATTCATTATATGATAAAAGAGATGGGTATTATATGTCAAAAGATCCTTTTGGTAAGAAAGGTGATTTTATAACATCCTCAAATATATCAATTTTCTTTTCAGAGATGCTAGCGATATGGATTTTAAGTTTTTGGGAAAAGTTAAATAAACCAAAAAAAATTAATATTATTGATATGGGTGGAGGTAATGGAGAAATGTCTTTTAATATCTTAAATACTTTAAATAAGTTTTCACAATTTAAAAAAAATTATTGTTTTTATATTCATGAGAAAAGTCCATATCTCAAAAGAAAACAAAAATTTAAAAATAAAAATAGTAGTATTATTTGGATTAATAATTTGGAAAAAATTAAAGACGGTCCATGTTTATTTTTAGCCAACGAATTTTTTGACTCATTTCCTATTAAGCAATTTTTAAAAAAAGATAAAGCATGGTTTGAGAGAAAAGTAAAATTTTCTAGAAACAAAAGTTTTGTTTATGTTGACCAAAAAACTAATATAAAGTCTTTAGATAAAAAAATAGGAGTTAAGTTAAGTAACCATCAAACTTTTATAGAAATTTCTGAAAATACGATCAAATATTTGAAGTCTATTTATAAAATAATTGCAAAAAAAAATGGTGGTCTTCTGATTATTGATTATGGTTATTTCGATAAAAAGATGAAAAATACATTACGAGGTTTTTCAAATCATAAAATTGTCAATATTTTAGAGCATTATAAGAAATGTGATATTACACATAGTTTACCCTTTGATTTTTTAAAAAAAATTGCAAAGAAAGTTGGATTTAATATTTCTGGAATCACAACACAGGGCAGTTTTTTGAAAAAGTTAGGTATTGTTGAAAGAGCAGAAATGGTATCAAAAAAAATGAATTTTTCGGATAAGGCGAACGTTTATTATAGGTTAGAAAAATTGATTGGAAAACAATTTATGGGTGATGTTTTTAAAGTGATGCTTCTAACAAATAACAAAACTAAATTTAAAATTGGTTTTTAAAATTGATTAAGACAAAAAAATTATCGTCCCAAAGGAGTGTTACATATGGGTTTTTTGGATCGAAAGGAGGTGTCTCAAAAGGAATTTATAAAAGTTTAAATTGTGGAGTCGGATCAAACGATAAAAAAAACAATATAAAAAAAAATTTAAATATCGTATTAAAAAAACTAAAATCAAATACAAAAAAAATTCATTTACCAAAACAAATTCATAGCAATAAATTTTATTTTATTAAGAATAAATCAATCAAACGTAGATTTAAGTGTGATGCATTAATAACCAAACAAATTAATACCCCTATAGGAGTGTTAACGGCCGATTGTGCACCAATAGTTTTATTTGATCCAAATAAAGAGATAATTTCAGTAATACATGCAGGCTGGAGGGGAGCGTTTAGTGGAATAGTCAGGAATGTGACTGATTTTTTTATTAGAGAAGGATCAAAAGTTGAAAGTCTTGAAATTATAATTGGTCCTTGCATATCACAAAACAGCTATGAGGTAAAAGATGATTTTTTTAAAAAATTTCTAAAAAAAAATAAAAAAAATAAAATTTTTTTTAAATTAAAAAATAAAAAATATTTTTTTAATCTCAAACAGTACATTATATTAGAGATAAAAAAGCTTGGGATAAAAAAAATTAAACTTATTAATAAAGACACTTTTTCAGGGGTAAATACTTATTTTAGTGCAAGAAGATCACTTAAAAAAAAAGAAAATGATTATGGTAGAAATCTCTCATTAATTATGATTAATTAGGTTATTTCAATGAAATTATTAACTGGAAATAGTAATAAACATTTAAGTATTAAGTTATCAAAATATCTTAAAACAAAACTTGTTAATTCAAATATAAGAAAATTTTCTGATGGTGAAATATATGTAGAGATTAATGAAAATATTAGAGGTAATAATATTTTTTTGGTTCAATCTATATCATCACCTGCTAACGATAATCTGCTTGAAATGCTATTATGTATCGATGCTTTGAAAAGATCATCAGCAAAAAATATTACTGCAGTAATTCCCTATTTTGGCTATGCAAGACAAGATCGAAAGGTAGTTCCAAGAACTTCTATATCCGCAAAACTTATATCGAACCTTATAACCAAGGCTGGTGCAGATAGAGTTGTGACAGTAGATCTGCATGCAGGACAAATTCAGGGATTTTTCGATATTCCAGTTGACAACCTATATGCTACGCCAATATTTTTTAGACATATTAAAAAGAAATTAAAATTAAATAATATTGTTTGTGTTTCACCTGATGTTGGAGGGGTAGCAAGAACAAGAGGATTGAGTAAACTTTTAAATGTTAATTTAGCCATTGTGGACAAGAGAAGACCTGCTCCAGGAAAATCAGAGGTTATGAATATCATTGGAGATGTGAAAAACAAAATATGTATCATGGTAGATGACATAATTGACTCTGGAGGAACAATTGTAAACGCTGCAAAAATGTTAAAAATTAAGGGTGCTAAAGAAATTCATGTTTACATTACCCATGGTGTACTTAGTGGCGATGCGGTCAAAAAAATTAGAAATTCTCCAATAAAAAATTTAGTAGTAACAGATACAATTGATAATTCTAAAAAATTAAAAAATGCAAAAAACATTGAGGTATTAAGTATATCTAATTTACTTGGAGAGGCTTTAAAAAGAATTTCAAATTCCACATCGGTCTCGGATTTGTTCAAATAATTTACTTGAGTTATTAAATGAGTTGGGTTAAAACGCGTCTAATTTTATGAATTCAATTGAAGCAAACTTAAGAGTAACAAAAACAAAAGGTGACCTTAATTCATTGAGGGCTAAAGGTGAAATTCCTGCTGTTATTTATGGCGGTAAAGAGAAAAATCAAAATATATCTTTTTCAAAAAAAATTCTTAAAACATTTATAGATAAAGAAAATTTCTTATCAAATATAATTAATATTAAGATTGAGGGAAAAGATTTAAATGTTTTACCAAGAGAAGTGGTTTTTGATACGGTTACTGATGAACCAATACATGTTGATTTTTTAAGAATTGTTAAAGGGGGGAAAGTTAAACTTGAAATTCCAGTTAAATTTATTAATTCAGAAAATTCGCCTGGTTTAAAAAGAGGTGGTGTTCTTAACATAGTAAGAAGAAAAGTAGAATTAAATTGCCCCACAGAAAATATTCCATCAGAGTTAATCGTCGATCTAGATGGTGTGGATATTGGTCAAAGTTTCAAAATTTCCTCAATTAAACTTCCAGAAAATGTTGAACCGACAATTAGAGGAAGAGACTTTGTAGTAGCAACACTTGCTGCACCAACTGTAATTAAAGAACCTGAAAAGCCTGCAGAGGCTGCGGAAGGAGCTGAGGGTGCTGAAGGAGAAGCTGCATCAGCAGAGGGTGCTGAAGGAGAAGTTAAGGCAGCATCACCAGAATCAGATAAGGGCGAGAAAAAAGACGATACAAAAAAAGGTGATGATAAAAAAGCTTCTGCTGATAAAAAAGCTGCAGACAAGAAATAACTTAATTGGAAACTCTAAATAATTCATAATATGCTTTTATTTGTAGGCTTAGGTAACCCCACGCCAAATTCTGAAAATAATAGACATAACATTGGTTTCAAAATTATTGATGCAATAAATCAAAAGTTTGGATTATCAAAACAAAAACCAAAATTTAAGGGTTTATTAACTACAGGTACTATAAGTGGTAAAAAAGTCTATGCTATAAAACCTCTTACATTTATGAATAACTCAGGTGTTTGCATCAGAGAATTAATTGAATATTTTAAAATTGATGCTGAGGATGTAATCGTTTTTCATGATGACCTAGATATAGACTTTGGAAAGATAAAAACAAAATTTGGAGGATCCAGTGCAGGGCATAATGGTATTGAATCAATTGATAAATTTATCGGAAAAGAATATTCTAGAGTAAGAATTGGTATTGGTCAGCCAAAAAATAACATTCAAGTTGCAGAGCACGTTCTTCAAGATTTCAATGACGAAGAAAAAGAGGAAATTGGAACAATCACAAAAAATATAACAGAATCACTTCCAATTTTGTTAGATAAAAAGTTGGATCTATTTTCAAGCACTGTTAATAATAAATAATGGGATTTAAGTGTGGTATAGTTGGGTTACCAAATGTTGGTAAGTCTACTTTATTTAATGCTTTGACAAATTCTAATAAAGCTCAAGCAGAGAATTTCCCTTTTTGTACAATTGATCCAAATATTGGAATAGTTCCAGTACCAGACGAGAGACTTGATAAGTTAGCGGAAATATCATCATCAAAAAAAAAAATTAATACTACAATTTCTTTTGTTGATATAGCTGGCTTAGTAAAAGGTGCATCTAAAGGTGAAGGGCTAGGGAATAAATTTTTATCTCATATACGAGAGGTGGATGCAATATTGCACATGATAAGATGTTTTGACTCCTCAAATATTCAAAATGTCAATCAAACAGTTGATCCGGTTAGAGATTTAGAAATAATTGAGACAGAAATGATGCTGGCTGATCTTGAATCAATACAAAAAAGATTAGATAAAAAAAATAAAAAAAGCTTAGATAAGGAACAGCAAGATATTTTAGAGACTACTGCAGACTGTTTAAATAATAATAAAGACCTCGTCAAAATAAATGAAAAATTTGATCTTGCTAGCATAAATAAATCTGGTCTTCTATCGCTTAAACCTAAAATATACGTATGTAATGTAGACGAGAAAAGTATCAAAGATGGAAATAAATACACTAATTTATTCACTGAAAAATTTGGTAAAAAAAATACATTAATAATTTCAGCAGATATTGAAAATCAAATTAATCAATTAAGCAACGAGGAAAAAGTAAACTACATGAAAATGATTGGTTCGGATGAAACAGGGCTAAAATTAATGATCAAAAAAGGTTATGATATATTAGAATTAGACACATTTTTTACATCTGGTCCTGAAGAAACAAGAGCATGGACCATTAAAAAGAATAGTACTGCACCTAATGCTGCTGGCAAAATACACTCAGATTTTGAAAAAGGATTTATTAAAGCAGAGACTGTTTCTTATCTAGATTTTATAAACAATCAAGGTTGGACACAATCTAGAAGTAGTGGAAAAATGAGGTTAGAGGGTAAAGAATATATCGTAAAAGATGGCGATGTATTAAACTTCAGATTCAACACGTGACCAAATTTTTTTCATACTGAAATAAACTAGTATAGTCAAAATAGTCAAATATATAATTGCTCTAAAACCCATTTTATGTCTTGCCTCTAAATGTGGCTCTGCTGACCACATCAAAAACGTAACAACATCTTTCGCCATTTGCTCTTCTGTAGCTAAAGTTCCATCTCCATACTCTATTAAGTCATCCTCAAGAACTTTTGGCATTTTAATTTTGTTTCCATACATAAACTTATTGTAATAAACGCCTTCGTCCAAAGTAATTCCAGCTGGAGGCTCTGTATAACCTAATAAGACTGAATAAAGATAATCTACGCCCCCTTTTCTAGCTTTAGCCAAAACAGACATATCTGGTGGGTAAGCACCTCCATTAGCTGCTTGGGCTGCCTTTTCATTTGGATATGGCATTGGAAATTTATCAGATAATCTTGCGGGTCTTGAAAACATTTCTCCATCAGCATTTGGACCATCAGTTACCTCAAAACTTGCTGCTATAGATTTTGCTTGAGCCTCTGAAAATTCTGGTCCACCCTTTTCCATTAAATTTCTATAACTTAAATATTTCATTGAATGGCAGGCTGCACACACCTCGGTGTACACTTGATATCCTCTTTGTAATGATGATCTATCAAACTTGCCTAGAGGTCCTTTAAAAGACCAATCTGTCTTTAATAATTCAACTTTTTCAGCGCTATTTATTTGGAGAGGTACGGTAAAAAATATAAAAGTGATTAATAGAATTTTAAAAGCTCTCACTCCTCAACCCTCTTTTTTATCACTTTTTGCCATAGATAAATTGGCTGATCCTCCTAAAACTGGATCTGATATACTAAATGGTAAAGGCAAAGTTTTCTCTTTAAATCCAAGTAATGGAAGAATTATCAAGAAGTGTGCAAAATAATAAGCTGTAGCAACTCTTGCGATTAGTAAATATAATCCCTCAGCTGGCATTGCTCCCACGTATCCTAAAACTAGTACGTCTAAAACTAAAATCCAATAAAATTGCCTATACAAAGGTCTAAATACAGCAGATCTTATTTTAGATGTGTCTAACCAAGGCAAGGCAGCGAGTATTAAAATTGCAGATAACATCGCTATCACACCTAAGAGCTTATCTGGTACAGATCTTAAAATTGCATAAAAAGGTAATAAGTACCACTCCGGTACAATATGCGCTGGTGTTACCATTGGATTGGCCTCAATATAATTATCTGCATGCCCTAAAACGTTTGGAGAATAAAAAACAAAAAAAGCAAAAATTATCATAAACATCAATAATGCAAATGTATCCTTGATTACAATATATGGATGAAATGGAACCGTATCTTTAGATGGTTTCTTTATATCAATACCAACTGGATTATTATTTCCAGGAACGTGTAATGCCCAAATATGTAATACAACTAAACCTAAAATTAAAAATGGAATTAAATAATGCAGTGTAAAAAATCTTGTAAGCGTAGGATTATCAACAGAATAGCCGCCCCATAACCATGTGACTATACCTTCTCCAACTAATGGAATAGCGCTAAAAAGATTTGTTATAACTGTTGCTCCCCAAAAACTCATTTGTCCCCATGGAAGAACATATCCCATAAATGCAGCAGCCATCATCAGTAAATAAATTATAATTCCTAATATCCAGATTATCTCTCTTGGAGCTTTATAAGATCCATAAAATAGAGATCTAAATATATGAATGTAAACTGCTAAAAAAAACATAGAGGCTCCATTGGAATGAATGTATCTAATTAACCAACCATAATTTACATCTCTCATGATATGCTCAACACTATCAAAGGCCATATCAGCATGAGCAATATAATGCATGGCTAATGTTAAGCCTGTAACAATCTGAGTAATTAAACAAAAAGTTAAAATACCTCCAAATGTCCACCAATAATTTAGATTTTTTGGTGTTGGGTAATCAGTAAGATGGTTTGCTAATGACAATAAAGGCAATCTATCGTTAAACCACTTTCCGAATTTAGATTTTGGTGTGTAATTATGATCACTCATTAGTTTTATCCAATTTTAATTATGTTATTTTCTAAAAATTCATAGTTCGGGATTGACATATTTGTTGGTGCAGGTCCTTTTCTAATTCTTCCAGATGTATCGTAATGTGATCCGTGGCATGGACAAAACCAACCATTGTAGTCTCCTTTATCATTTAAAGGTACACAGCCAAGATGAGTACAAACTCCTAACATCACAAGCCACTCTGGATTTTTCGCTCTATCCTCATCTTTTTCTGGATCAGGTAAATCTTCCATCCTTACAGACCTTGCTTCATCAATTTCATTTTGAGTTCTTCTTTTTATAAATACTGGTTTGCCTCTCCATAAAACAGTTATGGTTTTGCCAGGTTCAACTGTACTCACGTCTACTTCTGTACTGGCTAATGCTTTTACAGATGCATCAGGGTTCATTTGATCTACTAAGGGCCATACTGTAGCTGCAACACCCACCGCACCAACAGCATAAGTTGCTGTGAATATAAAATCTCTTCTTTTAACTTTTTTCTCGGACATTTTTAAATATAGTTTAAGGTACCTAATATATGATTTCATATAATATAAAAATGAATAATTTCTACTGAAACAATGACACATAAAGCCATTTCAGCGTTCAAAATAGCACTATATGAGCCTGATATTCCTCAAAATACTGCGTCTATCATCAGAACTTGCTCTTGTCTGGGGGCGAGGCTTGAAATTATTGAGCCTTGTGGTTTCTTATTAAGCGATAAAAGATTTAAAAGAGTTGTATTAGATTATATGAATTTAGATAAAATAAAATTTTATGAGAGTGCAGAAGATTTTCTTCAAGCAAAAAGTAAGCAAAGAGTTATTTTAATGACTACAAAAGGAAAAGAAAATTATACAGATTTTAAATTTAAAAAAAATGATACCATCTTATTTGGTAAGGAAAGTGCAGGAGTACCTGAAAAAATACATAAATTAGTAAATCATAGGTTAAAAATCCCAATGGTCGACAAAAAAAGATCTTTAAATTTATCAACATCAGTCTCTATTGTTGTGGCAGAATGCTTAAGACAACTTAATTAAAATGAACGAAAAACTCAAAAAAAAACTTACATCTAATTGGTTTAAAATTTTACAAGATTCTATTTGCGATGACATTGAAAAAATTGAGGGAAAAAAAAATATATTTAATTCAAACAGCTGGGAAAGAAATAAAAAAAGAGATGAAGGTGGTGGTGAATTTAGAATATTTGAAAATGGAGAAGTTTTTGACAAAGTCGGAGTTAATTTTTCTGAAGTCTATGGAAAATTATCAAAACAATTTAAGAATAAAATTCCTGGAACTAACAAGAGTGCAAAATTTTGGGCCTCAGGCATCTCGGTTGTGATGCACATGAAAAATCCACATGTTCCAGCAATGCATTTCAATACGAGATATATTCACACATCATTTGGATGGTTTGGTGGAGGGATGGATATAACACCGTGTATTAAAAATAATAATTTAAAGAAAAAATTTCATCAAACACTTAAGAAATCCTGTGATCAACATAACAAAAATTATTACAAAAAATATAAAAAATGGTGTGATGAATATTTTTTTTTGAAACATAGAAATGAACCCAGAGGTATAGGTGGAATTTTTTTCGATTATAAAAAAAAAAATTGGGAAAAAGATTTTGAATTTATAAGGGATGTTGGTTTAACTTTTCAAATGATTTATAATGAAATTATTTTTAAGTATAAAAATAAAAAATGGACAAAAAAAGATAAGGAAAAACAATTTTTGAAACGTGGAAGA
Organism: uncultured Pelagibacteraceae bacterium; assembly: GCA_902626575.1. Classification (GTDB taxonomy): domain Bacteria; phylum Pseudomonadota; class Alphaproteobacteria; order Pelagibacterales; family Pelagibacteraceae; genus Pelagibacter. Next base: position 399,707 of record CACOFY010000001.1, on the reverse strand, counting down.
TATGTGGAATTTAATTTAATATATGATAGAGGGACTAAATTTGGTCTACAAACTGGTGGAAACGTAGAAGGAATTTTAATGTCGTTACCGCCTATTGCTAAATGGAAATAAGAATGGATAAAGAGCCAATAACAATTAAAGGTTTAGAGAAACTAAAAGAAGAACTAGTTTTTAGAAAAGAAAAAAAACGTCCAGAAATAGTTTCAGCTATATCTGAGGCAAGATCTCATGGTGACCTTAAAGAAAATGCGGAGTACCACGCAGCCAAAGAGCAGCAATCTCATAATGAAGGAAGAATTGAGGAAATTAATGATTTAATTGCAAGAGCAAATGTAATTGATGTGACTAAACTTCCAAATGAAGGTAAGGTTATATTTGGATCAACTGTTTTTTTAGTAAACTTAGATAATGATGAAAAAGTAAATTATAAAATAGTTGGTAAAGATGAGGCTGATATAAAAAATAAATTAATTTATTTTAAATCTCCAATAGGGAAAGGATTGATTGGTAAAAACAAAGGTGACCTAGTTGAAATTAAAACTCCTGCAGGAGATAAAAATTTTGAAATAAAAGACGTAAAATATATTTAATTTTTAACAATTCTTTCTAAGTCTTTTTCTGTAATAGAAAAATTATTATTAATCCAAAAATCCTCTAAAAGTTTTAAGTATTCACCAATTTTTTTTCCCTCAGTTAAATTAAATTTTTTCATTAAATCTTCTGCTTTTATAGGAAAAACTGGTAACTCTTGATTTTTAAAGTACTCAATAAACTCTAAAATTTTTTTTTCAGCTTTTTTTGAAGTTAATACTTTATAATTTAAAATATCTAATAAACTTTCTTTACCATGCAAATAGTAATATTTCCAAAGTGATTTGGAGTCTATTTTGACTGTTGTTTTAACATTATAAAAAAAATCTTTAATGTTTTTAATTCGTTTTTGATCCTTTTTGGAAATATTAAATTTAAATAGGAGATATTCTAAATTATCTGTTTCATCTATACTTATCACAGCTAACAAAACAGGAAAATCAATATTTTTTAAATTTTCTTTAGCCTTAGGATTTAAATTTTTTATAATTTCTAGTTTTTTAAATTGTGGAAATATAAATTTCAGTATCTCTAAAGAATAATTATTTAAACATAGTTTTTCTAATGAACCTGAAATAGTAATTTTTTTAAATTCATCTAATAGTCGTTCGGATGATATTTTAGAAATACCACTTAAATTTTTTTTAATACTTTTTAAAATATTTAAATCGTGGTCTGTTTTGCTATACATGGAGAAAAATCTTAAATACCTAAGAATTCTTAAATAATCCTCTTGAATTCTTTGGTCTGCTTTACCAATAAAAATAACTTTACCGGCCTCAAGGTCTCTTTTTCCATCAAAGGGATCAAATAGGTTTCCATTTATGTCTGAATAAATAGCGTTTATTGTAAAGTCTCTTCTTTCAGCATCTTTTTTCCAATCCTTGGTAAATTCAACTTTTGAATGTCTTCCATCAGGCAGTACATCGCTTCTCAAGGATGTAATTTCAAATTTTTCACTATCAATTTGTGCAGTAATTGTTCCATGTTGGATACCTGTTTCATAAAACTTGATATTATTCTCATTTAGTGCTTTTTGAATGTCATCTGGTTTAAGGTTGGTTGCAAGATCAATATCATCGACTTTTTCATTCATGAGAATTTTTCTAACACAACCACCAACATATCTAACTTCAGAGTCTGCTGAAAAATCTTGAATTGAATTAAATATTTTTTTTACATTTGAATTATTTTGTAGATCAATAAATTTGGACTCAATTTTATTTGAATTACTTAAAATTTTATTTAAAAAGTTTAACATATTTGGCTGGGGCGCTAGGATTCGAACCTAGGAATGGCGGTACCAAAAACCGCTGCCTTACCACTTGGCTACGCCCCAAAGTTTATTTATTTTCTATCAAAAATAAATTTTTATATAACTTTTGATAAAATGCACCAACAATTATTTAATTTCCTTTTGGACATTTTCAACGCATTTTTTGCAGATACTTCTCTATTAAAATACATCACTAAAGTTGAACCAGATCCTGTCATTCTTACAAATTCAGCTTTTTTCCAACTTAATAGCTTATTTTTTAATTTAAAAAGGTTTGGATAAAGTCGGAAAGCACTATTTTCAAGATCATTTTCACTATTTATTATCATAGTTTTACTAACATTTTTTAATTTGCCTAATTTACTTTTGGAAAATACTTTATTTGCAGAAAAAACTTTTCTTGTTGAGCAGCCAAAATTGGGTTTTACTAATAATATATAGTATTTAATTCTAGTTTTGAGTACACGTATTTTTCCACTAGGTAGATAAACTTTTGGAAATTTATTAAGACCCAAAATTACATCTGATCCAATTTTTTTAGCAAATTTTTCACTTATTTTTTTTGTTAATATTTTTTTTTTTAAAAAAAAACTCAAAATTGAAGCTGCATTCATAGATCCACCACCCATGCCTGATTTTTGAGGAATATTTTTTTTTACTAATATTTGATATTTTTTTTTTATAATTTTTTCTTTTTCCAATAATACCAATAAGTGGGTGATTGTATTAAATTTTGGTATACCTTTAGAATATTTTCCTCTAAAAATTACCTTATGTTTTTTACTTCTAATTTCACTAATTTTAATCTCATCAGCCAAATCAATTAAAGCAACTAAACTTTCAATTTGATGTAAATTATTTATCTTTCTTTTGCTGACAATATTTAAATTTAAATTAATCTTAGCGTATGACTTAATTGTATGAGTTGTTGTTTTCAATATTTGGGCCCACTAATAATTTTTTTTTTACTTTTTCTAACATATCTTTTTCTGTATCTTTAAATCCTATAACACTATTCCAATAATACTTTGCTTGTATTTTTTTATTAAGACTCCATAAAATATCACCATAATGGTCATTTACGATTGGATCATTGGGCATTAGCGTTATCGCTTTTCTCATGAATTTTTCTGCTTCTGTATATCTTCCTGTTAAATAATAACCCCAACCAACTGAGTCAGTGATATATGGATCATCCTCATTATTCTTATATGCAATCTCCAACATTTTTACAGCTTTCGAAATATTAATTTTTCTCTCAAGCCAAGAATAGGCTAAATAATTTAAAGTATAAGAATTATCTGGAACAATTTTTAGTGCCGTTAATAAATCTTTATCGCTCCTTTCAAAATTTGACAATCTTTCATAACTACCACCTCTTCTAAATAATAAATCAGCATAGGTATCTGAGTTAGTGTCATAATTTTTCATTAACTTAGAATAGAGTTCTATTGCTTCTTTATATTTTTTATAATTTTTATAAATATTTGCCATATCAAAGATAATCTTATCTGTTTTGTTTTCTATTTTATTAAACTTCGTTTTAATATAATTCAACGCTTGTTGATCATCATGTTTCTCTGCAATTATTTTGGTTTTAATTTTCACTTTGAACCAATAAAATAGCTTATCCTGCTTACTAAAATTTTTTAATATTTTTTCAGCCTCTTTGTACTTTTTAGAATTAAAATAGTTTTCAACTGTTAATAGCTTATTTGCTTTAAATTTTTCATTTAAAAAATTAGAAACACTTAAGTAAAAGTTAGATCTTTCAAAATCTTCATCAGATGAATACAAATTTGAAATTAAGAAAAAAAATTCAGCTAAAAGATCAGTTTCGGACTTGCATGAAAATATATCGGTAATTTTTTTTGTTTGATTATTTTTCAACCAGTCATTTGTTTGAAGAATAAGTAGCCCACTTGTGAGTTTATCTTGTTTCAAAAAAAGTTTTTTTGCCTCTTCGACTTTATTTTGATTGATCAAATAATTAGAGTAAAAGAATAAGTATCTTGAATAATCTACATTTGAAGAATTAACCAAAGTATGGAATGACTTAGATGTGGTATCATCTTCTAAATAACATTTTAAAAATGTAATATTCAGAAGATCTAAATTATCAAAATTCGATTTTTGAAAAATCAGTTTTTTGTTTTTAAAAGTCGATAAGTATAACGTTAATGTATCATAGATTGCATTTTCATAAACGCTTGAACTTTTTAGTTCATTTAAATACTCAAGATAATTTTCGCTCTCTTCATATTTCTCTTTTAAAATTGAGTCCAGTGTCAAAAGCACCTGGGACTCAAAAAAATCAAAATCTTTTTTATTTTCTAAAATTTTTATTTCTTGAATTGCTTTTTTTACTTTCTGATTTATTGCTAGTGAGAAGATATATTTTCTTAAGTAATTATCACGTTTTTTTACTAATGCTTTTGACGAATTAAAATAACTTAGCGAATCTTGGTTTTGTTGGTTATTATAAGAAATTATAGCTGAGAGATAATTGGTTAGTTCGTTCTCATTTAAATCATTATTTGTTACTTTGGAATTCGCCTGTTTGGCGAAAAAAAAGATCATTAGAATAAAGAAAAATTTAATAAATTTTGATATCATTTGTTTTTATGAATAATGAAGTTTTAAATGATGAGTTTCTAAAATCAATAGACTCAAATTACGAATTTAGTAATAAACCAATAAGACGCCTGAAAAAGTCACAACAACCAGGTGAAATTAAATTACAACTAGAAAATCTTAAAAAAAAAATTGCTGAAATTGACGCTTGTGATCTTAAAAATCATGCTAACCAGTTAGTTTTTAGTGATGGAAATTTTAGAAGTAAAATAATGCTTGTAGGTGAAGGTCCGGGTCAAAAAGAGGATGAAATAGGAAAACCTTTTATGGGCGATGCAGGAAAATTATTAAATAAAATGTTAGCAGCCATAGATATTAAAAGAGAAAGTATCTACATCACAAATGTTGTCAATTACAGGCCACCAAATAATAGAAAGCCAACAACTGCTGAGATAAATAAATATTCAAAATTTCTATATGAACATATTTCTATAATTAATCCTAAAATACTAATAATTATGGGTGGTACAGCAATGGAAGCATTAATTGGTAATAATTTTAAAATTTCTAAAGAGAGAGGAATATGGAAAGATGTTATTATAAAGGGCAAAACTTACTTATCCATTGTAACATTTCATCCTGCATATCTTTTAAGGCAACCAGATCAAAAAAAATATTCATGGATAGATTTAAAAGAAATAAGAAAAAAAATTAATGAATTGAATATCATTTTGTAAAATGAAAAAAACTTTAGCTGGTGTGGATGAAGTTGGAAGAGGAAGTTTAATTGGTCCAGTCTTTGCCGCTGCTGTAATTCTTAATAATGACATCAATAAGAAAATACTTAAAGATTCAAAAAGTTTATCAAAAAATAAGCGTGAAAATTTAGAAAAATATATAAAGAAAAATTCAAAATGGTCAGTTGGTTCTGCGTCCGTAAAGGAAATAGAAAAATATAATATTTTAAATGCAAGTCTACTTGCAATGAAAAGAGCTATAAAAAAGTTAAAAATAAAACCGAAAATTATATTAGTTGATGGTAACAAAATTCCCGATATGAGGAGTTATAATTTAAAGTACGTAATTAAGGGTGACCAAAAGATACCTGAAATATCTGCTGCATCTATAATTGCAAAAGTATCACGAGATAGATTAATCAAGAAATTAGCAAAGATACATCATAGGTATTTCTGGCACAAAAACGCTGGCTACGGAACAAAAGACCATCTTAGGGCTCTTAAAAAATTTGGAGTTACGAAATTCCATAGAAAAAAATTTAAACCTATACACAACATATTGAGTCTCGAAAAATAACCACCACAAAAAGACTCAAAATAATTCAATCACAAGTTGACGAGGACTCTAGCCTAGAGTCTAATAAGTTTTTAAAAATGATCGATAATAAATTAAAAAATAAAATTGTTAATGGAAACAGTATTAAAGAATTAAAAAAAATTCCTAGCGAAAGTTTTGATTTAATTTTTGCGGATCCACCTTACAATTTACAATTACGAAATAATTTAATTAGACCAGATAGATCAAAAGTAAATGCTGTAAACGATAAATGGGATCAATTTGAAAGTTTCAAAACATACGATGATTTTACTTATACTTGGCTTAGTGAGTGTAAAAGAGTTTTAAAAAAAAATGGAGCAATTTGGGTGATTGGAAGTTACCATAATATATTCAGAGTAGGTACAGCAATTCAAAACCTAGGTTTTTGGATTTTAAATGATGTGATATGGAATAAAAAAAATCCAATGCCAAACTTTAGAGGCACACGTTTTACCAATGCGCATGAAACTTTGATTTGGGCGTCAAAATCTGAAAAATCAAAATATACTTTTAATTATCAGTCTTTAAAATGTTTAAATGATGATATTCAAATGAGATCAAATTGGGATTTACCCATTTGTAGTGGTACTGAAAGACTAAAAAAAAATGGAAAGAAAATACACTCAACACAAAAACCTGAAGCTTTATTACATAGAATTTTATTAGCAACCTCAAATAAAAGCGATTATATCTTAGATCCTTTTTTAGGATCTGGAACAACAGCTGCAGTTTCAAAAAAATTAGGAAGGAATTATTTTGGCATAGAAAAAGATAAAAATTACTGCAAGGCTGCAGAACAAAGATTAAGTGAAACAAAACCTATTGAAGATGATTATTTAGATACACTCCAAAATAATAGATCTAAACCGAGAATACCTTTTGGCTCGTTAGTTGAATTGGGAATAATTAAACCGGGAACTACTATTTTTGATAATAAAAAGAAAATTAGCGCAAAAATCATGGTCGACGGTAGTATAAAACACGCTCAAACTGAGGGATCAATCCATAAAGTAGCAGCAACAATTTTAGGTGCTGAAAGTTGTAATGGTTGGACATTTTGGCACTACAATAGAAACGGATCCATTTTTCCTATTGATAATTTAAGAGATCGATTTTTAAAAAACAAAATTTAATTTCAAAAATTATCTGTAAATTTTACCAAGATAGTTTTCTAAAAACTTTTTATTTTTTACTAATTTTTTTAAAAAAATATTTCTTAAAAAAATTGTTAAAGGGTTAGATAAATGAAATATAAATTGGTTAATTTTTGATCTTTTATTCACCATTTTTATTTTTTTTACTCTCTCCTCAAAAAAACTATTTTCTGTATTGCTATCTATTTTTTTAAATAATTCATAAGCTCCCTCTATCGATTGAGAAGCGCCTTGTGCAAATGATGGGGGGAAAGCAAAAAAAGCATCTCCAATTGGGTAAATATTATTTTTCTTAATTTCAAAAAAGTCATCGGTTACGAATACTGGAAATATTTTTAGTTGTTTAATTTCATCAAAAAATTTCTTACTTTCTTGAGGTATATTTTTTAAAACTTTTTTTATAAAAGCATTATCATTAAATAATGAATAATTCTTTAGCTCTTCGTCTGAAAGCTTGTATTTCATAATAGCTATAAAATTTAAATCACCATCTGGATTTAGTGGATAAATAACGTGGTGAAAATCAGAATCAAAGAATAAGGAAATATTTTTTTTATCAATAATATTTGAGGAATTAGGGATCATCCCTCTTATAGCTAAAGTATTATTATATCTTGGTTTAGTATTATTATTTAAAATAAGTTTTTTACTCTTTGAAAAAACTCCATCTGAAATTATCAAATAATCACACTCAAAAGTTTCATTATTTTCAAAAGTTAAATGAATTTTTTCATTTTGTTGGTCTACTTTTGAAATACTGTGGTTAGTTTTTATTAAATCCTGAATTTTATCTTTTAGAAAACTTACTAAATCTGATCTTTTAAGTGTTGTATATTTACAATCATGTGAATTGAAATCAGAAATATATAGATCACAAAACTTATCCTGGCTTTTATTTGAATAAAAAATTATTTTATCAGGATTAAACTTTTTATCATTTTGAAATTTATGAAATTCGATTTTATTTAAAAGTCTAACACTATTGACTGATAACTGAATTCCATACCCCTCATCTAAATTAATTAAGTTGTCTTTTTCAAAAATTTTAATTTCATAATTTGAATTATTTTTAAAAAGATTTGCAATAAATAATCCTGAAATTCCTGCTCCAATAATTGCAACTTTTTTCATTAGTTGCTCTCTAAATATTGAACTATTTTTTTTGTAAAGGTTGGCAGCAGATAATTATCAAGTTTTTTTTGATCTATCCAATTAGAAGATGGAAAGTCCTCATGATTTTTTTTATATTGAATTTTAATATTCATGTTCATATTCGAAATTTTAAAATTTAGATTTTCATTAAAATTTTTTGGTTTAGCGACCTCCTCCATAGGAAATATGTTAAGATTCTTTAAAAAATTAAATTTTGTATTCTTTATAAGAAGATATTTTTTATCCCTCTTGTAAACTTTTAAAACAAAATATTTGTTTATATTTTTTTTATTTTTCTTTGTTAATGCAAAATCCAGTTTTTTAAAAGATTTACATTTTTTTTGGATAGGGCATTGATTGCATAAAGGATTACTTGGTTTACAAATAAGTGCACCTATTTCCATAAGAGCCTGAGCATAATCACTAGATCTATTGGACTTGCCAAAAATAGATTTTTTTTGCGAGAGATTTTCTTTCTTAATTTCACTTTCTTTTTTTAAATATAGATATCTTTTCAAAACCCTTTCTATATTTCCATCTAGTGGTATGTACGGTTCATTAAAAGCAATGGCAAGTATTGCGCTGGCAGTGTAATTACCAATACCTGGCAAGGCTTTTAAATCTTCAAAATTATTTGGTATCTCTCCTCTATGCTTCTTAAGTATAATTTGTGCAGTTTTTTTTAGATTTCTGGCTCTTGAATAGTAACCTAGTCCTTGCCAACATTTCATTAACCTTTTGTTATTCACTTTTGCTAGTTTTTCTAAATTAGGAATTAATCTTACAAAATTATTAAAGTAAGGAATCACAGTCTTAACCTGTGTTTGTTGTAACATAAACTCACTAACAATTATAAAATATTGTTTTTGTTTTTTTGAAAGATGGCTTCTCCATGGTAACTTTCTCTTATTATTATCGTACCAATAGAGAATTTTTTTTGATAAGCTATCTTTCTTCATATGAAATTAAAATCTTATAGTAAGCAACGAACGAGGTCCGTTCAAGGATTAAGATCTTTCAAAGATACATTGCCACTAAAAGTTAGAGGAATTTTAAAAAAAAAAGGACGCATATACTCTGAGTTGTTAGATAACTGGAGGCATATTGTAGGAAACGACTTATTTAAAATTTGTTATCCAAAATCATTTAAAAGTGAAAATAAATTCAGAGGAAGTCTTTTAGAAATAATGGTTAAAAGAGGACATGAGGTAGATCTGGAATATTCAAAAAAAATAATAATCGAAAAGGTAAATAAATATTTTGAACAAAATATTCTTAAAAATATAAAGCTCATTACATTTGAGGGTGTGAACAATAAATTTAAAATAAAACATAACGAAAATGTGACAAAAAGTGAGTATACAAAAAAAATATCAAATATTAAAAATGATAAGATTAAAAATTCTTTATTAGAGATGAGTAAATATTTTAAAAAAATATGAAAAAATTTATTTTTAAACTTTTAATAATATTATTTTTATCACCTATTGCTAATTCGTCTGAAATAAAAAAAATAGTTGAAGGTGATTTAAATGCTAAAATAAAAATAATTGTTTACGAATCTCTAACTTGTAGTCATTGCGCAAACTTTCACAAAGATGTCTACCCTGAATTAAAAAATGAATTTATTGATACTGGGTTAGCATCCATAGAATTTAGAAATTTTCCACTTGATATGGCTGCTTTCAACGCGGCAAAGATTGCACACTGTAAGAATGATGGAAAATCAGAAATTCTTCATTTCTTGTATGCTAATCAAAGTAAATGGGTTAAAGGTAAAGATCTTAGTGAGTTTAATCAAAATTTGCGTGATTTAGTTAAAGATTCAAATTTTAATATTAATTTTGATAAATGTTTGAATAATAAAGGAATGGAAGATCACATTCTTTCAGATCGAATCGAGGGGGTTAAGGAATTTCAAATAAATTCAACTCCTACTATTATTATTAATAATAAAAAATTCGAAAAAAGCCTTACATTTAAAAATTTAAAAAAATACTTACAAAAAATGATATAAGCATTTAATGGAGTTTAAAAAAATTCAATTAAATGGTTTTAAATCGTTTGCCGAAAAAACAACCTTTATTATTGAAGATGGATTAACTGGAATTGTGGGACCAAACGGATGTGGAAAATCTAATATCGTTGAGTCATTAAGATGGTGCATGGGTGAAACCTCAGCAAAAAGTATGAGGGGATCAGGAATGGAAGACGTAATTTTTTCTGGAACATCAAATAAACCAGCAAAGAATATTGCAGAAGTTACAATTAATATTTCAAACGAAAATAAAGATGGTCCAATACAATATAAAAATTTAGAAAATGTAGAAATTAGAAGAAAAATAGAGAAAGATAAGGGATCAAAGTTTTATATTAATGGTAAGGAGGTAAGAGCAAAAGATGCCCAAATGTTTTTTGCAGATCTGTCCACAGGTGCGCATTCTCCTTCAATTATTAGCCAAGGCAGAATTGGGGCTTTAGTAACTGCAAAGCCAACTGATAGACGAGCGGTTTTAGAGGAAGCAGCAGGTATTGCAGGTCTGCATGTAAGAAGGCATGAAGCAGAATTAAGACTTGGTGCAGCAGAAAATAATTTAAAACGTGCAGATGAGCTAAGAAAGCAGCAAGAAAGACAATTACTAAATCTTAAAAAGCAAGCTGAGGAGGCCACAAAATATAAAACTATATCTGAAGAAATTAAAAAGATTGAAGCTGGACTATATTATTTAAGACTAAAGGATATTGATCATGAAATAAAACTAGAAAATGAAATCAATGAAGAAGCAGACAGTGAAGTACAAAAGTTTAATGATAAAATAAATGAATTAGAAAATAAAATCCAGGAAGAAACCAATAGAGTTAATCCTGTAAGAGATAAGAATTATGAGATTTTGTCAAAAGTTCAAAGACTTAACTTGGAGCTTAAAAGCTTGGATGATGAGAATGATAGAATTGAAAAAGAAATTGAAAATATAAAAAGTTCTCTAAAAACTATTGAGGAAGATACAGATAGAGAAAAAAGTATAATTATTGACGCTAATTCAAACGAGAAAAGACTAAAAGAGGAAAAGCAAGAATTAATAGAAATTGACTCAAAATATTATGATACTGAAAAACAATCTAATGCTGACCTAGAAATTGCCAAAAACGATCTAAAGAATGAACAAGAAAAAGTTGATAATCTTTTAAAGAATTTTAGCTCTGAAAGCTTAAAAAAAAATCTTCATACGATAAATGAGGTAAAATCTAATATCGATAAAATTATTCAATTACTAAACTCTAACAATAGTTCAGAAGCATTAGTTGTGCTTGAAACATGCAAAACAACTTTAAATTTTCTAGTACAAACTATTAATGAAAATGACGACCATAAAAAAATATCAGATATAAGCTCAAAAAATGAAACAATAAAAAAACTTCAAGAAGTTTATGCAGATATTTATAGTAAAAATCAAAATCTTAAAAAAGAGTCCATCAAGAGAAGTGAAAGAGTTAAAACTATTGATAAAGAAATTGATAGCTGGAGAAATCTTTTAAAAAATTCAGAAAAAATGGTTCAAGAATTAAGGGAGAGAAAAAATAAATTAAATTTTAAATTTACTGAACTAGAAAAACAACCCCAATCACAAGCAGAAAAAAAGGGACAAATTTCTGAAAACCTAAGATTATCCGAAAATGAAAAAAATGAGAATGAAACTTTAATTGAGGAAATTGATAAAAAAATAAGTGATCTCAGGGAGGAATTGGATAAAATTAAAGAAAGCTCAATTGAAATAAGAGAAAGAAAGGCAAGTTCTGGTGCAACAATTGAAGGACTAAATAAAAGAAGAAATGATTTATTAGAAAGAATAGATACTGAGCTAAACTTAAACGAAAATAATATTCTTGAATATTCTAATTTAGATAAAGAGGAAGAATTTCCTGATGCCGTTTCTCAGGAAGAAATGCTCGATGAAAAAAAACGGGAAAGGGAAAAGCTTGGATCAGTAAATTTAAGAGCAGATGAGGAAACAACAAAATATGAGACTGAAATTAAAAAAATGGAAACAGATAGACAAGACCTTGTTCAAGCAATTACAAAACTGAAAGAAAGCATAAATGAACTTAATCAAAAAGGTCGAGAGCGACTTCTTGAGGCATTTGAGAGAGTGAATAGAAAATTTAATGAAGTTTACACAAAACTTTTTAACGGAGGTAATGCGAAGCTTGAGCTTGTAGACTCTGATGATCCGCTAGATGCAGGTTTAGAATTGCTAGTTAGTCCTCCTGGAAAAAGGCTCCAATCGATAACACTTTTATCAGGAGGTGAACAAGCATTGACTGCACTATCTCTGATATTCGCAGTTTTTTTATCTAACCCTTCCCCTATATGTGTCTTGGACGAGGTTGATGCTCCACTTGATGATGCCAATGTAACAAGGTTCTGCAATTTATTAGATGAATTAACAAAAATAACTCACACACGGTTTATAATAGTAACACACCATGCATTAACAATGTCAAAGATGAATAAATTATATGGAGTTACTATGCCTGAAAAAGGAATAAGTCAGTTAGTTGCTGTTGATCTTCAAAAAGCAGAGAGCATGGTTGCTTGATCAAGAAAAATGTCTGATAAAAAATTTAAAACTCGCCTTGAAATTGCAAAAAATAAAATATCAAGAAAAAGTAACGAAAATACTGGAAATAAATCCTCAGTTTTAGGGATGGCTTTTAAAATGAGCACCGAATTTGTGGCCGCAGTAGCAGTAGGGACTATTATTGGGTTTATTTTTGACAATTGGTTTGGTACTAAACCATGGTTAATTTTAATATTTTTTTTTGTTGGTGTTGTGGCGGGAATTATGAACGTGATAAAATCTGCAAAAAACATGCAAATAAAGTAAACTTATGGCAGCAAATCCAATGACACAATTCGAGGTTTATCGAATTGGACCTGAAATAAAAATCAATCAAATAGATATATCTTTTACTAACGCTAGCTTATTCATGATTATAAGTGCTTTGAGCATATTATTAATTTTTAATTTAGGCTCCTCAAAAAAAAATATTATTCCAACCAAAATTCAACTTCTTGCAGAGCTTAGTTATAGTTTTATATCAAAAATGATAAGTGATACTGCTGGTAATAAAGGAAAACCGTATTTTAACCTAATATTCTCTTTATTCATGTTCGTTCTTTTTTGTAATATGTTTGGTATGTTACCCTACTCGTTTACTGTAACGAGCCATATAATCGTAACTTTTTTTCTTGCAGCATTAATTTTTATTGGGGTCACTGTAATTGGATTTATAAAACATGGCTTTGGATATTTAAAACTCTTTGTGCCAAGTGGAGTCCCTTTAGTTCTTTTGCCATTAATAGTAGTTATTGAAATTATATCATATCTTAGCAGGCCTATAAGCTTATCGGTTCGTTTGTTTGCAAACATGATGGCTGGTCATACGATGATGAAGGTTTTTGGAAGTTTCGTAATAAGCCTTGGAATAGTTGGTGGTTGGCTTCCACTAAGTTTTTCGGTTGCTTTAACAGGTTTGGAGATATTAGTTGCTTTTCTTCAGGCTTATGTTTTTGCAATTTTAACATGCATATATTTAAATGATGCATTAAATTTACACCATTAACAATAGGAGGAATAATGGAACTAGAAGCAGCAAAAATGATTGGCGCAGGATTGGCAGCCATAGCTCTTGCAGGTGCAGGGGTAGGTATAGGAATTATTTTTGGTAATTACCTATCAGGTGCTATGAGAAATCCATCCGCAGCTCAAAAGCAATTTCCTAACTTACTTTTAGGGTTTGCATTAGCTGAAGCTACAGGATTGTTTGGATTAGTAGTTGCGTTGATAATTTTATTTGCATTTTAATTGATGTTAAAAAAAATTATTTTTTTTAATTTACTATTTAGCACTTTTATTACTCAAATTTCTAAAAGTGCTGAGAGTGGAGGTATGCCTCAGCTAAATCCTGAATTTTGGATTTCTCAAATTTTTTGGTTGATCATTTCATTTGGGGTTTTGTTTATAGTACTATCAAAATTTATTCTTCCAAAAATAAGAGACAATATTGAGCTTAGAAAGTCTGAGATACTTGATAATATTGAGACTGCTGAAAAACAGAAAACTGAGGCTGAAAATACATTAAAAAACTATGATGAGCTAATAAGAAAAAGTAAAAATGAAGCCAAAAATTATTTTAATGATGCAAGAAAAAAAATAATTGAAGATATAGAAAAAAAAAAGCAGACATTAGATAAAGAAATAAATATCGAGATTAGCAAAGCTGAGGCTGAAGTTGCCGAATTAGTAAAAAAAGCTCCAGAAAAAATCCAGAAAATTGCAATCGAAACATCTTCTGATCTAATTCGCCAATTAATTGGTGAAGAGGTGAACAATAGTAGCATATCTGCGATTGTCGATGATCTTTATAAGAAAAATAAAGGTAGGTATTATGGCAATTGATGCAACATTTTGGGTAGCAGTATCATTTATAATTTTCATTTTAGCTTTAGTTTATTTAAAGATTCCAAATAAAATAAATGAAACTTTAAGTAAAATGATTTTGGATATTAAGAATGAAATCGATGAAAGTGAAAAACTTCGTAATGAATCAAAGGTATTATTAAATAATGCTCAGAGTAAACTTGAGCAAGCAAAAATAGAAACAAAAAAAATTCAAGAACAAGTTAAAAAGGATAGCGAAAATTTAATTTTAGAAATGAATGATAAATTTCATAAATCAGCTGAAATCAAAAAAAATTTAGCACAAACAAAGATCTCACAAATGAAAAATCAAGCTTTAAAGGATATTAAAAATACATCAGTAAAAATAGCTGTAGACTCAGTAAAAAAGATTCTTTCAACTTCTGTTGACCAGTCCAAGTTAGACAATTTATTTGATAAAAATTTAGAGGAAAGCAAGGAACTTCTAAAAAAAATTAATTCTTGAAGATAATTTCGTTACTTTTTTAAAAAATAATATAAATTACAATAATGAATTCAATTGTAATTGGTTCTGGTTTTGGTGGTTTAGCTGCTGCTCTCCGCATTAAAGCTAAAGGCCATAAAGTAACTTTAGTTGAAAAACACCAAGATCTTGGAGGAAGAGCAAGGGTTTTCAAAAGAAATGGATTTACTTACGATGGTGGCCCTACTGTAATTACTGCTCCATATTTAATAAATGAATTATTTGAATTATTCCAAAAAGACCCAAAAAATTATATTGAATTATCTCCTCTCAATACTTGGTATCAATTTGTTTTTGAAGACAATTCAAAGTTTAATTACTCAGGTAATGAAACTGAAATGAAGAATCAAATTGAAAAAATTAGCAAAGAGGATGTTAGGGGATACGAAAACTTGGTTAGTTTTACAAAAAAGATTTTTGATAAAGGATTTACAGAACTTGCTGATGTGCCTTTTGATAAACCTTTTGTTATGATGAAGCAACTACCCGCTCTACTGAAACTTAAAAGTTATAAATCAGTTTATTCTCTAGTCTCCTCGTATATTAAAAATGAAAAATTGAGGAGAATGCTAAGTATGCATCCTCTTTTAGTTGGAGGAAATCCTTTCACGACAACATCTATTTATGGATTAATTTTATATTTAGAAAAAAAATGGGGAATACATTACTCTATGGGTGGCACTGGAAATATCGTAAAGGGTTTTGAAAAATTAATGACTGAAGTAGGTATCCAAATAATTAAAGGTCACGAAGTTAAAAAAATTATCTCAACCGGTAATAAAATAACTGGTGTAGAGTTAGATGATAAAACTTATATCAAAGCAGATAATGTTATATGCAACGCTGATCCGCCAGCTGTTTATGAAAAAATGTTAAATGGAAATGCCAATAAGTCTATTTTATTTAAATGGAAAAAAAGAAGAATGGAATATTCAATGGGTCTCTTTGTTTACTATTTTGGAACAAAAATAAAATATGAAAACATAGAACATCATACAATAAAATTTGGTAATAAATATAAAGAGCATCTTGATGATATATTTGAAAATAAAAAATTGAACGATGATATTAGTTATTATCTTCATAGACCATCTGCGACTGATAAATCTATGGCCCCCAATGGAAAAGATTGTTTTTACGTCTTGGTCCCAGTGCCTAATAACCAGTCAAACATTAATTGGTCTATAGAGGGTGAGAAAATGAAAAATTTAGTAATTAATAAAATGGAAAAAGATTTAATGCCAAACTTAAAGAACAACATTGTTGAAGATTTTTATTTGACACCTGATTACTTTGAAAACGATCTTAATACTAAATATGGCTCAGGTTTTTCAATTCAGCCAAAATTCTCGCAATCAGCTTATTTTAGATTTCATAATAAATCTGAAATATATGATGGACTTTATTTTGTTGGAGCGGGAACCCATCCAGGAGCTGGTGTACCAGGAGTTCTATCTTCAGCTAAAGTTTTAGATAAAATTCTCTGATGTCCCAAAATCTATTATCAATTTATGCAAAATCGTTTAATTGGGCTGGTTTTTTTTTACCTAAAAAAACTTATAGACAATGCTCTGATTTATATGATTTTTGTAGAAGCTTAGACGATATAGCTGACAAAAACCAAGATTTACAAATAAAAAGGAAATTATTCACTGATTTTAAACAAGATTTTATTAATAAAAATTTAAAAAATAAAAATATTAATAAAATTTATGAACTGAGTAATAATTTTAATATTTCTAGTAAAATAATATTAGATTTATTTGATGGAGTTGAGTCAGATTTAAAAGATAGTGTAAAATTAAAAACAAATAATGAATTAATTATATATTCATATCAAGTTGCGGGCACTGTAGGTCTGATGATGGCTAAAATACTAAATGTTAAATCAAAGGATTCACTTAGATCAGCAATAGATCTAGGTATTGCAATGCAGTTAACAAACATTGCACGAGATGTAATTGAAGATGGCAATCGAAACAGAAAGTATATAAACCTCAATTTTGATGATATTAGGGAAACATTAAAACTCGCTGATATTTTTTATGAAAGTTCATTTAAATCTATAAATAAAATTCCATTGAATTGTAGATTTGCAATTATTGTTGCAAGAAGAGTATATAAGCAGATAGGAAATGAAATTCTTAAAAGGAAAAATATAGAAAATTATAAAAATTCAGGAAAAATTTATGTATCTAATTTAGGTAAACTAAATCAAACTATTTTGAGTATTTTAGACTTTATTAGACTACTATTTATTAAATCAGACGAGCATTTACGAAAAAATGAACATAATATAATTAATGAAAAAATAAATTTAGATGAAAGATTTTGATTACATAATAATTGGAGGAGGTTGTGCTGGTCTATCATTAGCTTATGAGCTCAACTTATATAAAAAATTCGAAAATAAAACATTAGCAATTATTGAACCAAGAGAAGAATATAAAAGGGATAAAACCTGGTCTTTTTGGAAAGTTATAGATCATAATTTTGATGATTGCGTTAAAAAGAGTTGGAATAATTTTACAATAAATTCCAAAGTGGAGACACAACATTTACAAAGTAATGATTATCCATATCAAAGTATAGATAGTGGCTTATTTTACTCAAAAATTATAAACGAATTAAAAAAGAACAAAAATATAATTTTTTTGAAAGATATTAGAGAAATAGATATAAATAATTCGTTTATTTTTAATAGTGTTCCATTGCCGGTTAAAAATAATGATAATAACTTATGGCAACATTTTTGTGGAATTGAAATTGAAACAAAAAAAAATACTTTTGACGATAGTATAATAAATTTAATGGATTTTGATTGTGAACAAAGAGATAGTGTACATTTTTTTTATACTCTACCTTATTCACCCAACAAAGCTTTAGTAGAAACTACATGGTTATCAAAAATGTCTGACGAAGAAAAAGATTATGATAATCAACTTAAGAACTACATTGAAAATAATTTAAAAATTAAAGATTATAATATTGTTTATAAAGAAGTTGGTGCAATTCCACTTTTTTATCCCCCAAGTTATTATAAAAGAAATAAAATAGATATTGGTACAGCGGGTGGCATGACCAGACTTAGCACAGGTTATACTTTTTTAAACATTCAAGAACAAAGTAAATATATAAGAGAGAATATTGAAAATATTTTTGATTTAAAAAGGTATGAAATAAATAAAAAATACCAATTTTTAGATAAAATTTTCCTTAATGTATTAAAGAAAAATCCAAAGAGAATGTCTAATATATTCTTTAAAATGTTTAAGACCTCACCAAATACCGTTATAAAATTTTTATCTAATAAAAGTAATTTTTTGGAAGATTTAACTATTATATCTAAAATGCCAAAATGGATTTTTTTAAAGGAATTATTTTAATATGAATACTTTTGAAATAGATAGACGCCATACTGTTTTCTTTTTTATTGCAGCTGTTGTAGTTTGTGCTTATGGAGAAATATTGGACTTGAACACAATTCTAAAGCAATATCCTAAGTTTGTATCTGTTGCATGTTTTTTTTTAATTGCGACTATAGGTGTCTCACATGGTGCATTAGATAATTTAAAAGGTAAAAAATTATTAAAAAAATATAGAATTAAAAATATCTTTTTTTTTTACTTAATATATTCATTAATAAGCATATTTATCATTATGTTTTGGATATTCATTCCAAGCATCACACTTTTTTCATTCCTTATTATTGCCTCCTATCACTTTGGGAAAGAAGATAATGTAAAATTTTATTCATTTGAAAAATTGCCGAATATAAAATTTAAGTTTATTTTTTTATTTATTAAAGGCTCATTAGTTATTTCTGCTCCACTTTGGTTACATCCTGAGGAAACTTTACAAATTTTTAAAATACTTAATTTTAGTTTAATTCATATAAATGAAAACTTAATTTTGTTTTTTATAATTATTAGCTTAGTTAGTAATTTTTTTATTAACCAATATTGGGGTCATGCACTCTTAGATTCATTTTCAATACTATTTTTAAACCTAATCTTTTCACCTTTGATTGCCTTTACGTTTTATTTTTGTTTTTTGCATTCTATTAGACATGTCTTTTCTCTAGTAAAAGAAATGAATAATAAAAATTTCGAAAAAGGTCTTTATAAATTTTTAAGGAAAATGATGCCGTTAACAACGATTACTGCTGGAATTTTTTTAATTAGCTTTTTTTTATTAATTAACTATTTTTCAGTAGAATCATCTATTTTAAAAGTAATATTTATTGGATTGGCGTCTTTAACTTTTCCGCATATATTGCTGGAATATTTAGTTGAAAAAAATGAAAGATAAAGAACTTAAAATTTTACTGGCAGCTCCTAGGGGTTTTTGCGCAGGTGTAGATCGTGCAATTGAAATAGTGAAAAAGAGTATAGAGAAATATGGAGCTCCAGTTTATGTGAGGCATGAAATTGTACATAATAAATATGTTGTTGAAAGTTTAAAAAAAATTGGCGCAATATTTGTTGAAGAACTTAATGAAGTTAAAGATAAATCAAGACCAGTAATATTTTCTGCTCATGGAGTACCAAAAGTTGTTCCTGCTGAGGCTGAAGATTTAAAAATGGATTATATTGATGCGACATGCCCCTTGGTTTCAAAAGTTCACAGAGAAGCAGAAAATCTAAATAAGAATGGATTTCATGTCCTGTTAATCGGACACAGGAATCATCCAGAGGTTATTGGTACAATGGGTCAAATTCCTTATGGTTCAATAGATTTAATTGAGAACATTGATGATGTTAAAAAATTTAAAAATGAAGAAAATAAAAAATTAGCATTTGTTACACAGACGACATTATCTGTTGATGATACAAAAGATATTATTAATGCACTTAAAGAAAAATTTAAAGAAATAAAAGAACCTAAGAAAGAAGATATATGCTACGCAACAACAAATAGGCAAGCGGCAGTGAAAAAAATTGCAAAGCAATGTGATATGTTCTTTGTAATTGGTAGTAGAAATTCCTCAAACTCAGTAAGACTTGTCGAAGTTGCTAACAAATCGGGTTGCGCTGAGGCAATTTTAATTCATTCTGAAAGCAGTATTCCCTTAGAAAAAATTACAAAATGTAAAACGATTGGTATATCTTCAGGTGCATCGGCACCAGAAATTTTAGTTAAAAACTTTATTGAAAAATTAAAAAAAGAATTCAAAGTTAATATTGAAGAAGTAGAAATTATAAAAGAAGATATCACATTTAAAATTCCTGGAAAATTGAATTAATGGCTGTTTTTACGAAAATTGGCAACCAGGATATCACAAATATTGAAAAAAATTTTAATTTAGGAAAAATAAAAAAATTTAGTGGAATTAAAAAAGGTATAGAAAATACTAATTACATATTAAAAATTAAAAACCAAAAGTATATTTTAACAATATTTGAGAAAAGAGTGGAAACAAGAGACCTGCCCTTTTTTATGCAATTAATGTCTAATCTTTCTAGACTTAAAGTAAAATGTCCAAATCCTGTCAAAAGTAAAAATGGCAAATTCATATTTAAGATTAAAAATAAAAAAGCATGTATTGTGTCTTTTCTTGAGGGGAAAGATAAAAAGGAATTAAATTCTAAAGATTGCTACATAGTTGGAAAACATGTAGCTAAGCTTCATCAGGCATCTAAAAAAATAAAACTTTATCGAAAAAATTCTTTGTCAGTAAAATCTTGGCCTAGCCTACTATCAAGGATAAATGTAAAAATTGATAAATTATCTAATGGCTTAAAGAACTTGATGAAATTTGAATTACTTCAAATAAAAAAAACATGGCCAAAAAATTTACCAAAAGGCATTATCCATTGTGATTTATTTGCTGATAATATTATATTTTACAAAAAAAAATTTCATGGATTTATAGATTTTTATTTTTCTTGTAATGATTATCTATCGTATGAACTAGCCACTTGTGTAAATGCTTTATGTTTCATTAAGAAAAAAAATAAATATATTTTAGACAAAAAAAAATCCTCAAATTTTCTAAAGGGTTATGAAAGTATTAGAAAATTAACCAGTTCTGAAAAAAAACATTTTAATACGATGTGTAGAGGTTCAGCTCTTAGGTACCTTCTTACAAGAGCGTATGATTATTTAAACACCCCAAAAAATGCAATCATTAAAATTAAAGACCCGAAAGAATATGTGCAAAAATTAAATTATCATCGTTTAATAAATTCATACAAAAATTATATAAATTAATGATTAAAATTTATACTGATGGTTCATGTTTGGGAAACCCCGGGAAGGGGGGATGGGCTGCAATAATAATTATTGATGGAAAAAAAACAGTTATAAAGGGAAACAACCCTAACACGACAAATAATCAAATGGAATTACTTGCTCCAATAAATGCTCTTAAAAAAATTCCAAAAGAGAGCAATGTTCAAATTTTTACAGACTCAAAGTATGTTAAATCTGGAATAACAGAATGGATACATAATTGGAAAAAAAATGGATGGAGAACTGCAAGCAAACAAGAGGTAAGAAATAAAGAACTTTGGAGAGAGTTAGATACTTTAAATAATGAATTTAAAATTAGCTGGAATTGGGTAAAAGCGCATTCAACAGATAAATTAAATAATGAAGTAGATTTAATTGCTAAGGAGGCTGCAAATTTGTAATTTAGTATTAAATCTTTTATTTTAGTTTCTTATTGAACTAGTTACATAATCTTTTACTTTTTTTATGTTATTAGCAAGAACTTCGAATTTTTCTGTTCTATCATTAATATATCTTAAACTTTCTGGTAAATTTTCTGCTTTAGAAATTGCATCCTCTATTGCTTTTGGAAATTTACATGGATGTGCTGTCGATAAAACAACACAATTTTTTTCTATTCCTAATTTTTTTACAGCACCAATTCCAACCGCGGTATGAGGGTCAATGACTATTTGAAACTCATCATTAATATCCTTTATCATTTTAATAGTTTCATTTTCATCAAGCATCTCGGATATAAAATTCTTTTTTATTTTATCTAAATCTTCATTATCAATTTTATAAGTATTGTTTTTAATTTTGCTCATTAGTTGCTTTGTAACATCTGAGTTGCAACCTTTCACATCAAATAAAAGCCTCTCAAAATTACTTGCTATCTGAATATCCATACTTGGAGTATTTGTTTCCATAACTTTCTTTTGTGTATAATCGCCTCCAGATATTGCTCTATGAAGTATGTCATTTTTATTTGTAGCTACGATTAGTTTATCAATTGGAAGGCCAAGCTTTTTTGCTAAGTAGCCAGCATAGATATCTCCAAAATTTCCAGTTGGAACAGAAAAAGATAAAGGTTCTCCAGTACCGACTTTAAAGTAAGCATAAAAATAATAGACAGCTTGCGCAATAATTCTTGCCCAATTAATCGAGTTTACGCCTGACATATTGATTGTTTTAGAAAACTTTTCATCATTAAACATTGTTTTTACTAAATTTTGACAATCATCAAAGTTTCCATCTATTGCAATGTTAAACACATTACTCGCATCGTTAGTTGTCATTAATTTTCTCTGTACAGGAGAAATTCTATTATTTGGATGTAATACAAAAACATTTAGATTTTTTTTTCCTTTTAAAGCATCTATTGCAGCTGCACCGGTATCGCCTGATGTTGCTACTATTATGTTAATTTTTTTTTGCTCAACCTTTAAATGATGCTCATAAAAATTACCTATTAATTGCATTGCAATATCTTTGAAGGCAAGTGTTGGTCCGTGGAAAAGTTCTAAAACTTTTAAATTTCCTAGCTCATTTATTTTAACAACATTTTTAGCTCTAAAATTAGAATATGATTTCGATATTGAAGAGATTAAATCATCTTTAGACATAAAATCTCCAATAAATGGATGAATTATTTCTGTAGCCAAATCATTGTAGCTTAGATTTTTAAGATTATTTATTTCCTCATTACTAAATGGTTTAACTGATTTTGGAATAAATAAGCCTCCATCCTCTGCCAAACCTTTAAGAAAAATATCTCTAAAAGTAAAAATTTTTTGATTATTCCGTGTGCTAATATATTCCATTAGTAATTTTTTTTTCTAAAATATAAATATATTAAAAAAATTGAAATCGCTAATGAAAACCATGTAAGCGAGTATTTTAAATGATTATTTGAAATATTTGCGGTAATTTTTTTTGGATTTGGAAAATTTAATCTTCCGTTTGTCTCATAAATAATAAAATTTGAAAATTTTCTTCCAGTATACTCAAAAAGATCATTATCATTCAGTGTGAACCAGTAATTATTTAATATATCGTTTTTTGGCTTAAAGTAATTTTTATTTGATTTTTTTTTCAAGATACCTTGAAAATTTGTGCTTGATATGCCGAAGCTTTTATTTTTTAAGTCTCTTGGTATCCATCCTCTGTTGAAAAGATAATAACTATTTTCTATACTAATTGTATTTATAATATCGAAACCAGGTTCTCCTTTTTCGTTTAGACTATATAAATAAATTAATTTTGAATTTTCAAAATTTGCTTTAAACTCAACTTTTTTAAAATTATGTGGATTATTTCCTGAAAAAAAAACTGGTTGAGAATTAATATTTTCCTCAATTTCAGTGATTAAATTTAGTTTCCAGTTTAGTCTGACAATTTGCCATGCACCAAGGCTTAGAAAAATTAAAATAAAAAAATATACAAAAACAGAAAAAAGAAATTTGTTCTTCAATTATTTTTTAACTTCCCCAAATATAAATTGCAGCGAATAAAAATAGCCAAACTACATCGACAAAATGCCAATACCAAGCGGCAGCTTCAAATCCAAAATGATGGTCTTTATTAAAATGTCCTAATTTTCCTCTCCACAAACACACTGCTAAAAAAATTGTGCCTACAATAACGTGAAAGCCATGAAATCCTGTTGCCATGTAAAAAGTTGCTCCGTAGATATGTCCTGAGAAGCTAAATGTTGCATGGTGATATTCGTAAGCTTGGAGTGCAGTGAAACACAATCCCAAAAAAACTGTTAAACTTAAACCTTGAATAAAACTTTTCCTATCATCTTCAAGTAAAGCATGATGAGCCCATGTTACTGTTGTACCTGATAAAAGTAAAACTAATGTATTTATCAAAGGTATGTCCCAAGGATCAAAAACTTCAATATCTTTAGGTGGCCATACATTTCCAACAAATTCTGATGGGAATAAACTTGCATCAAAATAGGCCCAGAACCAAGCTACAAAAAACATAACTTCTGAAGCAATAAATAAAGTCATTCCATATCTATGATGTATTTGAACTACAGGTGTATGATGACCTTGATGCTCTGCCTCGATTACCACATCTCTAAACCACATATAAGCTCCATAGATTAGTAAGACAAAACCTAAAATCATCGCCCACATTACTTTACTATGAAAATAATAAACTGAACCTATTGCGGTTATTAATGTTGCAAAAGAGGTATAAATTGGCCAAGGACTTGGGTCTACTAAGTGATAATCGTGCTTTTGCTCTCCACTAGACATAATATTAATTTATATTCTTTGATTGTTTATAATAATCAGATGAAAAAAAAGTATATGACATAGTTACATCTTCAACATTTGCAGTTTTAGGGTCGTTTACGAGTTCAGGATCTAAATAAAAAACCAGTTTATAAACGGCCTTTTCACCTGGATCTAATATCTGTTTTTCAAAACAAAAACAACCTAACTTATTAAAATATTGACCAAATGAGGAAGGTGAAACATTATAACTCGCAACTCCTGCGGAAGGTTCACTTCCAACATTTTGAACCTCAAAATCAATATTATAAACCTTGCCAGGCTTTACATCTAAAAGATTTTTTTTTGCTTTAAAGTCCCAAGAAAGATTACTGTTTACATTTGTATCAAGCCTTACACTGATAATATTATCTAAGACAATTTTTGGAGCTTCTTTTGACACTTGTGTAGTGCCGCCAAAACCAGTCACTCTACAAAAAAGATCGTATAATGGGACTGCTGCAAATGAAAGACCTAACATAAAGAAAAATATTCCGCCAAGAATCAAAGGTGTTAAAGTTTTTTTTCTCATAATCTATAAAGGTCTATCAAATACTCCAATGTTAAATAGTGTAAATATAAATAAAAAAACTATAAATAATAACAAACCAAGTGCTGTCCATATATTTCGTTTTTTTAATTTTTTATCAGGTATCATTAAAATAATTTATCAATCAAAATAAATACGAAAATTAGAAACAAATATATTATTGAATAACTGAATATATGTTTTGCTATCTTTGGATCAAATTTATTTTTTTTGAAATAGTAAAGATTTAAACAAATATAGTTGTAGTATAATGTTAATACTAAAGATGGAATTAAAAATACCAATCCAGCAAATCCAATATAATATGGTAATAAAATAGTTAGTATCATTAGCAAAGAGTAAATTAAAATATTTTTTTTTGTATTTTGAATTCCATCTGTTATCGGAAGCATTGGAATTTTTGCTCTTTTATAATCATCTGCTTTATAGAGACTAAGTGCCCAAAAATGAGACGGGGTCCAAATAAATATAATTAAAAATAATGTTATTGGTTCCATTGATAAAGAGTTAGTAGCAATAGTCCATCCTATCACAGGTGGTAATGCCCCCGATGCTCCTCCAATAACAATGTTTTGTGAAGTCTTTCTTTTTAGCCAAATGGTATAAATAATAACGTAAAAGAAAATTGTAAAAAATAATAGGAACGCTGACAAAAAATTACTAAAATAATAAAGGCTAACAACAGATATAATTGACAATAGAAGGCCAAAAACTAATGCTTGGTCTTTATTTACTTTACCTCTTGGGATAGGTCTTAAACAAGTCCTAGACATCAGCTTGTCTAAATCAGCCTCATACCACATGTTAAGCGTTCCTGCTGCCCCAGCTCCCATCGCAACAAATATAATTCCTATCATCGCATCTTTTATTGAAAGAACTGTAGGTGAAGATAATAAGCCAACCGCACAAGTAAAAATAACTAATGACATTACTCTTGGTTTCATTAACTTTATAAGCTCGTTAAAAACTTTTAACTCTGAAACACTTTGTTTTTTGGCTCTAATATTAGTTGTAGACATCTTTAAATTATATATGTGTAAAAAAATCTAGCTACTAGATTTTTCTGCACCTTCGTAATCCTCAAATTTTGGTAGTTCTTCAAAAGTATGAAAATTTGGAGGTGATGGAACTGTCCACTCTAGAGTTGTAGCCCCTTCCCCCCAAGGATTTTGAGCAGCTTTCTTCTTTTTTGCGAAAGCGTAAATCAAATTAATTAAAAATACTGCTAATCCGACAATTGAAATGTAGGAACCTACAGATGATATATAATTCCAATCTGCAAAAGCATCTGGATAGTCTGCATATCTTCTAGGCATACCCGCTAATCCTAAAAAGTGTTGTGGGAAGAAAATTAGGTTTACACCTATAAAAGTAAGCCAGAAATGTAGCTGCCCTAACCACTCTGAGTATTCATAGCCTGACATTTTTCCAAACCAATAATAGAAACCTGCAAATATTGCAAAAACTGCACCAAGAGAAAGAACATAATGAAAGTGTGCTACCACATAGTATGTATCATGAAGTGCTGTATCCACTCCAGCATTTGCAAGCACAACACCTGTTACACCACCTACGGTGAATAAAAAGATAAAACCTAATGCCCAAACCATTGGAGTTTTAAAAGAAATAGATCCACCCCACATTGTTGCTATCCAAGAGAAAATTTTAATGCCAGTCGGTACTGCTATAATCATTGTTGCTGCCAAGAAGTACGCTTTTGTATCTGTATTTAATCCAACAGTATACATATGATGTGCCCACACAACAAAACCTACAATTCCTATTGCAACCATTGCATATGCCATTCCTAAATATCCAAAAACTGGTTTTCTTGAAAAAGTAGAAACAATATGGCTGATCATTCCAAAACCAGGAAGAATTAATATGTAGACTTCAGGGTGCCCAAAAAACCAAAACAAATGTTGAAACAACATTGGATCACCACCAGATTGTGCCTCAAAAAAAGCAGTACCAAAATTTCTATCGGTCAATAACATTGTAATTGCTCCTGCTAGAACAGGTAGAGATAATAACAATAAAAAAGCTGTTACTAGTATTGACCAAGCAAACAATGGCATTTTATGAAGTGTCATACCTGGAGTTCTCATATTTAAAATAGTTGTTATAAAATTTACTGCACCTAAAATTGATGAAGCTCCTGCAATGTGAAGACTTAAAATTGCTAAATCCATTGCTGGTCCAGGTTGTCCAGTTTTAGATGATAAAGGAGGGTAAATTGTCCATCCACCACCTACTCCTTGAGCTCCGGGAGGTCCGTCTACAAAAATTGAAGATAATAATAAAATAAAAGAGACTGGTAATAACCAAAATGAAATATTATTCATTCTTGGAAATGCCATATCAGGTGCACCAATCATTATTGGTACAAACCAATTTCCAAATCCACCAATCATAGCTGGCATCACCATAAAAAAAATCATTATTAGTCCATGTCCAGTTACAAGAACATTATAAAGGTGATAATCGCCACCTAAAATACCATCCCCTGGATGCATTAGCTCCATTCTCATTAACACTGAAAAAGCTGTTCCAATTAATCCAGCAATGATTGCAAAAATTAAATACATGGTCCCTATATCTTTATGATTTGTAGAATAGGCCCATCTTTTCCATCCTGTTGGAGTATGATGATCGTGAGTTGCTGTTTGACTATACATACTATTTACTTGCAATTAATTTATTTTTATCCTCAATCGGCTCTTTAGCAAACTTAATTTTTGCCTCGTTTAACCATTCAATATATTCTTCATCAGAAACTACTCTAACTGTTATTGGCATAAATGCGTGTTTTATTCCACAAAGCTCTGAACATTGTCCATAAAATGTACCTGTTCTCTCAGCTTTAAACCAAGTTTCATTTACTCTTCCGGGCATTGCATCTCTTTTAACACCAAAGGCAGGAAGAGCCCATGCATGTAAAACATCATTTGCTGTTATTAAAACCTTTACAACTTTATTTACTGGGACAACTACCTCATTGTCTACTGCTAATAATCTTGGTTGGCCTTCTTTAAGATCCTCATCTTCAATCATATAAGAGTCAAAAATTATGTTTTCATCTGGATATTCATAGCCCCAATACCATTGATATCCTATTGCTTTAATTGTGACCTCAGCTTTTGGAATTTCATCTTGTGAGTATAAAACTTTAAACGATGGAACTGCCATCACTATTAAAATCAAACATGGTATTAATGTCCACACAACCTCAACTAAAACATTGTGAGTTCTTTTAGAAGGATTAGGGTTTCTTGAAGCTCTAAATCTCACCATTGCATATAACATCAAAAACAATACAAAAGCACTTATAGCTACAATAATCGGAACTAACATATAGTCGTGAAACCACACTATATCTCTCATTGATTGTGATGCTGGCTCTTGAAAGCCCATCTGCCATTTTTTTGGTTGATCAGCAGAAGATGCTAAAGGTAAAAATATTGATACAAGAATTATAAAAATTTTTTTCATTAATATGATCTATATAGAACTAAATAGATAAAATTACACTAATGTTTTCGCGACAATTTATCAATTTATTAAATAATTAATTACAGATATTGCCGAAATTACTGCTGTTTCTGAGCGAAGAATATTGTCATTCAATTTCACTGTTTCAAGATCTTTAAAAGTTAAAATTTTTAACCTTTCCGACTCGGAAAAATCACCTTCTGGTCCAACAACTAAACACAATGGTTTTTTTTCAGACTTTGAAATAGATAATTTTTTTTTATTAGAATTAATATCTGTTAATATTAATTTAATTTTATCTTGATAGATTTTTAAAAAGTCATTAAGCTTGAAAGGACTTTCTAGAGACGGTAGTAAAATTCTGTTTGATTGTTCGGTTGCTTCTATAATAATTTTTTTTAACCTTTCATTATTTATTTTTCTAACAATACTTCTCTCAAATATTATTGGAATGAACTTTGTGACACCAAGTTCCGTAGCTTTTTGTATCATAAAATTAAAATAATTTGATTTAATTGGTGAAAAAGCTAACCATATATCTATCCTACTTTCTTTTGATCTAATCTGTTTAATAATCTGAAACTCAATACCCGCCCTATTAATTTTTTTTATTTGAGCAACCCACTCTCCTGAATCATTA
Organism: uncultured Pelagibacteraceae bacterium; assembly: GCA_902626575.1. Classification (GTDB taxonomy): domain Bacteria; phylum Pseudomonadota; class Alphaproteobacteria; order Pelagibacterales; family Pelagibacteraceae; genus Pelagibacter. Next base: position 370,474 of record CACOFY010000001.1, on the reverse strand, counting down.
AAAATATTAAACTCATCGTTTTCTTTCAATCTCATAACCTTATTAACGTAGTGAGATTGTTTTTTATCTAAATTTCCAATAAGATCATTGGATAACTTTTTTTGATAGAATAGTCTTAAATTATTCATTAATAATTATATTAATCTGATTTATGAAAAATATTAAAGCAATTATTTTTGATGCCTACGGTACTTTATTTGATGTTAACTCCGCAGCAGAGAAATGTAAAAATAAAATTGGAAATAAGTGGGAAAGTTTTGCTAATTACTGGAGAACTACACAATTAGAATATACCTGGTTAAGAAGTTTAATGGGAAGACATAAAGACTTCTGGCAAGTTACCGAAGATAGTCTTGAAAAATCCATGAAAGTATTTGAGATAGATTTTATAATGAAAAGTGAACTATTAAATCTTTATAAAAAACTATCAACATTTATTGAAGTTCCAAATGTTTTGAGCTCTTTAAAGAAAAAAAGTTTTAAATTAGCTATCCTGTCAAATGGAACACCTCAACTTCTGAATGAACTTGTAGATAGTAATAATTTAGAAAATATTTTTGATGATATTTTTTCAATAGAGGAAGTTGGTATTTTTAAACCTAGCTCGAAAGTTTATGATATTCCTGTCAAGAAATATAAAATTAAAAAAAAAGAAATAGCATTTTTAAGTGCTAATACATGGGACGTATCTGGTGGAGGAAATTATGGCTATACCTCTATTTGGGTAAATAGGAATAAAAATGTCTTCGATAATTTGGATTGTAAACCTAATAAAGAGATAAAGAATTTGAATCAATTGCTTGAAATGTTTAAATAAAATATTAGTCTCTAAAATATGAAAATCTTTATAAATAAGATAAATAATTTTTTTACGAATTTTGAGGCATTGGCTTCTTTATTTCTAAGATTTGGTATAGCTACGGCGTTCTTAATACATGGATTAAATAAATTTCCTTTGCCGCCTCAAGGTCTAATTGAATATTTTGATCTTTCTCCTGCTTTAGCGTCTTTTGTTGCTGTCTCAGAAGTTTCAGTTGGTGTCGCTTTAATTATTGGAGGATTTATTAAAAATCCTATTGGAAATTTTATTACACGATTGGCTGGTTTTACGATAGTTATATTGATGATTAATATATTTGCTATTGCACACGCAGATTGGTTTATAAATACAAAGCTTTTTACTAGTGAGCAAATTTTTCTTTTTATAGGTGGATTATATTTTTTAATAAAGGGGAATAAATCTTAAAGTGGACCAAGTTGAAGTTGATAGAATAATCAATCCAATTGTCTCCTCGGATGGAGCTGGAGTGAAACTAAAAAGAAGTATTGGGGTAGATCCTGATTATCTTGATCCTTTCTTAATGCTAGATGAGTTTGGTTCCGAAAATAAAGATGATTACATTGGTGGCTTTCCTCCCCATCCGCACAGAGGAATCGAAACTGTCACTTACATGCTATCTGGCGAATTTGAACATAAAGATAGCGCTGGTGGAAAAGGTATAATGACAGCAGGCGATGTTCAGTGGATGAAGACTGGAAGTGGAATAATTCATTCTGAAATGCCAGCTATGAAGGAAGGTAAGCTTCATGGTTTTCAGCTTTGGATAAATATGCCTGCAAAATTAAAGATGAGTAAACCTGAGTATATTTATATAGACTCTGAAAAAATGAAAACGCATAAGGACAACGAAAAAACTGTAAAAGTTATAGCTGGAAAATTTAATAGTGCTGAAGGACCAGTTAATAAGCACAATGTAGACCCTATATATTTTGATGTAGTTCTTAATAAAGATAAAATTTTTGATTTTAATTTACCAGCGACACACAATTCTTTTATTTATTTAATAAATGGAGAAATTAAGGTTGGTGAGAAAAAACATGAAAAAATTACAGACTCAAAACTAATTTTGCTTTCAAAGGGGTCAAAATTAAAAGTAGAGTCGTTAATAAAATCAAATTTTTTACTTATTTCTGGTAAGCCAATTGGTGAAAAGATTGCTAGAGGAGGGCCTTTCGTAATGAATACAAAAGCAGAGATCTTAGAAGCAATAAATGATTACCATAATGGCACATTTGTAAAATAACTATGAAAGTAATAGAAATTAAGAAATTTGGTGGACCAGAGGTATTAGAAATTAAAGATGTCAAAATCGGTAAGCCAGGACCTAAAGAAGTTTTGATCAAAAATTTATCAATAGGTCTTAATTATATAGATGTTTATCACCGTACCGGTCTATATCCAATACCATTACCAAGTGGAATCGGCCTAGAGGCATGTGGAGTTATTGAAGAAGTCGGATCTGAGGTAAATTTATTTAAGATTGGAGATAGAGTAAGTCATGCATCAATGCCTATAGGTGCTTACTCAGAAAAACAAATTATGCCTCAGGAAAAACTTATAAGTGTGCCAGAAGGTATCTCAAATGAAGTGGCATCATGTATCGTATTAAAAGGCATGACTGCTGAATATTTGCTTCATAGAAGTTATATAGCAAAAAAAGGTGACAAAGTTCTATTCCACGCTGCGGCGGGTGGAGTTGGACAAATTTTATGTCAATGGGCAAACTCCATAGGTTGCGAGGTAATAGGTACAGTTGGATCAAAAGAAAAGGAACAAATTGCAAAAAAAAATGGTTGTCACCATGTAATTAATTATGCTGAAAAAAATTTTGTTGAAGAAGTCGAGAAATTATTTGGAAAGAATGCAGTTGATGTAGTATACGATGGTGTAGGACAAAAAACTTTTGAAGGTTCAATTGAATGCTTAAAAATCAGAGGTATGATGGTAGCGTTTGGAAACGCCTCAGGATATGTAAATACAATTGATGTCAAAAAGCACATAAATACAAAAGGACTATTTTTTACTAGACCGTCAATTGCTCACTATACTGTAACCAGGAAAGAGTTAGAAGACTCTGCTAAAAAAGTATTCGATGCAGTAATTTCAAAAAAAATAAAAATAGATATTTCAAAAAAATATACTCTTGATCAGGCTAAAAATGCTCATGAAGATTTAGAAGCAAGAAAATTAATTGGTCCTGCAGTAATAATACCTAACTAATCTATGTGAACGTCCATATCGGACATATGCAAATTTAAGGCACTTGTTGAAATCTGAATTTCTCTAATAAAAAACGCTATAGATATAATCATTGATAGACAACATGATCCAAAAATAACTCTAGCTACAAATAAAGTATCTAAATACAGCGCAAATACAGTTAACATATTAAATAAAAAACCAAAAGCTGCAAACATGATAGTCCACCTTAGGATAGATATTCTCTTACTTAAGTTAATAAATTGTTTTTTCCATTCAGGAGGGATATGTTTTTCATAAACATGTTCGTCATGAAGTTCTCTTATTAGTTTGCTTAAAGTATGAAATCTATTGCTATAAACACCCATAAGTAACGGTATCGCGGGAAACATTAATGCAGTCACTGTATAATCAATATTCATAACGAATCAGTTTGATTATGAATCTAGCCTTTGCTATTTACAAGTAAATTCTGATGAAACAATTAAATTATTTTATTGAGTTAACTCGTTTAAAAAAACCAATTGGGTTCATGTTATTGTTTTGGCCATGTTTATGGGGTCTTACGATAGCATTTGATTTTTCTAAAGATATTCAAATATTCATTAAATATCTTTTATTATTTTTTTTAGGGTCAGTATTAATGAGATCAGCTGGATGTATAATTAATGATGTATTTGATAAAGATTATGATAGTAAAGTTGAGAGAACTAAATCTCGTCCAATAGCATCTGGGGCTATATCCGTAAAATTAGCTCTTCTATACTCAACAATTTTATGTTTAATAGCTTTTTTTGTTCTAATACAGTTTAATTTATTTACTATTTTACTTGCACTTGGTTCAATGCCCTTAGCATTTACCTATCCATTAATGAAAAGATTTACTTACTGGCCACAGCTATTTTTAGGAATTACTTTCAACTATGGTCTTATATTGGGCTGGACATCCATAAATAGTCAAATTGATCCTTTGCCTGTAATATTTTATATAGGAGCCATATTTTGGACATTAGGTTACGACACAATATATGGGTTCCAAGATATTAAAGACGATGAAATTATAGGAGTAAAATCAACATCCATTAAATTTAAAAAAAATCCTAAAGTATTTATCTCGGGATGCTTTTTGATTTTTATTTTATGCTTACTTTATATAGGTTACAAAATGACGTTTAGTTCAATATATTTTTTTGGAATTGTTATGATCTCTTTTCATTTGTTTATTTATCAAATTAAATTTTTAAATATTAATGATCAATTTAATTGCTTAAGTAAATTTAAGTCGAATAATCTTATTGGATTTTTAGTTTTTATAAATATTTTAATTGGGAAAATTATTTTATGACAAGTAATTTTCAAATTTTAAAACGTTTATACTTAGATTACTCAAAAAATTATATTGGAAAAATTATTCTTTCTGGAATTTTCTCATTGATTGTAGCTGGATCAACCTCAGCAATTGCATATCTTCTAGATCCAGCAATTAAAAAAATTTTTGTAGAAAAAGATGAAAATTTAATTTTGATAATTCCATTATTTATAATTTTAGCATTTTTTGCAAAAGGCTTATCATTATATGGAGCTAGAGTGCTTATGATCTCTGTTGGTAATGATATTAAAAAGGATATGCAGGATGATATGTTAAAATCATTAATTAGAGCTGATACAAATTTGATACAAGATAAACACAGCGGTAAATATTTAAATCATGTGCTTGGTGATACTTCTCATATCGTAAATTTAGTTAGCACAACAATTTTAAATGCTTTTAAAGATAGCTTAACACTTGTTGGTTTATTATGTGTGATGTTTTATCAAAATTGGAAACTATCACTTATTGCAATATTAATGATACCTATCGCAACATTAGCAGCTAAAACCCTAGGAAAAAGAATTGGTAAAGTAACAACCGAAGCTCAGGAAAAAACTGGTGAGGCATCAAAATATTTAATGGAATTGTTTAAGAATCACAAATTAATTAAAATTTTCCAAAAAGAGGCTTTCGAGACACAAAGATCAAGTAAATTTCTTAATGATGTTAAAGAGAAAGCAAAGAAAATTGCTATAGTTTTTACTAGAGCAACAGTGATAATGGAACCTTTGACAGGTGTAATGATAGCCTTACTTATATTTGTAACAGGAAAACTTATTATTAGTGGTGAAATAGATATAAATAATTTTTTTTCATTCCTAGCTGCTATGATGCTTGCTTACCAACCAGTAAGGTCACTGGCAACTTTAAACGTTGGTATAAACCAGGGTTTATCTGCTGCTAAAAGAATTTTACCAATAATTGATATAGAAAATAAAATAAATGACAACAATTCTAGGAATAATTTAAATATAAAAAATTGCGATATAGAATTCGAAAATTGTGATTTTAGGTATAACGACAATCAAAACCTAATCCTAAAAAAAGTAAATTTGAAATTTACAGGTAATAAAATGACTGCTCTTGTTGGTCACAGTGGTGCTGGAAAGTCCTCGATTTTGAATTTAATTCCTAGATTTTACGATACTTTCTCTGGGGATATAAAAATTGATGGTCAGTCAATTTACAATGTTAAACTTGATGATCTGAGAAAAAATATATCTATAGTTACTCAAGATACGACTTTATTTGATGATACAATTAAAAATAATATTCTTTATGCTAATTCTCAAGCTAGTGATAAAGAAATAATGGAAGTTGCAGAAAAATCGTTCTCACATAATTTTATTAAAGATTTACCTAATAAATATGAAACCATTATTGGTGAAAATGGGCTTAGACTATCGGGTGGAGAAAAACAAAGAATTTCAATAGCGAGGGCTATGCTTAAGAAGGCACCAATAATATTATTAGATGAAGCAACATCTTCATTAGATGCAGAAATAGAGAGTAAAATACAAGAAGCAATGAGCCTATTGACTAAAAATAAAACAACAATTGTTATAGCGCATAGACTTTCAACAATACTAAACTCTCATAAAATTTATGTTATTGAAAAAGGAGAAGTTGTAGCTCAAGGTAACCATAAAGAATTAATTGATAACTCCAAAATTTATAAGAACTTCTATGACAAACAAGTTAGAAGAGATTGATGATATTACTTCTCTATAGAATTTTAATTAACACAATACTTCTTATTTCACCAATTATAATTTTATTTAGATTATTTAAAGGAAAAGAGGATTTTAAAAGATTTAAAGAAAAACTTGGTTTTTTTTCGAAAAAAAAAATTGGTGAAAAACTAATATGGTTTCATGGAGCAAGCGTAGGTGAACTATTGAGTATAATCCCACTAATTGAAATTCTTGAAAAAGATAAAAGCGTTAATCAAATATTAATAACAAGTTCAACTATAAGCTCAGCAAGGGTTTTTGATAAATTTAAATTTAAAAAAACTATTCATCAATTTTTCCCAATTGATGCTAATATAATTTCGATCAAATTTTTAAATTATTGGAAACCATTTAGTGCAATTTTTATAGACTCTGAGATTTGGCCAAATACCATTATTAACTTAAATAAAAAAAAAATTCCTATAATTTTACTAAATGCAAGAATTACAAAAAAATCTTTTAAGAGATGGTGTTTAATTAAAAATTTTGCGCAAAGAGTTTTTCAATACCTCTCATTCACTTATCCATGCAATGAGGAAACTTTCAATTACTTAAAGTTTTTTGGTGTGAATAATATAAAATTAATCGGAAATCTTAAATTTTCTCAAAAAAAAATTAGGAATGATAAAATTCCACCTCAATTAAAAAATTTTTTTGATAGGAAGACTCACTGGTGTGCCTCAAGTACACATAGAGGAGAGGAAGAATTTTGTATTGATGCACATTGTAATCTAAGAAAAAAATACAAAAATCTAGTAAGCATAATTATACCTAGACACGTTGATAGAAGAAATGAAATTATTGATATTGCTAAATCAAAAAATCTTAAATTCTTTTGTCACAGTTCGGGCAAAATGATTCCATCGGATACCGAAATTTATTTAGTTGATACATATGGTGAAACAGAGACTTTTTATAATCTTAGCAATATTGTTTTTATGGGAGGATCAATTATTAAACATGGTGGCCAAAATCCTTTAGAAGCAACAAGATATGGTTGCAAAATAATACACGGACCAAATATAGAAAATTTTAAGGACATATATAAACTTTTAAATAAAAATAATATTGCAAAAAAAATAAGATTTAAAAAAAATTTAATAAGTGAAGTTAAAAAATTCCTCAAAATTAAAAAGACTTCTAATTTGATTGTTAGAAAAATTGAGGATATTGGTATAAAGATACTTAAAAGTACCTCGGAAGAGATAAGAAAAATTATTAAATGAAATTTAATAAACCAAAATTTTGGGACATTAAAAAACCAAATTTAGTTGCACTTCTACTAATTCCTCTAACTCTACCAATATTGCTCAATAATTTTCTTAGAAAATTTAAAAAAAGAAAAAAATACCCAAATATTTTCTCGATTTGTATTGGAAATATTTATGTCGGTGGCACAGGGAAAACACCCTTAGCAATAAAGTCCAATAATCTTTTAAATGCCGAAAATTTAAACTCAGTTATTATTAAAAAGTTTTATAAAAATCAACTTGATGAACAGCTACTTATTAAAAAGTATTCAAAACTAATCTGTAAAGAAAAAAGATTAGATGCAATAAAAGAGGCTAATTTAAAAAAATTTAAATACGCTATATTTGATGATGGATTACAAGACAAATCGTTAGATTATAATTTAAAAATTGTTTGTTTCAATAACTTGCAGTGGATAGGTAACGGTTTAATTATTCCAGCAGGTCCTTTAAGGGAAAAAATTGATTCAATTAAAGAATATGATGCAGTAGTAATCAATGGTAATCCAAAATTAAATGTAAATTTAATTGCAGAATTACAAAGAATAAATAATAATTTACAAATATTTGAGACAAATTATGAAATATCAAACCTTAATGATTTCGACAGAAAGTTAAATTATGTTATTTTTTCTGCAATTGGTAATCCAAAAAATTTTTTGAGACTTTTAAAAGAAAATAATTTCAACATTTTAAAGGAATTTATATTTCCAGATCATTATATTTATTCAGATAAAGATATAGAAAGTATTATTAATTATTCAAAGTCAAATAATCTTAAAATAATTACGACTGAGAAAGATTATTTAAAAATAAATGAAAAGTTTTTAAACGAAATAAATATTTTAAAACTTGATATTAAAATATTAAATGAAAAAAAATTCAAAAAATTTTTAATTGAAAAGCAATGAAAATTATTAATTATTTACTACAATATATTTTAATAAAATTATTCTTTTTTATTTGTAAAATTATTGGTTATAAAAAAGCTTCTAATCTTGGAGAGTTAATTGGCAAAAAAGTTGGTCCAAAGTTTAAATCAAAAAAAATTATTGAAAAAAATATTAATCTAATGTTACCAAATATTAAAAATGAAAGAGTAGATGAAATTGTTCAAAAGATGTGGGGAAACTATGGACGTATATTGTCAGAATACGTTTTCATGAAAGATTTCAGAAATGGAAATTTAAAAGATTATATAAATATTGAGGGATTAGAATATTTAAACGAGATAAAAAATAAAAATATTCCTGCTGTTTTCGTATCTGGGCATTTTAATAATTTTGAGTTAATGGCAATGCAAATTGAAAAAAATGGAATACAACTTGGTGCGATTTATAGGCCGTTAAATAATTTTTTTTTAAATAGTACAATGGAAAACATAAGAAAAAATTTTATATGCAGTAAACAAATCAAAAAAGGATTATCAGGGATAAGAGAAATTTTAAATTTATTTAAAAAAAATACATCTATAGCTTTGATGATAGATCAAAGAGTGACGGAAGGTATAAAATCAAATTTTTTTAAACAAAAGGCATTTACAACAACAATTCCAGCTCAACTAGTTAAAAAATTTAGTTGTCCAATTATTTCTATATATATAGAGAGAGTTAATAAATATAAATTTGAAATGGTAATAAATAAACCAATTTATTTCTCCAAAGATGAAAGCTTAGAGTATATTACTCAACAACTTAATTACTTGCTTGAAAAAATGATTTTAAAAAAACCTGAACAGTGGATTTTAACCCACAACAGGTGGAAACTTTAATGAATTATTGATTCTCTTTTTTTTTTGAAACTTCTTTGTAAGAATAATAGGCTTCCTGATCTTTAACGTTCCAATAATTAAGATTTTCTAAAGGTATTTTTTTATTTGAAATTGCACAAATCACATGATCGCCAGGCTCAATAATTTCAAAATTATTTGGTAAATATCTTAATTTAGCTAATTTATTTTTCATGTTTTAGTTATATAAATTATATATATGAATGTTGGAATTATTGGAAGTGGTGGTCGTGAACATGCTTTATGTCTTAAAATTAAAGACTCAAGTTTAGTTAAAAATATATACTGTTTTCCAGGAAATGCTGGAACAAGTTTAATAGCTAAAAATATAGAAATCGACATTGATAATTTTAAGGAAATAAAAAAAAAAGCTTTAGAGAAAAATATAACCCTATTAATAGTTGGTCCAGAAAAACAGCTAGTAAATGGAATTGTGGATTTTTTTAAAAATACAAATATTAAAATATTTGGACCAAACAAGACTGCATCTCAGCTCGAGGGATCAAAAATTTTCACAAAAAAACTTTGTAAAAAATATAATATCCCAACTTCCAAATTTGAAATATTTAAAAACAAAGATGAGGCTATTAAATATTTGGATAACTCAACATATCCAATAGTTATTAAAGCGGATGGTCTTGCTTCTGGAAAAGGTGTTTATATTTGTAAATCAAATGACGAGGCTAAAGATGCAGTGAGTGAAATATTTGATGGAAAGTTTGGTAAAGCTAGTTGTGTTTTAGTAGAAGAATTTTTAAATGGTGAGGAAATGAGTTATTTTATTATATCTGATGGTAAAGAATATAAATCATTTCAAACTGCCCAAGATCACAAAAGAGTCGGGGAAGGAGATACGGGACCGAATACTGGTGGGATGGGATCTTATTCTCCATCAAGGCTAAACAACAAAAATTTAGAAGCTAAAATAAATAAAAAAATTATCGAACCAACTTTAGCGGGTTTAAAAAAACTTAATACAGAGTATGTAGGTTTTTTATATGTCGGGTTGATGATCTCAAACAATGAACCTTATTTAATAGAGTTTAATGTAAGAATGGGAGATCCAGAGTGTCAAACTATTTTACCCTTACTTAAATCAGACTTAGGAGAAATTATTTTGTCCTGCTGTAATCAAAGTTTAAGTTCGCAAAAAATTGAATGGTTATACAAAAAAAGTTTGTGTATCGTCTTATGTTCAGATGGTTATCCAGGAGAATACAAAAAAAAAGTAATTATAAAAAATACAGATAATTTAAATCTTCAAGATGGCCAATACTTAATTCATGCAGGAACCAAATATATTGATAAAGATTTATATTCTTACGGTGGAAGAGTATTAAATATAGTTGTTACTTCAAACACATTTGAAAATAGCAGAAAAAAAGCTTTAGAAATTCTTGATAAGATTAATTGGGTAAATGGTTTTTATAGAAAAGATATTGGGTACAACGTAATTAATAAATGAGAATAATATCTGGAAAATACAAAGGAAAAAAATTACATCAACCAATTGATATTTCTACACGACCTTTAAGGGACATTGTCAAAGAGTCGATATTTAACTTACTAACCCATTCCAATAATATTAAAATAGATCTAAACGATGCATATGTTTTAGATCTTTTTTCTGGAACAGGATCTTTTGGATTAGAATGCATTTCTAGAGGAGCAAGGAAAGTAGTATTTTGTGAAAATTATAAACCAGTTTTAGCAATTTTAAAAAAAAACATTAATTCACTTAATGAAATAAAAAATATTGAAATAAAAACAGAAAATATATTCAACAAACTAGGTAAAAAAGAATTTGATATTACTTTCAATTTGATTTTTTTAGATCCTCCATACAAAGAACAAAAAATAAATTTGCTTTTATCCTTAATTAGTGAGTCAAATATTTTAAAAAAAGATGGACTTATTATATTGCATAGGAATAAAAAACAAAAAGATATTATTGATATTAAACATGAAATTTTGTTAGAAAAAATATACGGGATCTCTAGGATATTTTTTATTAAATTATAGATATTTAATTATCTTTTTAGTCTCAATCTTAATTTGTTCAACTGCTGGCTGATCAAAAGGATTTAGATTCAAAGCCTCTCCTATCAAAATTGTTTCTAGCATAAAAAAAGTAAATATTTCTCCCAAAGAACTCTCGGATCGATCGCGTAAATTAAGACATCTAAATGGTAATTTTTTTTTTTTAAATACAATTTTCGTAGCCTTTTTTTGAGCTAATTTTATTTTAGCTAGATAACTATTTTTTGGACTATCAAGCACATCAAAAAATGTATAAAAATTATTTCTCGGTCCATCCAAGTATAATTGCATCATACTATGATTGTCTCTTGGTAAATTAGAGATGACTGGTAAAAGTCCATTTGATTTTTTTCCCAAGCTTTCGGCAATTAATTGTTGGTACCATTTAAATAAATCTTCTGAGTTTTCATCAAAGTTTAAGATAATTGAGTTAAATTTTTTTTTTTTAATTAAGGAAACAGTTGAGCTTACATTGCTAATCAAAGTATTAACAAATCTTTTATCTTTAACTAAATAATCAAATCTTTTAAATTTTTTTGGACTCAATCCCATGAGTGATGCAGGAAGCATCCCCACTTCTGAGAGTACTGAATATCTCCCTCCTATATAATTTCTATGATCGATTATTTCGCTTTTAAGTTTTTTTGCTAAGTTTCTAATTTGGTTATTGGTATTTTCACAAATAAATAAGTTATTTTTTTTATTTTTTAAACATTTGAAATTAGAAATTGTCTCAAGAGTATTACCTGATTTTGAAATAACTAAATTTAGTACTTTGAGATTTTTATTATAATTTTTTTTTAAATTTATATTATCAATAAAGGTAAATTTTTTTTTAATTTTTGGGCCAAAAAAACTATATATTGCTTTTATACCAAGAGATGAACCACCCATACCTATTATATTAATATTTTTAAAATATTTATATTTTTTTAAATTAATATTTTTAAATGCATACTCGTATTTTTCAGAGAAGCTTTGTATAATTTTTTTATGTAAGTTAAAGTTAAGTTTTTTTAATAATTTTATCTCAAGATTTTTATTTTTTTTGAGATGCAAAAAATTTTTATAATCTACAATGTATTTAAACATTAATTTTTATTTATTTCTTTAATAACAAATTCCTCAGCAGACCTATCACTTGAATCTAGTGTATTATTAGTATCAATAGATTTTATTAAATTTTCTATATCCTCATCAATTACTTCGGATTGATCTTCAATCTTTTCTGATTGTGGAACTGGAAGATCATTAAAGTCTGGTGGGATTTCTAATGGGTTTTTCTTGATTACTAAAAATTCGTCACTTTTCTCTCTTTTTTTACCCGTAAGTCCGTCTTTAACACTTTGACAAGAATACAGAAATAATAAACATAGAATATACAGAAAAAAATTTTTCATTTAATTTTTATATCTTAAGTTATTTAAAAATAATTCAACAAAAATAAGGCACACTACACCTAACGTAATAAAAACATCTGCTATATTAAATATAAACCAATGAAAATCATTGTAATTTAAATCAATAAAATCTGGAACTGCGGAATAATAAAGTCTGTCGAATAGGTTGCCAAGTGATCCGCCTAAAATGACAAAAAATATAAGTCCTTTAAAATCACTTGACTTTACACCAAGGTATAAAATTACAAAATTAATTAATACAATTATTAATGTTATTAAATTATAAATAAATTGTTTTTCAAATGACAATAATCCAAACCCTATTCCTGTATTCCAAACTAAAATAATATTTATAAATTGATTTAGATAAATATCTACTTCGCCATAAGTTTCGGCAATATTTATCACATAAATCTTTGAAATTCTATCTAAAGTAAAAATTAATAATGTAATTAAAAAATAAAAAATAATTTTCTTATTTATAAAATTTATCATTTAATTTTTATGTTGGATGCCTTTCGCATTCAGTTTCAGTAATTTTCCAACAAACAGGACACTTTTTTCCTTTTGCTTTTGAGGTTTTTACTTCTATGTTATCTTTTGCATTTTCATCCAAAATAGTATTTGCAATTGAAGTTATACATATTTCTGAAAAATCATATTTTTTTGCAAGGTCATATAGATCCTTGGTCAATCTGATATCAATTGACGTTTCTAAGCTAGATCCTATTTTTTTGGCTGCTCTTTTTTCCTCAATACTGATATTTGCTATATCTCTTATTTTATTTATTTGATTCCAGTTGCTGTTAAGTTCATCATCTTTCCAGGATTTTGGAAATTCTGGAAATTTTTTTAAATGAATGCTGTTTTTTTCATCTTTGTTTAAAAGACTAAAAATTTCCTCTGTTGTAAAAGATAAAATTGGTGCAAACCATTTTAGCAAGGCGTCCAATATTGTATTTAATATTAAAATACAACTTTGTCTCTTATCTGAATTTTTTTTATCGCAATATAAAGTATCTTTTCTGATGTCAAAATAAAATGAAGAAAGATCTACAGTGCAGAAGTTTAATAATTCTTTGTATAAAACATGAAAGTTGTACTCTCTAAAATTTGCTTTAAATTTATCATTCAATACATACAATTTGTGTAACATTAATTTTTCGAGTTCTGGAAGTTTGCTAATGTCAATATTGGCGTATTCTTGCTCTGAATAATTGTCATTTATATTTCCCATTAAGTATCTAAATGTATTTCTTATCTTTCTATATGCTTCAGCATGTTGCTCTAAAATTGAGTAATCTATTCTTAAATCTTCAGAGTAATCGGATGCAGTCACCCAAATCCTAAGAATATCAGCTCCATATTTTTTTAAAATATCCTCAGGAAAGATCTGATTCCCTAAAGACTTTGACATTTTCAAACCCTTACCATCCATCACAAATCCGTGAGATAAGATACTCTCAAATGGAGCTCTACCTCTAGTTCCACAAGATTCTAATAATGAGGAGTGAAACCATCCCCTATGTTGATCCGATCCTTCTAGGTACATAGATGCAGGCCATTTTAAATCTTCTCTTTTTTCAAGAACAAATGAATGTGTGGATCCACTATCAAACCAAACCTCAACAATATCTTTGAGTTTAACAAAATCTTCAGCTTTATATTTATCTCCTAAAAACTTTTGAGGGTCATCTGAAAACCAGCAATCTGATCCCTCTTTTTCGTAAATAGACGCAATATTTTCAAACACATCTTCATCTGTTAAAACCTTGCCGTCAGATTTAGAAATAAATATAGGCAATGGTACGCCCCAAACTCTTTGTCTAGAAACACACCAATCTGGTCTTGTTTCGATCATTGATCTCAATCTTTCTTTTCCTTTTGCAGGATAAAATTCTGTATCATCAATAGCTTTTAAAGCTTTATCTCTTAACTTATGGCTTTCCATAGAAATAAACCATTGAGGTGTAGCTCTATGAACTAATGGAGCTTTAGATCTCCACGAATGAGGATATGAGTGGTTTAGTTTTCCATTCGCTAATAAATTTTTTTCATTTTTAAGCTTTTCAATAACAATTGGGTTTGCTTTAAAAATATGAATGCCCTCAAAATTTAAAACATGTTTTGTATATTTTCCGTCATCATCAACTGTTTCGACAGCTTTAATATTATTATTTAAACATAAATTAAAATCATCTGGACCATGGCTTGGAGCGCAATGTACTATTCCTGAGCCTTGTTCTGTCGTAACAAACCTTGCCTCAAGCATTGGTATATCATAATTGTAACCTAAATTCTTAAATGGATGGGAGCAAAATACTCCATCAAAATCGGATCCATTTATTTCACTTATAATTTTGTATTCGTTAATTTTACAATCCTCAACTACACTTTTTAAAAGATCTTTTGCAACTATAATTTTTCTATTGTTAAAATTGCCTTTGTCATTAATCTGTATTACAACATATTTTAAAGATTTGTTGTAAGCTAAAGCTTTATTTGCTGGTATCGTCCATGGTGTAGTTGTCCAGATAATTACTTCAGCACCTAAAAGATTTTTTAATTTTGATTTTTGAATAGGAAACGAAACATAAATTGTATCAGATGTGTGATCCATATATTCAACTTCTGCATCAGCTAAAGCGGTTTTTTCTACTGTGGACCACAAAACTGGCTTGTAGCCTCTATATAAACTACCTTCTTTTAAAAATTTACCTAATTCTCTTACTATTTGAGCCTCAGCGTCATAACTCATTGTAGAATAATAATTTTCCCAATCTCCAACAACTCCAAGCCTTTTAAATTGTTCTTTATGAACTTTGATCCATTTATTAGCAAACTCTCTGCATTCTTTTCTAAATTCAACGACTGGTACGTCATTTTTATTTTTTTTATTTTTTTTATATTGTTCTTCTATTTTCCATTCAATCGGCAAACCATGACAATCCCATCCTGGAACATATACTGAGTCTTTGCCGTCCATTTGATGAAATTTTGTGATTATATCTTTAAGAATTTTATTAAAGGCTGTTCCCATATGAATATTACCATTTGCATAAGGAGGTCCATCGTGAAGAACAAACTTTTCTTTACCTTTATTATTTTCTCTTAATAAATTGTAAAGATCGATTTTATTCCAATGTTCAACGATTTTAGGTTCTTTCAATGGAAGATTTGCTTTCATTGAAAAAGCTGTTTTTGGAAGATTTATTTGATCTTTGCTCATTTTAATTTTTTTGCTATTTTTACATCTTTTTTTATCTGTTTTTTTAATTCATCTATACCATTAAATTTTTTTTCACCCCTTATAAACTTCAAAAACTCAACGGTTAGTTTTTTATTATAAAGATTTTTTTTAAAATTAAAAATATTTACCTCAAGAAGAATTTTATTTTGGTTAAATGTAGGTCTATAACCCAAGTTAGCGATTCCATTCAGTTTTTTTTTTGTCTTATTAATTAAGATTTTAACGGCATAAACTCCTGGCTTAGCTATTACATAATTTCCAATATCTATGTTGCAAGTTGGGAATCCGATAGTTTTACCCAATCTTCTTCCAAGCTGTACAATTCCCTGAATGGACCAATTTCTATCTAAGTATTTATTGGCAGTAGAGATTTGTCCTTTTTCTAAAAGTTTCCTTATAGATGTTGAAGATATAATCTTTTTCTTTTTTTTTAAAGGTGATGGATTTATTATTCTATAATTAAATTTTTTTTCGAAAAATTTTAATAATTTTACATCTCCCTCACGCTTATGACCAAATCTAAAATTATTACTTACAAAAATTAATTTTGCAGATAACTTATTGTAAAGGAATTTTTCAATAAATCGATTACATGTTATCTTTGAAAATTTTAGGTCGAATTTTTTATTAATAACAAAATCCACTTTAAATCTTTTTAAAATTTCTAACTTTTGATTTAAGTTGGATAATCTATAATTTCTAATTTTTTTGAAAAAAAACATTTTAGGGATTGGATCAAATGTCACTACCCCAATTTTATATTTTTTTCTTTTTTTTAATATTAAAGCTTTTTTAAGCAATTTTTGATGCCCTAAATGAACGCCATCAAAATTTCCAATTAATATAATTGAGTTTTTGTGTTTTTTTTGAACATCAAAATTTTTGTAATATTTTATTTTACTTACCATTTTAAAAGTGATTGATAATAATTAATTTTTACATTGTATTTTAATTGAACTTTTTCAATATTTTTATCTATTTCTTTTTTATGTATGCCCGAAGATATTAGCATAGCGTCGAAATTTTGAATATTGGCTCCTTTAATATCCGTATTAAGATTATCTCCAATACACAATACTTTTTTATTTTTTATTTCTGCAGCTTGTTGATATACGGGTGGATAAGGTTTTCCAAAATATTCAACTTTTCCTCCAAGATCTTCGAATATTTTTGCTACTGAGCCTGCACAATATTCTCTAATATTACCTCTATCTACAATCAAATCAGGATTTGTACATATCATTATTTTATTAATTACACTTTTAAATAATTCTTTATAATATTTTAGGTCTTCTTCATATTCTTCAAAAAGTCCTGTACATAGGATAAAGTCGGATTGTTCTAAATTATCAGTTTTATTTTTTTCAAACAGTTTAAAAAGATCAAAATCTCTTGGGGGTCCGATATGAAAAAATTTTTTTTCTTTATAATTTTTTTCTAAATGTTTAAGTGCAGACTCCCCTGATGTATAAACTTTGCTACATTTATTTTCATCTAATCCCATCTTTTTTAAGAATTCAATTACCGTGCTATTTGGTCTTGGTGCATTTGTAAGCAAAATATAAGTCTTATTTGATTTTTCTAATTCGTTTAAAACATTAACAGAATTTTGATACAGATTTATTCCGTTATGAAGTACTCCCCAAATATCAATAAAAAAGACATCGTAACTGTTCGCTACTGATTTTAGTCCTAAATCATCTAAATTTTTTGGCATTTAGGAGATATAGCTTAAAAATACTTATATTTCTTTGATTTTTTTACTTCATATATTTTTATGAATACCTTGAAAAATTATATGCTTACCTCTATATGACTGTCATATTTGAAGGAGTTTTTTATGAAATTTAAGCCTTTGCACGATAGAGTGTTAATAGAAGTTTTAGATAGCAGTGAAAAAACTGCTGGAGGAATAATAATACCAGATACCGCCCAAGAAAAACCACAAGAGGGAAAAGTTGTTGCCGTAGGTGGAGGTGCAAAAACTGAGGATGGTAAAACAATACCTATGGATGTTAAAGTAGGTGATAAAGTTTTATTTGGTAAATGGTCAGGAACAGAAGTCAAAATAGACGGTAAAGAATACAGTATAATGAAGGAATCAGACATTATGGGTATTTCAAAAACAAAATAACAATCTAAGGAGATTTATAATGGCAAAAATAGTTAAATTCGACTCTGATGCAAGAACATCAATGCTAAAAGGTGTTGATATTTTAGCAAACACAGTAAAAGTAACATTGGGTCCTAAAGGAAGAAATGTAGTTATTGATAAATCTTATGGTGCGCCTAGAACTACAAAAGATGGTGTTTCAGTGGCAAAAGAAATTGAGTTAGAAGATAAATTCGAAAATATGGGCGCTCAAATGGTTAAAGAAGTTGCAAGTAAAACTAATGACGAAGCTGGAGATGGCACAACAACTGCAACCATACTCGCACAAGCTATTGTAAAAGAAGGCTGTAAATATGTAACTGCTGGAATGAATCCAATGGATGTTAAAAGAGGTATAGATGCAGCTGTAGATCATGTTAAAGAAAAATTAATCTCATCAGCAAAGAAAGTAAAAGATAGTGATGAAATAGCTCAAGTAGGAACAATTTCTGCAAATGGCGATAAGGAAATTGGGAATATGATTTCAAAAGCAATGCAAAAAGTTGGTAATGAAGGAGTAATTACTGTCGAGGAAGCAAAAGGTATTGAGACAGAACTTGATGTTGTTGAAGGAATGCAATTTGACAGAGGTTATTTGTCGCCATATTTCATAACTAATGGTGATAAAATGACGACGGAGTTAGAAAATCCATTAATTCTTTTGCATGAAAAAAAATTAACGAACTTACAACCAATGGTTCCACTATTGGAAGCCGTGGTACAAGCTGGAAGACCTTTGATGATAATTTCAGAAGATGTTGAGGGTGAAGCTTTAGCTACACTAGTTGTAAATAAATTAAGAGGTGGTTTAAAAGTTGTAGCAGTTAAAGCACCTGGCTTTGGAGATAGAAGAAAAGCAATGTTGGAAGATATTGCGATTTTAACCGGCGGACAAGTGATATCTGAGGATTTAGGAATTAAACTGGAGAACGTAAAGTTAAATGATCTTGGATCTGCAAAAAGAGTAAAAGTCGACAAAGAAAATAGCACAATCGTAAGTGGTTCTGGTAAAAAGTCAGACATAGAGGCAAGATGTGCTCAGATCAAACAACAGATTGATGAAACCACATCAGACTACGATAAAGAAAAGCTTCAAGAAAGATTAGCTAAACTAGCCGGAGGTGTTGCGGTAATTAAAGTTGGTGGTGCAACTGAAGTTGAAGTTAAAGAGAGAAAAGATAGAGTAGAAGATGCACTTAATGCAACAAGAGCAGCAGTTGAAGAAGGAATAGTGGTCGGTGGTGGATGTGCATTACTTTACGCTTCTCAAGACCTTGATAAAGTAAAAGTAAAAGGTGACGATCAAAAGGCTGGAGTTGAAATTGTAAAAAGTGCACTTCAGGCACCAATAAGACAAATAACAAAAAATGCTGGCGTAGATGGATCGGTAGTCGTAGGCAAACTTTTAGAAACTAATAAAGTCTCTAATGGTTACGATGCGCAATCTGAGCAATATGTTGATATGTTTAAAGAAGGAATTATAGACCCAGTAAAAGTTGTAAGAACAGCACTTCAGGATGCTGCATCAATCTCAGGATTATTAGTAACTACGGAAGCTATGGTTGCAGATAAACCAGAAGAAAAAGACTCAACACCTGCAATGCCTGGTGGTGGTATGGGTGGTATGGGTGGTATGGGTGGTATGGGAATGTAATAATTCTTACCCAAAAAAAATTCAAAAAGGCGAGTTTTTACTCGCCTTTTTTTTTATTTTTATAAAGAACATCCTTATAATGTAATGTGGGATAGTAAAAATTTTTAATTATTTTAAAATTATTTTTTAACAAGAAATCATTAACTAAGCTAAAATTATTATAATACTGATTAAAAGTATGTTTTTCTACAATCACAAATGGAATTTGTTTAATTTTACTCTTTGCACCATATAATACATTAAGTTCGTATCCCTCAACATCAATTTTAAGAAAGCTATTTTTTAAAGAAATATTTTTAAAAACTGTATCAATTTTTTTTTGATTTACTATTTGATACATATTAATTCTATTTTTATCTCCGACAATTAAATTTTTAATTTTAAACCAATCAGACTTCTGATTAATCTTGGACATAGTAGATAAAGAAGTTAAATTTGATAAATACATTTTTTTCTTACTCTCGTTTTCGCCAAGTGAATAGTTATATAATCTAACCTTTTTGTTATTTTTAAATTTTTTTTTTAGGTTTTTATAAATTTCTTTTTGAGGTTCAAAACAATAAAACTTTTTAAATATTTTTATTTTCAAAAAACTACTTAGAAATTCACCTTTATGACACCCAACATCAATAAGAGTATTACAACCTAATTTTTTTGCATACAACGAGATTTTATAGTGATGAAACTTACTTATTATATCAAGTATTTTCTCTATTAACATATTTATAAGAATTTATAAGAAACAAATCATATTTAATTTTTTTATATATTGAAAACAATCAATCATATATAAGTAATAAAATTTTTCAAAATGAAAAAAATATTAAAAAATATTTTAAATTTCTTTAACTATGAAATTACTACTAAAGACTCATGGTACAAAAGACAAGAAAATTATATCGCTGAAATTAACAATGAAGAAAATGAAATTTTAAAAAAGATAAAAGAATTTTCGATGTGCTCAATACCAAACCACTGGGCTATATTGCAATCTATTAAGTACATAGCTTCAAATAAGATTGATGGTGATTTTGTAGAAGCTGGTGTATTTAAAGGTGGTAATTTAATATTGATGAATTATCTCAATAATAAGCTAACTTTATCAAAAAAGATATTTGCTTATGATACTTTCGAGGGAATGCCTGAAGAAAACAAAGATTTTGACTTTGATATTAAAAATAAATCAGCAACAGATACGCGAAAAGCTTACAAAAAAAATGAGTGGTGTTATGCCTCATTAAATGAAGTTCAAAATAATTTGAGTAAATTTGATAAAAATTATCAAAATAATTTGGTTTTTGTTAAAGGTAAAGTTGAAGAAACTCTAGATAGCGAAAAGAATATTCCAAAAAAAATATCTTTGCTTAGGTTAGATACTGACTTTTATGAATCAACCAAAAAGGAAATGGAAGTTCTTTACCCCAGGTTGCAAAACAAAGGAGTTTTAATTATTGATGATTATGGTCATTGGAAAGGTTCCAAAAAAGCAGTGGATGATTATTTTAAAAACGATTTGAATTTTAAATTTTTCCACAGAATTGACTATGCTAGTAGGCTTTACATTAAAGAGTAAACTATTATGAAAAAATTTTTTTAACTAAATAAAGTGCAAGGGCAACCGCCGGACCAATTCCGAAAGCAAATATTAAAGTTCCTGGACCAATAGTTCCTCCTAAATACCAACCTATGCTAACTACTGAAATTTCTAAAAAAGCTCTTACGGATGCAATTGGTAAGTTCGTTTTCTTTTGTAAACCTACCATTAAACCGTCTCTTGGCCCTGCACCAAGATTGGCAACAAGATAAATTCCACCACCTATACCAACAGTTAAAACTGCAATAGTGCCTAAAATAATTTGATGAATATAATCTTCAGGTGTCGGAACAAATTTAATGCAAAGATCAATCATAATTGCAATAATAAAGGCATTTAAAATAGTTCCTATTCCTGGTTTCTGTTTAAGAGGTATCCATAAAATTAAAACCGTAAAACTAATTAAGAAAGTAATTAGACCAATTGATAAATTAACATTTATAGAAATTCCTTGAGCCAAAACACTCCATGGAGATGCCCCCGAACTAGAAACAATAAGAAGTCCTTCACCGAAGCCGAAAATTACTAGTCCTAAACAAAGAAAAAATAATGATGAAAATTTTGGCTTAAGATTTAAAGGTTTTTGCGAGCTCCAAAATACCTTGGGAATTTTTTTAATTTTAAGAAACATTTTTAATGTGGTGTTTACTATTTGTTTATATTAAAAACCATATCTTTTATGAAAAAATTCTTACTTTTTTTTATATTGTTGTTATATCCCCAAGGTTTAAATGCCCATGTATCACACTACATAAATATAAAAAAAATTGAAATGGAAATCTTTAAAGATGGTAAAAATATTGGATACTGTAATTATGAATTTACAAAAAATGATGACTCTATAAAAATTTATAACGAAACAAATTTTGAAGTTAAACTACTTGGAATTAAAGTTTTTTCAATTAATAGCATAGGTACAGAGATTTATAAAAATAATAAATTATTTTCATTCAATTCAAATACACTTCAAAATGATAAAAAAAAATTTGTTAATTTAATATTAAATGAAAATGAAGATGTTTTTGAAATTAAAGGTTCTTCCTACACTGGTAAGGCTAATAGAAATAATATTATTGGTAATTGGTGGAATCATAAAATTTTGGAAAGTGAAACTCAAATAAGTCCATTGTCAGGAAGTGTTAAAGATCAAGTTGTAACTTTTTTAGGTAAGGAAAAGGTTCAAATTTATGGTAAAGAATATTTGGCTCATAAATTTTCTTTAAAATCTAAAAATGAAAGTATTAGTGAAAATAAAAAATTAGACTTTGAAATTTGGCTAGAACCAAAAAAAAATTTAATATTAAAGGTAAAATATAATAGGATGGGTTCCTGGGAGTATATTTTAAAAAACGTTATCTTTAATTAATATTAATTTGTTTCTTCCGTATTTTAGAGATTAATTGTGTTAAAGAGTCTACCATTAAATCTGAAGCTTTAAAAATATCCGTATGTTTAAATTCATGAGATATATTCCTATCTGGATTGGTTTTATCCTCAATAATAATCCCTTCATCGGGCGAGTTATTTTTTATATATATTAATAAAAGCCATTTTTCATCATCGCTCTCATCCCATTTAATAAAAATTTCTCCAGTTTCAAATCTTCGATCTATACATCTTAAAATTGACATATGACGCGTTATATGTCTCTTGTTTAATTGAAACACAAGACTACTTGAACTTCTATAAAAACTCTCAAGTGCAAACTCTATTTTTTGTCTTGCTAAGGTATAATCCCTCTCTTTTTGTAGTAGAGTCTCCCTATCCTCATCTCCTAAAGTTTTTATCCCAAGAGCTTCCACTCTTTCTCTAATTTTCTGGTCTCTTATAATTTGATATTTTTCTTTTAACTTGTCTATCCTTTCTTGTAGACTCGCATAGTCCTCTCTTTGTTCTTTCAGAGAAATTTTTTCTAACTGTTCCAACTCTTTAACTTCTCTAATTCTGAATTTTTCAATTTGTTTTTCTATTTTTAATTGCTCTAAAAATTTTCTTTGTTTTTCTGCTTGTTCTTGACGAATAATAGCTTGCTCTTTTCTTAGAAAAAGTTTTATATCTTTTGCCCTTTCTTTCTCTAATTTCATCTCATCTTTTAAAATTTGTTCTTTTAGTTTGGACTTAAGATCTTTTTCCTCTTTAATTTTTTTTTCTTTTTCTAGCTTTTCTTTTTCAATCTTCTCTAGCTCCTTGATCTTTGAAATTCTTTTTTGTTCTTTCCTAAGTGATTTATATTCAATAATAGTATTAGATACATTTTCGAAAAATCTTTGTAAAAATCTATCAATCGATACGAAAGGGTTAAATTTAATTTTGATATTTGGCTTAATTTTTTCCTGGAAATTAATTAAATCTATAAGTATTTTTTTTTTTCCTTTTAATCTAAAATTATTTCCTTTTTTTAAAGGTATTTTTTTTTTGTTGAGCTTCCTATTTTTTTTTTTTAATGAAAATTTTTTATTATTTTTTTTTAATTTTTTAATATTTTTTTTTTTTGATTTATTGATTTTCTTTTTACGCTTTTTTTTCATTATCAGAGCTTAAAACTTATCAATTTATAACTGATAAATATAGTCTCTTATATTTGGAATGGTGTTATTTTTTTTTGTAAGTTGAAATTGAAATACAACCTGGTCGCCCCATTTAAATGCCATTTCACAACCTGCTAGATAAAATTCCCACATTCTTAAAAAACGTTCATCAAACATTTCTAAAACCTCATTTTTTTTACTAAGGAACCTTTCTTTCCAATTTCTTAAGGTATAAGCATAATGCATTCTTAAAACCTCAAGATCCGTAACAATCAAACCTGACTTTTCTATTGGAAGAGAAACTTCACTTAAACTAGGAGTATATCCTCCAGGAAAAATATACTTGGTTATCCATGGATGAGGGTTTCTGGGTGGCATACTTGAACCAATTGTATGTATTAATGCAACACCGTTATCATTTAGTAGCTTTGAAACAGTATTAAAATACGTTTGATAAAATTTTCTACCCACATGTTCAAACATACCTACACTTACAATCCGATCAAACTTTTCGTTTAGTTGTCTATAATCAATTAGACGAAAATCTAACTGATTTTCTAAATTCAATTCTTTTGCTTTTTGCTTGCTATATTTTAATTGATTTTCTGAGAGAGTAATTCCAACTACCTCACATTTAGATTTTTTTGCTATTTCAATAGCTAGTGTTCCCCATCCACTTCCTATATCTAAAACTCTTTGATTTGGTTTCAAATTAAGTTTTTTTATAATATGATTCATTTTATTCTCTTGGGCTTGTTCTAAAGTCTCATTTTCATTTTTAAAATATGCACATGAGTATTGTCTATTCTTATCTAAAAAAAGATCATACAATTTTTCGGATATATCATAATGGTGAGCAACATTTTGTTTCGATTTTTTAATTAAATTAAAGTTTGTTAAAGATCTATAAAATCCTTTTATTTGATTTAACGCTCTGCTGTAAAAATTTATTTCACCTCTACCAACATTTTTTAAAATAATTTCTAAAAATTCAGTGAGACTTCCATTTTCTATTAATACTGATCCGTTTGTATAAGCCTCTCCAAAATATAAATCTGGATGCAATAGTAGCTTATGATGCAAATTTTTATCCAAGATTTTTAGTTTTATTGGGTCTTTTTTTTCTGGTTTACCAATAATGTACTGATTTTTGTCAGCATCAATTAGCATAAAACCATCTTTTTTTATAAGCTTATTTAAAAAATTAATAAGTTTCATAGGCTACTTTAAAAAAGTTAATTAAAATCTAATTTTTTTAATTCTTCAAGTAGTTTTTTTTTGTCATTTTCTTTAAGTAAACTAAGCGGTGGTAATAAATTTTGAAAAGATTTATCTTTTTTAGATAAATAAGTATGTAATCCAGAGATTAGGTTGTATCTATCAAAAGCTATTCTTACATTGCATAATTTATTGTTATGTGTTTGATT
The DNA here is from genome assembly GCA_902626575.1 of uncultured Pelagibacteraceae bacterium. Classification (GTDB taxonomy): domain Bacteria; phylum Pseudomonadota; class Alphaproteobacteria; order Pelagibacterales; family Pelagibacteraceae; genus Pelagibacter. The sequence continues at coordinate 345,245 of CACOFY010000001.1, read as the reverse complement.
TTTTTTATTTATAAAATCATCATAAACTTTTCTCGATAAACTAGCTGTAACGTTACATGTAGCTGTTATAATGCCAGAACAGCCTATTTCTAATCCTTTAAGAAGTTTTAATTCAGACCCAGGTAAAATAGAGAAGTTTTTTAATTTTAAATTCTCATATAAATTATATGAACTATCTTTTACACCAATTATATTTTCAGGAAAAAGACTTACTAATTTTTCAACACTTTCTTTACTAAATTTATAACCAGAAAGCTTTTCAAAGTTGTATAAAATTATTTTACAATTGGATAACTTTTCAATTAATTTTATATAAAATCTAATTACATCCTTATCTTCATACATGTAATAGGCTGGGGGCATTATCAAAAAGTTGTTAAAATTATATGAGTTGCTTATTTTAATTAGAGATATAGTGTCTTGTAAGGAATTAAGTCCAGTCCCAATTATAAATTTATCTTTAAATAAACTTTCTGAAATATTTTGAATTAATTCAAATTTTTCCTCTAATGAAATTAGTTGAGACTGCCCAGTGCTACCAAATATTACAACCCCGTGACATCCACTTTTTATTAAATTTTCTGCATGTCGAATTGTTTTGTGTATATCTAATTTGAGATTTTCATCTAAAATAGATACTGAAGCCGCATAAATGCCATTAATTTTACTCATAAATTTAGCTTATATAAAAAGAAAAAATTAGTAAACATATTAGAAAATGAAAATTTTAATTGTTCAAAATAAAAAAGGTATTGGCGATTTAATTATTTTTTTACCGTTTATTGAGGCTTTAGCAAAAAAATTTGAAACCCAAGTTTATCTTCTTGTAAAAGAAAATTCTAAAGCTTTGGATATAGTAGAGGATAATAAATACATTAAAGAAATAATAGTGTTAGATAGAGATAATCAAAGTAATGTTGGTATTCATGAAGGTTTATTTGGGACTTTCAGATTAATTAAAAATCTTAAAAAATATAAATTTGATAAAATTTTTATTTTTAATTCTTCTCTAAGGTTTAATTTAATAGCAAAACTATGTTACATTAAAGATATATATCAGTATCCATTATTTTTTAAAAAGAACCAAAATATAACACTTGCAGCTCAAAAATTACTTGAAAGTAAAATGGGTATTAAAGTTAAGAGTGATCCTCAAATTCTAGTCGATGAGAAAAAAGTAAATAGCGTAAAAATTAGTAATAATATTTCTAGTAATGAAAAAAATATTTTACTTGGCATTGGAGGATCTGGTGCCACAAAGCGTATACCTGCAATGACTTTTTTAAAATTTATGGATTACTGTAATGAAAATCATAAATGTCGTTTTTTTTTGGCTACTGGTAAACTGCAAGAAGAACAAGTTATATTAGATGAAATTCTAAATTCAAAATTTAAACAAAAGTGTATAAGACTTGATAATCTGAGATTAAAAGAAACATTGCCTTATATAAAAAATTGCAACATTTCGATTTGTAATGACTCAAGCTTTAGTCACTTATCAGCTGCATTAGGTATACCAACAATTGTTTTGATGGCTGATACCCCAATTATATATGGAAGTTACAGTCCTAGAATGCATCCAATACTACCTGATGGAGTTAAAGAGGTTAAGCATGATACTTTGGGTAAAGATAAAATAAATGCCCAAAAAATTTATGAAAAATTCGAGTTTTTAATTAATTAAGCTAAATCCTTAATTACAATTTCTTTTGCTTCATTGACAATCGATGCTAGCCTTGACAACTCTGGGCTAACATCAGGGTGAATTTTTTTCATAATTTTCTTGTATGAGTTAAGAATTTCCTCTTTTGAATATTTTTTACCTGGTTCTAAATTTAAAATTTTATAAGCTTCGTCACGTGAAATATTTTGAGTATTTAAATTTGAACCTGTTTGATTAAAGTTAAATCTTCCTGAATTTTTTAGAATTCTTAATAAGCTCCAAAACCTCAAAACTTGTAGCAATGTAAAACCAGCTTTTGTTTTAACTAAAGGTAATATCATCATCAAAAAAGGTAATGAAAAAATGAACCTTCCCGCATAAGCCATTATCACGGCCAAAATTACTGAGGAAATAATAACAAAAGTTCTTATACTCTTTGAAATTTTGGCACTTGATGTTTTTATAAACCAGTTAAGAACCAGGTAAATTAGGACAAAAATTAATAGTGTCAAAAAAAAAATATTCATATAATAAGCTCTCATGAAAATACCACAATTAGCAAAAAAACCTGAGAAAAAATCTTGTCACGGTATTGAATGGGAGGATAATTATAGCTGGATACATCAAAAGAATATTCTTGAAGTTTTAAAAGATGGATCAAAATTAATACCAGAAGTTAGGGATTATTTAGAAAAAGAGAATGCCTATACGGAATTTCATCTTAAAGATACGAAGGATGTTCAAAAAAAACTTTTTGACGAGATAAAAGGTAGAATTAAACTAGATGACGAGTCCTTGCCTTTTAAAGATGTTAAATATTTCTATTGGACCAAAACAACTGAAAAAGGAAATTATTCAATAAAGCTTAGAAAAAAAATTGGAACTGATGAAGAGGAAGAGATTTGGAATGGAGATAAAGAGAAAAATAAATTAAAAACTGAATATTTTGGTGTAGGCGATCTTGAAGTTAGTTGGAATGATGAGTTTTTAGGATACTCCTTGGATTTAAAAGGATCTGAGTATTATACAATTTTTGTTCGAAATATAAAAACCGGAAAATTTGTTACTGAGGAAATAAAAGATACTTCCGGTTCAGTTTTATTTAGTATGGATGATAGATATATTTTCTATTCGAAACTAGATGAAAATCATCGACCAAGAAAAATTTTTAGACACAAATTAGGTACATCCGTCAAAGAAGATGTTTTAATATTTGAGGAAAAAACTGAAGCATTTACTGTAAGTATAGGATTAAGTTCAGATGAAAAATATTACTTTATATCGACTTCGGATCATAACACATCAGAACAATACTATTTTTCTGTGAATGAAGAAAGACCAAAGCCTAAGTTAATTCAAAAAAGAGAGAAAGGTATTATTTACAGTGTAAACTCTTGGAATGATATTTTTTATATGCATACAAATAAAGATGCTGAGGACTTCAAAATTGAAAAAACAAAAGATATAAATTTTAAAAAATGGGACACCTATGTGCCTGCAAAAGATGAAACACTAATTGGTGGTTTAACCTTTCTAAAAAATTGGGAAATTAGATCTGAAGTAACAAATGCATTAGGAAAAATATTTGTTAAAAATTTAAAAAATAATAAAGAGGAAGAATTAATTTTTTCAGATGAGGAAGTATTTGATGGTGGGGTTTCTTTAGTTCAAAAAGATAAAAATACCGATTTAATTCACATTTCTTACTCAACTCCAAAAACACAATCCCGAGTTTATTTATATAATTTAAGAACTAAGGAAAAAAAATTAGTAAAAGAACAGATTATCCCATCAGGACATAATTCAAATGATTATGTTGTTGAAAGACTAGAATGTTTGTCTCATGATGGAAGAAAAGTTCCATTAACTATTACAAGACACAAAAAAACTAAAATTGATGGAAATGCTAATGTATTACTTTATGGATACGGATCTTATGGAAATTCCATGTCGCCTAATTTTTCATCTACAAGACTTAGTTTAATAAATAGGGATATTATTTGGGTAACAGCCCATATTAGAGGTGGATTGGAGAGAGGCATGAAGTGGTGGAAAGAAGGAAAACTGCTTAATAAAAAAAATACATTTAAAGATTATCTAGCAGTTGCAAAATTTTTGATTGAGAAAAAGTATACATCAAAGGGTAAAATTGTTGGAATGGGTGGTTCTGCAGGAGGGTTATTAATGGGAGTAGCAGTAAATGAATCTCCTGAATTATTCTGCGCAGTTGTTATGGCTGTCCCATTTGTGGATAGCTTGACGACTAATTTGGACCATTCCCTACCTTTAACTATTGGTGAGTTTGATGAATTTGGTAATGCAAAAGATAACGAACAGCATTTTAATTATATTTATTCTTATGCTCCATATAACAATATAAAAAAAATGGATTATCCAAATATTTTAATTACAACAAGCTTAAGCGACAATAGAGTTCTTTTTGATGAACCTGCAAAATTCACTGCTAAATTAAGAGAATATAAAACTGACAATAACATTTTATTGCTCAAGACAGAAATGAATGCTGGTCACGGTGGAAAATCTGGAAGAGATGGTGCAATTGAAGAAATAGCTTTTGATTATAGTTTCATTCTTAAAATGACAAAAAAAATATAATTTTTGCAGCTTGAATTATTAAAAATTATTCCCATATAACTAATGTAAATCGCCTAATGGGGTTTACACTAACCTTGCTAACAAAGGAGGAAAAATGACAAGTAAGGATCTATCTATATTTAATTCTCTACGACCTTTTTCAATTGGTTTTGACGACATGTTTGACCAATTTGAAAATATGTTAGGGAATGGGAATTTGGCTATGCAGTCAAATTATCCACCATATAACATTAGGAAAACGGGTAATGATAAGTACTCAATTGAGGTTGCTTTAGCTGGTTTTTCAAAAAAAGATGTAGAGGTTGAGTTTGAGGATAATTTGTTAACAGTTAGAACAAAACAAGTTAACAAATCAGAAGATAAGAATGTAAATGGTGAAATTCTGCATAAAGGCATTTCACAAAGACAATTTGCAAGATCATTTACAATAGCTGATGATGTTAAGGTAAATGGTGCTGAGCTCAAAAACGGTCTTTTAACAATTGCATGTGAAAGAATTGTACCAGAGTACAAAAAAAAGAAGTTAATAGAAATTAAGTAATCTTTAACCTTGCTTGTGGGGGTGACCCCACAAGTTCTAAAAACAACCTTTAGAAGTAAATCCTATAACAACTTCTTTATTATTTATCTCAAATTTTCTCTCGCAAGAAATTCCATATTTTTTAGTTTTATATACAAAGATTTTTTTTCCTGTGTCACTCAATTCTTCCGAATCCGGTATTCCCATTTCTATTTTTAATTCTTTTGATGACTTTCCTATAAATTGACTTAATTTTTCATTTTCTTTCTTAACAATCTCATCCGTCTTATTTTTTACAGTGGCGCAGTTTGAGATTATTAAAAATATTAAAATTAAAGCAACTTTTTTCATTATTTTTAATTTATCATCATTTTTATAATAAAAAACTAAATCTTGAGTTGTAAAATGTTAACAACCAAAAGTTTTAAAGAGAAAAATTTCATAGAATCGAATAATTTTAATCTTTAGGAGGAATTATGCTTGATAAATATTTTGAATATAAAAAACATAAAACTGATTTTAAAACTGAAGTAATTGCTGGAGTAACAACTTTTTTAACTATGGCATACATTATGTTTTTAAATCCGTTTATATTAAGTGGTGAGTTTGCTGGACCTGATGCAGGGTTTTTTGATTTTGGTGCAGTTTTTACCGCTACAATTTTAGCAACCGCTTTGGCTTGTTTCATTATGGCTTTCTATGGAAGGACTTGGCCAATTGGTTTGGCCCCTGGGATGGGAATTAATGCATTTGTTGCATTTGGTGTTGTTGCAGGAATGGGGTATACCCCTCAAGCAGCATTAGGTGCAGTTCTTGTTGCAGGTATATTATTTTTAATTATTTCATTAACACCAATTAGAGCTTGGTTAATTAACTCAATACCAAGAAGTCTTAAACTTGGAATAGGAGCTGGTATTGGATTATTTTTAGCAATAATTGGATTAGAAATTATGGGTGTTGTTGGTGATCATCCTGTTACTTTGGTTACTTTAGGAGATATTAAAAATCCACTAGTTTTACTAGGTTGTCTAACATTTGTAGCAATAGTTGTTTTGGAAAAACTAAAAGTGAAAGGAAATATAATTATTGGTATAATTGCCTTTAGTATAATTGCGTGGGTGACAGGGCTTGCAAAATTTAATGGTGTTGTTGGCTCAATACCCCCGATGACATACTTATTTGATTTCGATATTAAAGCCGCACTTACTGCTAGTATGTCTACTGTGGTATTTACATTATTGTTTATAGATTTTTTTGATACTGCAGGTACTCTTACATCCGTTGCAAATGTAGCTGGTAAAGTAGATAGTAAAGGAAGGGTTAAAGACATTAATAAAGCAATGTTGTCTGACAGTGTTGGAACAGTTGCTGGAGCATTAATGGGAACTACAACCGTTACAAGTTATGTTGAGTCTGGTGCTGGTGTAAAAGCAGGTGGTAGAACTGGAATGACATCTCTGGTTATTGGAATTCTTTTTTTAATGTGTTTGTTTTTTGCACCTTTGGCTACAAGTCTGCCAAAAGAAATTGATGGTGCAGCACTTCTATATGTTGCTGTATTATTTGTAAGAAACATAACAGATATTGAATGGGATGACATAGCTGAGTCAGCTCCTGCTATTGTAGCTATGATTGCTATGCCATTAACTTACAGTATTAGCAATGGAATAGCTTTAGCATTTATAGCTTATGCTCTGATCAAAATTTTGACAGGTAAATTTAGTTCAACTTCTCCTGCAATATGGGTAATTGCAATTTTAAGTGTAATAAGTTTCACAGTTGCTTAGAATTTTCTAAAAAGGGCTAGAGAGATCTAGCCCTTTTTTTGTTTCGAAATTATTTTATCGATAGATAGCTCTTCATAATGCTCTGTGGGTTGTACAATCCAAGGATCACTATCAAGCATCACTGGGCAATAATCTGGATTAAATTTCGAGGATTTTTTCTTCCATAAACAGGCTGTTTTAATATCTTTAATATAATTTTTTACTGGCTCGTATTTTTTTAACCAATCAATACTTTTATTTAAAGTTAAACCAGTATCAGAAAGATCATCTACTAGTAAAACTTTTTCAAAATCTTTCTCGCTAGCTATTGAGCTTATCTCACGTGCAAAAATTAATTCACCTTGTTTATTTTCTGTGCCTTTTCCTGAATAGGATTGAATAACTATATAAGCAGTCGGTAATTTAAAAATTCTTGATAAAATGTCTATTATTTGTGCTCCTCCTCTCATAATACCCACGAGAACTGTTGGTTTAAAACTTTTATTCACATCTATTGCAAGTTTTTCTACAGTATCAAGATATTCATTAAAGCTAATTATTAATTTTTTTCCCATTTAATTCTTTTAATATAGTATTAAGTTGAATTAAATAAATTTATGAAAGTATACGACTGTTTCATGTATTTTGATGAAGATTTAGTTTTAGATCTAAGACTTAATTTGCTTGATAAATATGTTGATTATTTTGTAATTGTAGAGAGTAAATATAACCATAAAGGTGAACCTAAAAAACTTAATTTTAATATTCAAAATTACAAAAAGTTTGAAAAAAAAATAATATATTTGGTCTTCGATCAAGAGCCATCTGACCTCTATAAGTTTGAGAAAAAAGATACACAAGCAGACATTTCCAGCAAGTACATATTTAATGCAAGCAAAAGAGAGAATGGACAAAGAAATTTCATTTCTCAAGGTTTAAAAGATGCGTCCTCAGAGGATATGATAATAATTTCAGATGTAGATGAGATACCAAATCTTGTAGGTATAAATTTTAGTGCGATAAAGAACCAAATAATAATTTTTAGACAGGACGTCTTTTACTATAAGTTTAATCTTAAGCTCCCTAATTTTAAATGGACTGGTCCTAAAGCATGTAAAATGAAAGTTTTTAAAAATCCCCAATGGTTAAGAAATATCAAAGATAAGAAATTTGGTTTTTATAGACTAGATACTTTTTTTTCAGATACAAAATATAGAAACCTTTTAATAATTGAAAATGGTGGTTGGCATTATACTAATATTAAAACCGCAGAGGAAATTCTACACAAACTTAAGTCTTATTTACATCATCAAGAATTCGACGAAAATCCACTAAGCTTAGAACAGATTGAAAAAATTATACAAAATAAGACTGCAATTTATAATTTAGGGGTTGATCAAAGGCAAAAAAAATTTGGATATGGGCCTAAGCTTACTAAAATTGAAAAAAATGAGATACCAGAATATTTAAAAATTAATTCTGATATTTTTAGTAAGTGGTTAGATTAAAATGAGAGCAAAAATTTGTGGCATTAAAGATGAAAATACATTACGATTTTTAGTAGACCACAAAAACTCACCTGCGTTCATAGGATTCATATGTAATTTTCCAAAATCAAAAAGATTTGTTGAAATTGATAAGCTCAGATATTTAACAAATATAAACAAAAAAAATTCTAAATTTGTGGCAGTTTTAGTTAATCCTTCAGAAAAAATCCTTGAGGAAATTAAAAATTTTAACTTTGATTTTTATCAACTTTACGATGTTTCAGTTGATAAAACAAAAGTCATTAAAAATACTTATAAAAAAAAAATTATAACCGCATTAACAATTAAAGAAAAAAAAGATGTCGATAAGTATAAAGATTACTTAAATATATCAGATATTTTTTTATTTGATGGAAAAGGCTATGAAAAATCAATAAGTTTTCAGCACTCTTTTTTAGCGGACTTACCAAATAATATTGAAAAAATGATAGCTGGAGATATAAAATACGACGACAACCTTGATAATTTAAAAAAAATTGCAAATATTATAGACTTATCAGGCAGTCTCGAAACTGGAAATAATAAAGATTTAAAAAAAATAGATATTTTTTTAAATAATTTAAAAAAAACAAATGACAAAAATTAAAAAGAACATACCACTAATTGATCAACACAATGAGAGGGGATTTTATCTAAATAAGTTTGGTGGAAATTTTGTGGCAGAAACAGCGATCAAACCTATAGAAGACTTATCAAATTTGTTTGAAAAACTTAGAAAAAATAAAAAGTTTTTAAGGAAAAGGGATAAATACTTTAAATATTACCTTGGTGGTGAAACGCCATTTTTTAAGTTAGAAAATTTGACAAAGCATCTTGGAGGAGCACAAATTTGGTGTAAGGATGTATCAGCAATAAATGGCGATGCCCATAAGGCCTATCATGCTACAGTTAATGCTCTAATATGTAAGGAGTCAGGAAAAAAATCTCTTGCAGGGGACACGGGGGCCGGAATGTTTGGAAAAAATCTAGCAATGGCGGCAAAAGAGATGAAGATAAAATGTAAAATTTTTATGGGGACCAAGGACATTTCACGCCAAGCATTAAATGTAAAATTTATGAAAAAAGCTGGGGCAGAAGTTGTTCCTGTTGATACTGGTTCTCGCACACTTGTTGATGCAGTTTCAGAATGTATGAGATTTTACGTGAGTAATTGTCAAACTACACATTTAGCTGTTGGTTCGGCTATTGGGGCAAACGTCTTCTTAAAAATTTGTGCCTGGTCCACATCCCAAATATCAAGGGAATTAAAATCGCAAATAATTAAAGAGTTTGGCAAAATTCCAAAACTTCATCTATTAAATGTTATAGGTGGTGGGAGTAGCGCAATTGGTTTTTGGAATGAGTTTATTAATTATAGTAAAAATCATGTCAAGTTGACTGGAGTCGAGGCAAAGTATGCAGCGCCGCTAACAACAAACGCGAAGATTGCTATTTTACATGGTGCTGCACAATATTGTTTACAAGATAAAAATGGTCAGATTGCGGATACACATTCAATAAGTGCAGGATTGGATTATCCGGGTGTCTCACCTCTCCACTGTATGCTGAAGGATACAAAAAGAGCAAAATATACATCTTGTTCGGATGAGGGTGCGTTAAATGCATTAAAACTAATTTGGAAATATGAAAATTTAAGACCTTCTCTTGAGCCGGCACATGCATGGGCGGAATGCATTAGGATTGCACCTAAGCTCAAAAAAGATGAAGTAATTATCGTAAATAATTGCGGCTCGGGGTCAAAAGATGCAAAAATAATTAAAAATAAAATAGGCTACTATCCTAAATGAGAAATGAAATAGATAAAGCTTTCAAAATAACAAGAAAAGAAAACAGGCCTGCTTTGATTTCTTTTACTGTTGCAGGTGATAATACTAAGAAAAAATCACTTGAAATTTTAAAATCTATTTCAAATACAGTGGATATAGCTGAATGGGGCATGGCGTTTAATTGTCCTGGAGCAGATGGCCCAGAAATACAAAATAGTTCATATAGAGCTATTAAAAATGGAATTAAGCTGAATGATACATTCTCTCTTATCAAAAAATATAAAAAATATAAAAATTCAAAGCCACTAATACTTATGGGTTATTATCAATTGATTTATAATTATGGTGAAAAAAAATTTATAAAAAAATGTAAAAGTGTGGGTGTCTCTGGTTTGATCGTAGTAGATTTACCATGGCCTGATAATAAAAATTTTTCAAAATTATGTAAAAAAAATTCAATTTGTTTTATTCAATTAATTGCTCCAACAACAAGCAAAAGTAGAATGAAATCAATTGTCAAAGATAGTCATCAATTAATTTATCAAGTTTCAAATGTAAATATTACTGGTGGTAAATTAAAATCAACAGCAAAAACAATTTTAAAAAACTATCAAATAATAAAGAAAATTAATCCCACAAAAAATGTTATCATCGGGTTTGGTATTACAAAAGATACAATAGCTGATTTCAAAAGAGCAAATGGGCTAGTTGTTGGTTCTGCATGCTGTAAAGTGATATCAAATGCGATAAAAAATGGTCTTAATCCTGCCAAAAAGTTAAATAATATGCTACTAAGCTTGAAAGAAAAACTTAAATGAACTGGATTACTCGTATAAAAAAAATTGGTGAGAATATTAAACGTAATATTCAAAAAAAATTTCCAACTAAGAAAGAACAAGCAGAGTCTAACTGGATTTCTTGCTGTTCGGGCCCAGTATTAAAATCCGAAATATTTAATGATGAACAATTAAATACTTGTCCTAAATGTCTTAAACATTATCCTTTCAATCCCATTGAGCGTTTTAATCATTTTTTTGGGAAAAATAATTATCAAATTATTAATACACCATCGCCACCAGATGATATGTTAGATTTTCCTGGTTATAAAGAAAAGCTTGCGCGTGGAAGAAAATTAACCGGCCATCACTGTGCGGTTGTTGTGGCCAAAGGTACAATCGAAGGAATTGATATTGTTTCATTTGCAATAGACTCAAGATTTAATGGAGGCTCAATAAATTCAGCAGCTGGAGAGGCGATTGTAAGTGCGTATCAAAAAGCCATCGACGACTCAGCAGCTGTTGTAGCTTGGTGCGAAGGCGGAGGGCAAGCAATGCAGGAGTCAGCCATAAGTTTACATTTTATGGTAAAAACAGTTTTAGCAGCAAATACATTTAAAAAAAATAGTGGTATGCCTTTAATAAACGTTTACACCAATAAGTGTTATGGTGGTATAACAGCTTCTTTTGCTGGACCAAGTATAGCTGACATCACATTAGCAGAGCCCTCATTAGTTGGTTTTGCTGGACAAGCAATAGTAAAAAATCAAACTCGTGAAAATTTGCCCGAGGGATTTCAATCAAGTAGCACACTTTTAGAAAAAGGAATGTGTGATGGTGTCTATCATAGAAAAGAAATTAACGATAAAATTAAAAGTGTAATTAAGTTATTGCTAAATAAAAACACTGAAGTAAATTCATTAAAATATGACCAAACTTCAGAAGTTAATAACCAAACTAGAGAAGCATCATAAGCGTAAAATAGATTTATCATTAGATAGAACTTTTAATTTACTTAAAAAGCTTGGAAATCCTCAAGATAAACTTGAAAATGTAATAAATGTAGTGGGTACAAATTCTAAAGCCTCAATGGCCTATGCTAAAAAATCTATTTTAAACGAAGCAGGTTATAGATGTAATTTATACACTTCTCCCCATCTACAATCATATACTGAACGCTTTATATTTAATAATGAAGAGATATCAGAGGATAATTTAATCCAATTATTAAAGGACGTTGAAAAAACTTTGGGTGATGATGAAGCTACATTATTTGAGATTTTGAGTTGTGCTTTTTACAAGTATGCTGAAAATTTTAAAGATAATATAAATATAATTGAGTCAGGTTTATTTTTTAGAATGGACCCAAGCTCTGTTTTTAAAAAAAATGTCTGTACGCTTTTAGGAGTTTGCCATTCTGATCATTACCAGTGGTTAAAAAATAAGTCTATTGACGGTGTTATATACGAAAAAACTTCTAAGCTTTTAAACTCGAATATATTTGTTAATAAGCAAGTTAGTGAAGAAATAAGAAAAAAAATTGAAAAATCTTTGAGTAAAAATACATCAAAAAAGTTTTTTTTTGGTTTAGATTTTAATATTTCAAGATCTGAAAATAACTTTATTCAATACCAAGATGATTTGGGTGAATTAGTATTACCTGAGCCTAATATTTTAGGTGACCATCAACTTTACAATGTTAGTACTTCAATTGCTGCATCGAGAAAAGTTTTTAATGTAAAAGATAAAGATATCAAATTAGGGGTTCAAAAAATTTCATTAAAAGGAAGGCTTGAAGAAATTAAATCAGGAAACTTAAAAAAAATTGCTGGAAATAATAGATTAATTATAGATGGAGGTCATAATATAAGTTCTAGTTTTGTTATTGCTGATTGGATAAAAAAGCAAAATCAAGAAGTGAATTTGATAGTTGGAATGATGAAAGATAAAGATCATTTAAAATTTATGAGCTCTTATGAAAATATTATTAAAAATGTTACTTTAATTGATATCCCTAGTCAAGATGGTGCCATTTTGAAAGAGGAATTCAAAAATAAAATTGATAGTTTAAATTTTAAATTAAGTCTTTCTGACAGTATAGAGGATGCAATTAAGTCTCTTGCAAAAAATAATAATACTATAATTCTTATTGTGGGATCACTTTATTTAATTGGTGAAGTTTTAAATCTTGGTTAAAGACTCTTCGATAAATGATTTCATTTTCTGCTCAGGAACTCCTCCAACTAGTCTAGAGACTTCTTGACCAGATGAAAAACAAACCGTGGTGGGAACTCCTCTCACATTTGCAGATGTAGAAAAATTTATTGCCTTTGAATCAATGTCTGCATGGTAAAATTTTGCTTTATCTTTATATTCATCTGAGAGCTTTTGCATCACAGGATGTAAATTTACGCAAGGTTTGCACCAAGCCATCGCACTAAAAGTTACGAAACAAACATTATCTTTCTGAACAGTTGTCTCTAAATCTTTGTCTTCAAAATCTATAAGCATAATATTTATTTATAATTATCAACTTAAAAGTCAACTATGTATTTTCGTATTTTTTTTGAATTCCCATAACAAAATCATTGAATTGATCTAAAAATTTAAGTTTATCTTCATCATTTTCCTCAGAATACTTATTTCTTAAATTGTCAATTTCAAAATAACATTCTTTGACTGTCCACCATTTTTCTTTTTTTTCACTTAATATTCTTCTTGCAATTTCACTTTTTATTTTTTGGTACATGTCTTTGGGTAACACCTCTGGTGCCTCCTGATAAATTATTTTCTTTCCAAAACCTATGAGTCTTTCATCGTCAAATTTATCTAGTAATTTAAGTTTTTCCTTCCATGGTGCTGCATGCCACGATGGAAACAAAGCTGTATCTTTATTAGAGGTAAATTTTTTATATATACTTTCCTCTGCATAAATATCTTCTTGAGATTTTGACTGTTCTTTTTCTTCTGCTATTTCCCTTAAAGCTGTAAGAATTTTTTTTGAAAAATTTTCATTTTCTCTTACTAAATTTGCACGTTGTTTAATCAAACTTGGATCCATAGCATTATATGGTTCAGCTTTCATTCCATATTCTGCGCCAAGTATAATTGGAGCTTTATTTGATCTAATTGTTCTTAAAAATTTTGGAGTTTTCTTCATTTCAGACTTGAGATCATTAATTGACATATTTAGTAACGGCTCAATATCAACTCTTAAATCTACTGCTTGTCCCCACTGATATACTGGATGAATACAATGATTTGGATGCAAAGGTGCACAAAGATATAATCTCGACTTCCCATAAAAGTATTCATTTAAAGTTATAATACTCTCTTTTTTAAATAATGTTTCAGTATCAGACTTATTCGCAGTTTTTAAAAAATTATCCCAAGTTTTTGGTTGTCTTTTTTTAATTAAATTTAACACTTTACATGTAAGTTGGGAGTCAATGAGTGCGCTGTGGGCATCGCTTGAATCAAATCCATTCATTCTGCTTAAAGACTCTAGCTTAAAAACTGGGTTATTTTTCTCATTAATTTCAGTTTCTAATACTTCTGGATCAACCGCATAAGCGCCTCTAGCAATATTAAGTCCATCATGTCTTTTATTAGGACTTGCATTAGTTATATATGGGTATCTTATTCCTTTAAAAAATTCTTTTCTTATCATCTCATCATCAAATCCTATATTTGACCATCCTAAAAAGATTGCAGGACTCCATTTTTTAAATATTTTTTCTATTTCTCCAAGCATTTGGTAATGACTTAAGTTAACTTTAGTTAATTGGTCAATGCTTGTTTTGTTTACTATAAGGGCCATCGCTTGAGGTATTTCTCCCTCTGGTAATCGACACCTTAAATTAAATCGATCTTTCTCCCTAAAATTTTCATCAACTAACACACCACCAATTTCAATAATACTTCCAAAGTCCGTATTGGCGCTTGATGATTCTATGTCCCAAATAGCTAAGTTCATACTTTTTCAAATTGTATAGCTATGTTTGGATTTTGATCTTGTGAGTTTAACCATCTGCATCTAAACGAGTAGCTATTAGTTAATAATATTACTTTTAATAATTGGATGATCAAAGTCAAGAAATATTATTAATTTCGTAAAATTTTTTAACCCTTCCTAAAAATAAATTTTGATACATTTCTAATTCAGCTCCTTCTATTTTAAATTCTTGAAACAAGTTATCCACAGTACATAAAAGAATTATACCGGCTTTCATTTTTGTTCCATGAACAACATCGTGAGCTAAAGTATATGCCCCGAGTTGTAAAAAATAATCTTGAATATAATCTGATTTTTTTGGTTTATTGCTCTGCTTGAAATCAATACATACTTCTTGACCCATAAATTTACCAATTAAATCAGCAGTTCCAGCATATTTTTCTGGATAAAAAACAGTTTCTTCAATTCCATAAATTTCTTCTAACTTTCCCTTAATTCCTTTCTCAATTATTTCCTTCGCCATAATTTTATATTGCTCATTACTTTCAAAAAAACTTTCATTCACTCTACCCTTTAAATAATCTTCAATATATGAATGCATAGATGAGCCTCTTGAGGATGCTTCGGTTTTAATTCTATTTGCTTCTTTATAACCAACACGCTGTTTCCACAATTCGAGCGATGCTTTATCCTCTTCTGACTTAGTGGCTGAAAGTATAGATGTTACACTTGGAAGCTTTTCGTCACCAAATAAGTATCTCCTAATTCCACCCTCAGTTGATCTTGAGGATGTTGGATAATTATATTTTTTATTCCATTTCATTGTGAATCGGGTCATATCTTGTACTATTAAGTTTAATAATTATCTACTTATTATGGAAAAAAAAAAGGATATCGTAAAAATCAATTCATATGAACAGCTAGTTAAAAAACTACAATCGGCAGAGGTAAGTCCCCAAGAAGCTTGGAATTTAATAGAAAAAGTAAAATTGAAAATACCAACAAAAACTATTTGGAAGTTAGATAGGTTTCATCAATATCTTGTTTTAAGGATAATAGCTTTTGCTAATGAAAGAGAAAATATAGAAAAAGATCCAAAAATTAAAAAAATTCTCAAGACATCTAACGTTGATGATTATTTAAAAGCAATCAAGAAATATCTGCCAAAAAGGGTTACTACAATTAGAGAATTGGTAAAAACTCCAGAATATCAAGTTAAATTTAAAAAATTTAATAAAGGTAAAAAAATGGATGAAAGGGCTGAAATAAAAAACTTAGAAAAATTAATTGTCGACTCAAGACAAGTACCCTATTGGGACGTAAAATTATTAAATATGATCGAAGAAACAAAAAGTCAGGTTGAAGGAAGAAAACCGATGAATTTTGATACACTTCCTAGTGAGAAATTAATAAAATTTCTTCGTTAAAAGTCTAACGAATTAAATATTTATTCGTCAAAGTTTCGACGAGTCGATTAAAGTTAGAAATAAAAAAATTTGCTATTACGTTAGTTTCCATGACAAAGGAAATAAAACTTTTACCTTTCTATAGAAAAGAGGATAAAAAAGCCTATTTTTCTGAATATTTCCTATCATCAATCAATTTTAATGGCATGACTGAGAAGCTAATTAAGGAACGCCCTGGCATGCCATTAAGAGTTGCTAAAGCTGTAACTCTAGCAACTGTATATGCATTACATGCTGATCTTGTAATCGAAGAATGTAAAAAAGAAGAACGTTTCGAAGATATTATAGATGAGGATATTTTGTACGAAGAAAACAAATAAATTATGACAAAAATAGTTAAATTTCCTAAAGATAAAATAGAATACTCGGATCGTTTTTTTAGGAAAGTTGATCCAAAGGCAGTTACTCATTGCATCAGGATGTCTAATCCAAAATTATCAGCTAAAGTTGCCCATGCTATTGCCTTAGCATTAGTTTATACAACCTATGTTGAGCTAGTTTTAGATGAGGAAAAAATTCCCCAAGATATAATTGATAAAGTGAGAAATAACGATTTTCAGTCGTTTATTGATAATAGTCATGATAAAAGGTTAAATTAGAATATGGAAGCAATAATTGGAGTAATAATAGGATTTGTTGCATTTGGTGCTGTTTGGTTTTTTTTAATAAAACCGAAAAATAATCAATCACCTACCGAGGAAATAAAATTAAAAGAGGAAGAATTAAAAGAAACACAAATAAATTTAGCAACAAGAGATGCAGAACTAAAAGCTGCACAAGATGCTAAATTAGATTTAGAGGTGCAACTTAGTGACAAAAAAAAAGAAGTAAAAGACCTTTATGTCAAAGTAGATGAAATTACCAAAGGAGTTGGTGAATATAAATTGATATCTGAAAAGGCATTAAATAAGCATGATGTTTTTGGCACAAAAGTGAAAAATTGGTTTGAAAAACTTACAACCAATGTAACTTATCAAGGAAAATTTAACCAGCAGATATTAGAAAACTTATTAGAGGGAGCAAACCTCGTTAGAAATAGAGATTTTTTTTCTCAAAAAAAACAAACAACTTACAACATTGAAGGTGAGCAAGATAAAGATGTCATTCCAGATATACTTCTCAAATTTCCAGAAAGAAACTACATCATTGATGCAAAAGTATCTTTGGCTGATTGGACAAAGTATGTTGAAGCTTTAAAGTCAAACACAGAGGAAGATAAAAAATTAGCTGGTAAATATCTAAAGGATCATATCGACTCAGTACGAAAACATCTTTTTGGTCCTAAAGGGTTAGATAAAAAAAATTATAACAAACTTTATGGAATAAATTCTTTAAAGCATGTTATTGTTTTTTTTCCAGCGGATGAATTATACACTATTACTTTGAGGGGAGATGTATCTCTTCAAAATGATGCCTTCAAAAAAGGATTTATTTTTTCTTCACCAAATAATTTAAATAATTTGATTGCAGTATTCGAACAAATTAAAAGCGAAAAAAAGCAAATAGAAAATATTAGTAAGATTATACTGTCAGCGAGTAAGATTTTTGATAAATATTCGGATGTCAAAACAGCTATTAAAGGTGCATTAGAATCTTATAGGACGCATGCCAATAAACTACAAAATATAGTCACAAAATCTTGGGGTTCGCAAGGTTTAGAAAAACAAATTAAAAAACTTGAACAAGAACACGGTGTTATGCCTGGAAAGCAGATACCTGAGATACCAACAGAGCAAGCTACCATCATCGAAGTTTCAGACCCTGAAGAGGATAAAGATAAACTAAATTAATAATATTTAATGTTAACAAAAAAAGAAGTTTTATTTTATAAAAAAGTTTCTCCCAAGCTTGCTGATGTTTTAAAATTAAAAAATGATGAAGATTTTTATAAAAATTATACCTCAAAAGTATTTTCTGGAGATGAGGTAAGTGAATTAGATGAAGATCTTTTTGAAGATTGGATTAATAATAGATTAGTTCCCAATTTAATTTTTTTAAATAAAGATGATTATCTAGAGTCAGCAATAGAGGCCCTTGAAACATATAAAGATATAGCAAAAACAGATTTCGGGAGATCAAGACAAAGAGATGAAGCTCAACTATGGGCTGATAAAATAAGAGGATACTTGGCTGAAAAAGTATTTCAGAAAAAATTACTTACTGATTTCAATATTCATTGTAAACTTCCACATGAATCTGGAAATTTAAAAAATTATTTAAGCTCAGATGTACCATTAATCAAAAAAAATGAAGACAAAGAATTTAGAAAGGCTAATAAAAAAACTAGCATAAAAATGACAAAATGGAATGGTGTATGGCTTGATATTGGAGGAGCTCAATACCAGCATAGTGATTATTATGTCCAAATTAAAGTAAATACAGGTACTGAGCATTTAGTATCTTTTTTGAAAAGTTCTGGTTTGATTGAAAAATATTTGCTTCAGCAAGGATTACAGAAAAATATTATCAATGATGAAAAAAAAAATCAAATTATGAAAAAAATAAAAAATTTTGAGGATATATCGTTGTTTGGCTATATTGCTGGATTTAGAGATATCAAAAATACTGAGGTAAATATAAATTTAAAAAAGAAAAAATCGAATGTTCATATTATTTCTGCTGAAGGTTTATTTCATCAAAGTACATTAAATCAAATTGCATCTGAAAATGAATTGAGAGATAAGCAAGGAGAACTAGACATAACAAAAATTAAGTTTCAGGGTATTGGAGAATTCTCAAGTTTTCCCAGATTTCTTACAAATACTGGAAGATTAAAATTTAAACACGAAGATTGGTCACATATCGTAAATAAATTTTAATATCAAAATTCAAATTCTTTTTGATTTTCCTCTAAGTTTGCATCTACGGTTAAATAATTTATCCCAGCAAAGGTTTTTAAAATTGCCTCAAAAATTATCTTAGCTCCAAGAACTGGTACCGCCATTCCTATTTGTTTTCTTACACTTTCTTTTGATCCTTCAAAAATAAAATTATCAGGAAAGGTTTGAAGCCTAGCTCTTTCTCGATTAGTTAAAGCTCTATTTTCTTTCCAGTGATAAACATGCGTCCCACCTCCACCACTTCCTGTAACTGTATAAGAAGGTTTGTTGGGATCTAATCTTCTATATATTTGACTTATCTTTGCACCTTTTACGTTTAATTGTAATTTCTTTGGAATATTAGAATTAAAGGCACTTTTACCTGGTTTAATATATTTTAATCTTTCAATAACCTGATTTGAGTTCTTTGTTAATTCATTGTTATAAGCATTGCGAGGTATATTTTTAAGAGCTTGTTTCGCAGTCATTAATTCGTAATTAGGTTTTGGAACTTTAAATTTAAGGTTAAATTCTTTCTTAATTCCTACAATAATAATTCTATGACGAGCTTGAGGTATTCCATAGTCTTCAAATTTATATTTGTGAACAGTTAAATTATAACCTTTTCCAGCATTTCTTAAATCATTGAGAATTATTTTAAAGGCCTTACCTTCATTTGAGCTACTTATACCTCCAACATTTTCAGCCACAAACCAAGTTGGTTTATATCTATTTATCAATTCAACGCCGTATGAATAGAGTGGTCCAAATTTTCCTTTAAAACCTAAATGCTCCCCTACGTTGCTAAAATCATTACAAGGAAAACCATAGGCAAAACAATTAAACTTAGGTAGCGTTACTTTTTTTTTATCAACTAGATTGAAAAAATTTTCAACTTTTTCACAAAAAATAGCTTTGGTTTTAATATTTCTTTTATAAGTATTACAGGAATCTTGATCGTAATCAGAGGCCCAGGAGTGCTGTATATTAAAAATTTTGTTATTTTTTTTTATTTTACTTAAACTGGCTCCATACCCCATTCCGCCAGGTCCACAAAAAAATTCTGCTAACTTAAATTGATTCATATTTAATTAAATACACTAAAATTTTATATTTGCAGCAAAAATTTATTTAATTTTAATCAATAAAGATTATACTTATTTTGATTAATGAATTTAGAGTTTATACTTCTAGTTGTTTTTTTTATTTTAATTATTATCAGTTTTTATGCAATTTTCAAAAATATTGATGTCATAAAAATAATATTAAATTATTGGAAAGATTTATTATTTAGAAAATAAACCTATTAAAATTTTCAAACCTTTTTTGTTTGTTCCTTTTTTAGAACTTAGTAAACAAGCTTGTGACTTAAGTATTTCACCATCACTTAAAGGTCTAAGGTGATTTTTTTTCATTGTAGTTCCTGTGCTGGAAATATCGCTTATCAACATAGCGGTGTCCATTGCAGGCATCAATTCTGTACTTCCTAAAGACTTCACAATAGTAAAATTTGTTACTCCTCGCTTATACAAAGCATCACGTGTAAGATTTGGATACTTCGTACCAATACGAATTAGTTTTTTGTTTTTTCTTCTATAATCTTCTGCAACTTCATCTAAATCTAAAGTTGTGAAAACATCGATAAATTCTTTTCGAACAGCTAGCTGCAAAGTAGCAAAGCCAAATTTAAGTTTTTTTTCAACTTTTATGTTTTTTTGAATATTTATCTCAGACTCCATCAGTAAATCGAAACCACTTATTCCTAAATCAATATTTCCTAAAGATAGTTGATCAATAATTTCTCTAGCATGAAGAAATAATACTCTTAAATTTTTTCTACCCTTAACTTTGGCTACCAGCCCTCTTTCACCATCTTCGGTGTAAATTTTTAAATTATTTTTTCTGAAAATTTTTTCAGACTCTTCTTTAAGTCTTCCTTTTGAGACAATACCTATATTAATAATATCTTTATTCATAAACTCCTAAATTTACTGCCGCTCCAACTGCTGGTATTTTTCTAAGACCTAAATTTTTTGAGGACAAGTCGTTATATCTTCCACCTGCAATAAATGTTTTTGTCTTACCTTTTATTTTTACATCTATTGAAAATATAAACGAGCTGTAAAACTCGACCTCCCTACCTCTGCCGCTTGATGTTGAAAATTCAAATTTAAGATTTTTTTGAAATGTTGAAATTGGAAAAAATTCCTTTGCAACAGAAATATTTAAATTATATTTTTTATAAAAAGCGTTTAGTTTTTTTGGTGCATCTTTTAAAGGACACTTAATTTTTAGAAATTCTTTAATTATCTTTGAACTTATTTTTCCTGTTTTAGTTAATCTTGGATCGTTAATTTTTCTTTCGTATCGTTCAATTATTTCCTCATATGTTCGTCCAGCAATCATTTTTTTTGGATATTCCTTTTTCATTTTCAAATACGTTTTGTGATCTCCAGCAACAATGAAGGGATCTATATCTGAATTACTATCTAACCTTTTTAGTAACTGTGAAAAATATTCTTTGTTCCAATAAAATTTGATAAGACGATCCTTCCATCTTTGGGGTATAGAAAGTTTTTGAATTAATAATTCGAATAGCTTGAAATTACCAATTTCAACCTTAGCTTTTTTGAAACCTGTTTTTTTTAAAACTTTAATGGATGTATCTATTATTTCTCTATCATCTTTATTTTCATCTTTAGATGAAAAAATTTCCATACCTATTTGTTTTATTAAAATATTTTTCTTATTATAAGATTTTCTAAATGCACTGCCCGTATAAAACACCTTTTCTTTATTGAATCTGTTTCCTTGAGCGTATCGTAATACTGAGGAAATTGTTAAATCTGGTCTTAAACATAACTCTTCGCCGTTTGAGTTATAAAATGAAAATAGATATTTTCTAAAATTTTCTCCCGATCTTTGCAAAATGTATTTCGTTTCCAAAACAGAGTCGAGTTCAATTTTGTTAAATCCCTGCGATTTAATTAATGCAAGGATTTTGTTAGACGAATTTTTTGATTTCATTGATTAAGTTTTCTTTTGGAATTGTAATTTGATTGTTTTCTCCTTTTGCACCTAGCAAATTTTTTAGTGTAATAGTATTTTCTTTAAACTCGTTTTCTCCACAAATGACCGCTATCGGACATCCTCTTTTATTTGCATAAGTTAATTGCTTTCCAAGATTTTTTTCACTATCTAAAAAAATTTCAGAGTTAATTCCATTATCTCTTAGAATTTTGAGTATTTCGTAATAGTTCTTGAGGTATTTTTTATCCATTACGCAAACAATTGCCGGTTTCTTGCTATCGACTTCTATTTGTCCTAACTGCAAAATTGCAAACAAAAGTCTGTCTACTCCAATACTAAATCCGGTACCTGGAATATCTACACCTTTAAACCTTGATATTAGCTTGTTGTACTGACCACCTGAACAAATGCTACCAATATCAACCTCCTTGCCCTTATTGTTAGTAATTTTAAATTTCAGATTAGTTTCAACACAGAATCCGTCATAATATTCGAGACCTCTTACAATTGTAAAATTAGTTTTAACCTGATCGCTATAATCTCCATAACTTAAAATCTCATATAATTGCTCAATTTCTTTGATGCCTTCTAAGGTGAGTGAATTTTGAAAATTTTTCTTTAGTTCTTTAAGGTCTTTAATTTTTAAAAAATCAATGATTTGAGATGCTTGATCATCGCTCAAATTTGCACCTTTTGTAATCGCACCACTTTTATCTTTTCTCTCTTTTTTCAATAAATCCTCAACACCTTTTAATCCAAAACCTGGTTTATCAAGCTTATCTATTGCTCTCATAACTTTAACTTGCTTTTCCTCTGGAATTTTTAAGTCTTTTATTAAGCCCTGGATTATTTTTCTATTACTCACGTAAATTATAAATTGATCTTTTTTAAGTCCACAATTTATTAAAGTGCTTGCTATTAAATTGCATAACTCTGCATTTGATTGTGCTGAATTTACATTTCCTACTATATCGCAATCTGCTTGTGTAAATTCCCTATAACGAGCGTTACCAGCTTTCTCATTTCTAAAAACATTTTGTATAGCATAACGTTTATAAGGAAGAGGAAGTTGTTGATTATTCTGCGCAACAAATCTCGCAAGAGGACTTGATAAGTCATATCTAAGCGTAATTTTTTTTTCTCCGTCGTTAAAAGTAAATACATCAGACATAGGATTGCTGTCATCATCTGCAAGAAATGATCCGATGTTTTCACTAATTTCAAAAGATGGTGTTTCCAATGGTTCAAAACCATATTTTATAAAATTTTCCTCAATTAACCTAAGAAGTTTCTTTTTGAGGTATAATCTTTTGTCCCATCTATCTTCAAAACCTGTAGGTAGTCCAGGTATGAGTTTTTTGTTTTTTTCCATTTTTTGGTACCCTGGCTTGGGATCGAACCAAAAACTAAAGTTCCACAAACTTTCGTGATAACCATTTCACCACCAGGGCCTTTCTTTATTTTATACTAATTGTAGTTAATTTTAAATTTATAATATGATTAAATTGCTAGCGTGCAGCCAGCATGGAAATGGTGTCTGTGTGTATTTGCGATTTTGTAAATCGTATTAATCATATTTGAGTTAATTACCTGAAAAAACTTTAAATGCAACAATTAATTGTATAGGGATATGGAATTTAACCATTCATCCCTATAACAATTATTGATATTCTAGAAAATTAAGATTTCTTTTGAAGTTTAACAGCCGAAGGTCCTTTAGGGCCATCTTCTATTTCAAACTGTAGTTCGTCACCTTCATTTAAAAAACGAAGTCCTGCATCTCTTACAGCGCTCGCATGAACGAACACATCCTTCTCTTTGTCTTCTCTTTCTATAAATCCGTAGCCCTTCTTACCGTTGAACCACTTGACCTTCCCGTTTAATGTACTCATACTTATTTTACTCTTTCTTCATATTGTTAACTTATAGCTAAATTAGCTGATGATTAACTATTAGATTTTAAAATTTATTGCAAGAGTATTATTTAAAGTAAAATAAATGAATTAAGGTGGGTCCCCCTGGAAACGAACCAGGTCCTAACGCTTTTCAGGCGTTCGTGCGCACCAGCTACACCAGAGACCCATGTATTAAAACCTAAAAATGATTCTTCCCTTTGTTAAATCGTATGGAGTCACTTCTACGGTAACGTTATCTCCTTGAAGAACTCTAATACGATTTTTTCTAAGTTTGCCAGCCGTATGTGCGGTTACCATATGACCGTTTTCCAATTTTACCCTGAACATTGCATTTTTCAGTAACTCAATTACTTGACCATTAAATTGCAACAGATCCTGTTTTGACAAATTTAGTTTCTCCTCATTCTTGATTTTATACTTTGAGTGTGAGCATGTAACTTCTCAAACTCGGAAAGAGTTATAGCTGGATTTCCAATTTTTTCTACCCCTAATTTACTTAAAGTTACAATAGATATTTTTTTAACAAATTCGCTTAAACTAAGACCAGAACTAAATTTTGCTGAACCTGATGTTGGCAAAACGTGATTTGTACCTACAGTATAATCTGAAAGGCTCATTGGAGTATACTGACCGTTACAAATACTTCCAGCATTTATAATTTTATTTACATACTTTTTAAAATTTCTTACATTTATTTCTAAGTGTTCAGGTGACACCTCGTTAATTACTTCGGTTATTTGCTTATCAGATTTTACTTTTATAATTAAGCCGTTCTTTTTAAGAGAATTGAAAGCAATACTTCTTCTTGGAATAGTTTTTAATATATTTTGAATTCTTTTGTTTACTTCTTTAATTAAGTTATTATCTTTTGTAACTAATATGCATTGACTATCAGGATCATGCTCTGCTTGAGATACTAGAGAGGTAGCAACTTGATTTATATCAGTATATTTATCCGCTAAAACACAAATTTCAGAGGCCCCGCAGTACATTGACTCTGTTCCTACTAAATTTGTTGATAATTGTTTTTTTGCTTCAGCAACAAACTTATTTCCTGGTCCAACTATTTTATTAACCTTCTGTATGAAAGCTAAGCTTGCAATAGCTTGGGCACCACCCATTGAGTAAATTTCGTTAATACCAACTTTTTTTGCTGCATAAAGTACCGCTGGGTTTAACATTCCATTTATTTTAGGTGAAGCTAAAACTAGTCTTTTTACTTTTGCTATTTTAGCTGGAATAGTATTCATTAGCAGTGTTGATGGTAAATTGCCTGGAACATAAAATCCAACGGAGCTAATTGGAACATTTTTATATTGTAATTTATTTCCATAACTATCCCTATAAAAAATATCTCCAATCGTTTTTTTTTGTTTTAGGTGAAAATTAAATATTCTCTTATATGCAAAATCTATTGCTTTTTTTACTTTTGGATTTAAATTTTTTATGGATTTTTTTATCTGATCTTTTGAAATATTTATTTGTGTATTATTACCAAATCTTAGCTCGTATTTTTTTAAAGCCTTAACTTTATTTTTTTTTATATCTTTTAATATATTCTGAACTATGCCGATATCTTTATTCTCAGCAAATCTTCTTTTCTCTAGAAAGGTAGATAATTTTTTAAGAGATAAACTATTTTTATAATTCAGTATTTTTATCATTTAAGCTTTTTTGATCCTCTAAAATAACTTCTATTATTTCTGCGGTTAAAGTTATAATTTTATTATTTAAAAACAATAGAGTTATTTCAAAAATATTATTTTTTTTGAATATATCAATTGATATAAGCTTCAATTCCTCATCTTGATTTTTTTGGTCTATATTTTTTGATTTTGAGCCCTGAATATACTCAAATCTTATTATACTATTTATTTTGATTTGAGATTTTTCTATTTCTTTTGCATGTCGATTGATCGATATTAAAAATATTTTATTTTTTTGTAAATATTTTATGTCACTAACTCTTACAATTCCTTCTGAGCAACATGCTGAAATTATTTGTAAATCCTCTGAAGTTTGGGCAATAATTTTTTTTAAATATGGCTTATTCATCAAGATATACGTTTGATATTAACACCAATCTTTGTAAGTTTTTTTTCAATTTTTTCGTAACCTCTATCTAAATGGTAAATTCTATTTATTGTAGATTTACCATTAGAAATTATTGCTGCCAAAACTAATGCAACTGAAGCTCTCAAATCACTGGACATAACTTCTGCACCAACAAATTTTGTATTACCCTGAATTATTGCATTATTCTTTTTAACTTGTATATCGGCACCAAGCCTTTGAAGTTCTCCAACATGAAGAAATCTATTCTCAAAAATATTTTCAGTAATAGTACTTTTCCCATTTGCCCTACACATTAGAACCATTAATTGTGATTGCATGTCAGTAGCTACTCCGGGCCATTCTTTCGTTACAATATTTTTAATCGGTTTTATTTTTTCAGGTCCAGCAATTGATATTAATTTTTCATTTATTTTTATTTTTGCTCCGACTTTTTTAAGAAGTTTTAATTCCGTATTTATTAATTTTGGATCAAAACCTTTTATTTTTAAATTTCCTTTTGAAATTGTTGCTGCTACGCAAAAAGTCCCACATTCTATTCTATCTCCCATAACTGAGTAACTTATTTTCCTCAAAGATTTTACACCTCTTATTTCTACTGTTCTTTTTCCTGTCCATTTAATTTTCGCGCCTGCTTTGTTTAAAAAATTAGTTAAATCATTTTTTATCTCTGGTTCAATAGCACAATTTTTTAATATTGTTTTTCCATTGGCTAAAGTTGCAGCAAGGATTGCATTCTCAGTTGCTCCAACTGATATTTTGGGAAAAAAAATATTTGTTCCGTTTAATTTTGACTTTGCAAAAGCATTAACATATCCCTTTTCAATTTTATAATTCATTCCAAGTTTTTTAAGAGCGTTAAGATGATAGTTAATTGGTCTTGCCCCAATTAAACATCCACCTGGGAGGGATGTTTTTGCTTTTCCAAATTTTGTTATTAAAGGACCTAATACTAAAATACCAGCTCTCATAGTTTTTACTAAAGAGTAAGATGCAAAAGTATTTATTTT
This sequence comes from uncultured Pelagibacteraceae bacterium, assembly GCA_902626575.1. Taxonomy (GTDB): domain Bacteria; phylum Pseudomonadota; class Alphaproteobacteria; order Pelagibacterales; family Pelagibacteraceae; genus Pelagibacter. The sequence continues at coordinate 318,322 of CACOFY010000001.1, read as the reverse complement.
TTTTGATTTCTTAATTATAACAGAATTTGAATTTTTATTTTGTTTAACGTTAAATCCAAGTGATTTTATTAACGAAAGCATTGTATCTATATCTCTTACATTAGGTAAATTTTTGATTTCAACTATTTCATCAAATAATATAGATGCTGCTAAAATTGGTAGAGAAGCATTTTTGCTACCAGATATATTCACTGTTCCCTTGACTTTACAAGGACCTTTAATCAAAAACTTATCCATTATACTTTAGGTAAAGTTACTCCTTGCTGGTCCATATATTTTCCATTTCTATCTGAATAAGTAGTATTTGGTCTTTCATCTCCTTTAAGAAATATAAATTGGCAAGCTCCCTCATTTGCATAAATCTTTGCAGGAAGTGGTGTTGTATTTGAAAATTCTAAAGTCACATGTCCACACCATGATGGTTCTAATGGTGTTACATTCACAATTATTCCGCATCTTGCATAAGTAGATTTTCCAAGACATATTACCAATACATCTTCTGGAACTTTAAAATATTCGACTGTACTTGCTAGCACAAAAGAATTTGGCGGTATTATGCATTCTTTTCCTTTTTTACTAATGAAGCTTGTAGGTTTAAAATTTTTCGGATCTACTATCTCAGTATTTACATTAGTAAAAATCTTAAATTCATCAGCTACTCTTGCGTCATACCCGTACGATGAAACTCCATAAGAAATGCTATTTCCTCTAATCTGTTTTTCCTCAAATGGAGAGATCATACCTTTATCTTTAGCCATTCTCGTTATCCATTTGTCTGAAAGGACTGGCATTTATTTGTTCTTTTTCTTATTTTTTTTTTGGAAAATTTTTCTTTTTCTTAAATTTTTTTTTAATGCATTACTTAATTTAAGGTCCCTGCTTTTATTAGTCATTTTTTTTTTCAGGGTTTGTTAAGTCTTCAAGTGTAATGGGTTTTGCAATATCATGCATATTAGATTCACTTTTTGTTTGTTTAAAACCTTCCTTGGCAGCTCTTTTCGCTCTTCTCTCAGCAAGTTTTTTCTCCCTTTTGGCTTGCTTCTCCATCGCTTTAGCTCCTCGAGTAGATTTGTAATCGTAGTGAATTCCCATAACATGTCCTTGAATATTTATAGACTATTTTTCACAAAAATTAAGGCAATAATTTGAAAAAACTAATTTTATACAGTAAATATATCGTTTCCTAAATGCCCCTTTAACTCAGGTAGTAGAGTATTTCCATGGTAAGGAAAAAGTCGTCCGTGCAAGTCGGGCAAGGGGCACCACTACCTTTTAAAAAAGTATTTTCTCAAAATAAATGTAATTCCAAATAAAAATATTATTGCAAGTATGGGTAAATATATTTCTTTAGACTGTAAAAGATCCAAAATTTTTGGAAGGCTATCGCTCTCGTAAATTTTTTTTTCTATTGCAGATCCAAGTGAGCAAACTATGAAAGCTTGTATAATTACTCCTATCAAAGTTCCAAAAAAGTAAAACTTTAATTTTATATCAAACAAAACTGGAATTAGGTTTTGTATTTGAGTTGGTATACCTCCTATAAATCTTAAAATAGCAACAGCAAAAAATTGATTTTCTTTAATTTTATTATTTAAATATTCAAAATTATTTTGGATTTTTTCTTTAATAAAATCTTTGAAAAAAAAGTTTGCAACTATAAAAGTAACACTTGCACCTAACGCAAATGTCAAAGAAAATATTGCAGTTCCTAAATATGGTCCAAAAATAAAACCACAAATTAATCCTAATGGGAAACCAAATCCTTGAAGTATAGATATCCAAATTATTCCAAATATTACAAAACTTATAAATGTATAAATTAAATTGTTTTGTCTAAATTCTATTAAATACTCTGTATTTGATTTGATGAAACTATAGGATGTAAGCTCCTTTAGACCGATTTTTGTTATTAGCAAATATAAAAATATTCCTAAGAATACAATATATGAGATGCCTAATATAATTTTTAATTTTTTCATTGTTTGCATATTATAAATTTTACATTATAAGTACTAAAAATTTTAATACTACTTAATTGAAATCTTATGAAAAGAACCTATCAACCAAGTAAATTAGTCAGAAAAAGAAGACATGGATTTAGATCAAAAATGAATTCTAAGGGTGGTAGAAAATTGTTAGCAAGACGAAGGGCTAAAGGTAGAAAAAAACTAACTGTTTAATGAAATCAAAGATAGTTAGTCTTTCTAAAAACACAGAATTTTTATCACTTTTGAGTGGAAAAAAAATTGTAAATAAATACTCAACAATATTTTACAAAAAACTTAAGAATAAAAATTATAAATTTTTAAATATAAGTTTTGTTGCTAAAAAAAAATTGGGAAATGCAGTAATAAGAAATAAAATTAAAAGAAGATTAAGAAATATATTTGACGGAATAGTCAAAAATAACGAGGTGAACTTTGAATATTCCTATTTATTTATAGCAAAAAAAAATGTTTTTGATGATGATTTTGAAAAAATTAAGGGTATTTTAACGTCTGATTTAAAAAAAATAAAAAAGTAAAATGAAGTTTATTATTATAAAAATAATTAAAATCTATAAGTTATTTATATCTCCATACATTGGTAATAATTGTAGATACCTTCCAACATGCTCGGATTATTTTATTGATTGTTTAAATGAATTTGGACTTTTTAAAGGTTTTTTTCTGGGTTTAAAAAGAGTTTTATCATGCCATCCAATTAAATTTCTTGGGGGTGGTAAAGGGTTTGATCCAGTAAAAAGAAAGAAAGTTAAATAATTATGGATTCAAAAAATGTAATTGCAGCAATTTCATTGAGTGCAGCTGTAATAATTTTATATTCTCTTTTCTTTGCACCAAGTCCGCAGGAACTTAATAAAATAAATAAAGATAACGTTAAAAATGAATTAAGTTCTGAAACTCCTATGCTTGAGGAAAATAATAAGTTAACTGAAGTATCAAGGATAGATGCTTTAAATTTAAATAAAAGATTTAGTTTCAAAAATAAACAGATGACAGGATCAATATCATTAATAGGTGGAGTGATTGACGATTTAACTTTTGAAAACTACACGCAGACACTTAATGGAAACGATAAAATTGTATTATTAAATCCAAAACAAGTTAAAAACGGTTACTTTGTTGAAACAGGATGGGTAACAAATAATAAAAATATAGATATTCCTAATTCCAAAACAGAATGGAGTATTAGTGGTAATAATAAACTTACACCAAATAATCCTGTTACATTGGTTTGGAAAAATAATCAAAATTTAGAATTTCAAAAAACTTTCAATATTGATGATAATTTTCTATTTAATGTTGACCAAAAAATCATTAATAAATCTGAAAAAATATTTAATTTCTATCCGTATGGACAAATCATAAGAAATGAAGCTCCAGAAGTAACAAATTTTTATATCCTGCATGAAGGACTTATAGGTGTTTTTGATGAAGAACTTGTTGAAGAGGATTACGATGATATTGTAGATAAAAAATTTTCAAGAAATGCAGATCAAGGTTGGTTTGGAATTACTGATAAGTATTGGATCACAACACTTATACCAGATAACAACAAAGAATTTAGATCAGACTTTGATTTTAAAAATAAATTTAGAGCTAGTTATATAGAAACCGAGCCAATGGAAATTGATGCAAATAGTACAATTACAAGTAATACGAATATAATTATCGCAGCTAAAGAGGTGAATATAATTGATGGTTATGCTGAGAGTTTAAAAATAAATAAGTTTGATTTAGCAATTGACTGGGGTTGGTTTTATTTTTTTACAAAAAATTTCTTTTTTGCTATTGACTATTTTTTCAAGCTAACTGGTAATTTTGGTATTGCAATTGTATTAATAACAATTTGTATAAGAGTCGTTTTCTTTCCACTTGCAAACTACTCATTTAGATCTATGGCAAAAATGAAAGTCCTTCAACCTGAGATGACTAGATTAAAGGAGCTTCACAAAGATGATAAAATGAAATTGCAACAGGCTATGATGGCTTTGTATAAAAAAGAGGGAGTTAATCCTGTTTCTGGTTGTTTACCTATTTTTATACAAATACCTTTCTTTTTTGCCATTTATAAAGTCTTATTTGTTACACTCGAAATGAGACATCAGCCATTTTTTGGATGGATTAAGGATTTATCAGAGCGCGATCCAACTTCAATTTTTAATTTATTTGGATTAATACCTTGGGACCCACCCTCTTTTTTAATAATTGGGATTTGGCCGTGTTTAATGGGACTAACGATGTATTTACAACAAAAACTTAATCCAACTCCTCCTGACCCAATACAACAAAAAATATTTATGTTCTTTCCGTTGTTTTTAACAATAATTTTAGCTCCTTTTCCTTCAGGATTAGTTATTTATTGGACAATAAATAACGTGCTAACTATGGCTCAGCAGCTAGTTATTATGAAACAAACAAAAGTTAAAACTAATTAAAATTGATGGATCTCCAAAAAATTTTACCTGAGGCAGGACCTCCAGCTGATCAAGTATCAAAATATATTGAGAAGTATAAAAATGATTTAATAGTCATTAAATATGGAGGAAATGTTTTTATAGATAGAAAAATATTTAATAACTTTATTGAGGATATAAGTATTCTCAGCAAACTAGGTATTTCAATAGTTATAATTCACGGTGGAGGACCAAGAATAAAAAGAGAGCTTGATAAATCAAATATTGAGTCAAAATTTATTAGAGGTTTAAGAGTAACTAGTGAAAAAATTATAAATATTGTTGAAAAAGTCTTGATCGAATTTAATAAAGATATTGTATCTTCATTAAGTGAAAAGGGAATCAAAGCGATATCTTTAAACACCCAAGAAAATAATGTTATTAATGTTGTGCCTGAGTCTGAAGAGCTAGGTTTTGTTGGGATACCTGATAAAATTAACGTTGATATAATTAAAGATAAAATTAATCAGAAATTAATTCCGGTTATTTCTCCTCTAGGGTTAGGAAAGAATAATCAATCATATAATATTAATGGAGATAATGCTGCTGGAGCTATCGCTAAATCTTTAAAATCTAGAAGACTACTATTGATGACTAATGTCGAAGGAGTATTAAACAAAAATAGCAAATTGATAAATGAAATTTCGTCTTTAGAGATAACAGACATGATAAAAGATGGAACTATTACTGAAGGAATGATTCCTAAAATCAATACCTGTCTAGATGCAATTAATAATGGTGTAACTGCTGTTGCAATTATTGATGGAAGAAAAAAACACTCTGTATTATTTGAAATTTTCTCCGACAAAGGTTCAGGAACATTAATCCGAAAATGAATTTAAAAGATAAAAAATACCTTTTGCTTGATCTTGATGGTGTTTGTTATGGAAAACATAATAACTACTCTTTAGAAAAAGTTTTTGGTCAGGTTTCAAAAAGAATGACAAAATTTATATCTGAAAGACTTAATATAAATATGAATGATGCCAAAGAATTACAAACCAATTATTTTTACAAATATAATACCAGTTTAAATGGCCTAATGATACATCATGATATACCCCCTGAAGAATTTTTATCTTATGTTCACTCTATTGATTTGAGTTTTATGAAAGAAGATAAGATTATGAGAAATGAGTTAGTGCAATTAGATATGGAAAAATTTATTTTTACCAATGGTAGTGCAGAGCATGCAAAAAATATATTAACCCATCTTGGAGTATATGATTTATTTGGAAGAGATAAAATTTTTGATATTCAGGATGCAGGGTATGTTCCAAAGCCTGAGGCAAAAACTTTCGATTTAATGGTAAAAAAATTTGGCATTAATCCAAATGAAACTATCTACATTGAAGATATTGCTAAAAATCTGAGTATTGGTCATGAAAGAGGATGTACAACTGTTTGGTTGATTAATGACGAGCATTTTGGAAAGATGGACTCTGATAAAGATTATATTTCCCACAAAATTGAAAATCTGTCTTTATTTCTTAAAGAAATAAGGTTATTAAAAAGTAAATAAATTGTTATGACATTAGAAAAAATTATAAATGACGCTTGGGAGAAAAAAGACCAAATAAACCAAAACTCAGATCAATCGATTAAAGATGCTATAAATCAGGTTATAAAGGATTTAGACAGCGGTAAAGCTAGAGTTGCTGAAAAAATTAATGGAGAATGGAAAACACATCAGCATCTTAAAAAAGCTATCATGCTAAGTTTTAGAATATATCCAATGGAAAACCTAAATGGCCCTTACAGTAGCTGGTATGACAAATCACATTTATTGAAAGGTAAAACAGCAGGTTGGTCAAAAGAGGACCATGAAAAAGCTGGCTTTAGAATGGTTCCTAATTCTCCAGTTAGGAAAGGATCGTTTGTTGGTAAAAATGCTGTGTTAATGCCATGTTATGTAAATATTGGAGCATATATTGATCAGGGAACAATGATAGACACATTTGCAAGAGCGGGTAGCTGCTGTCAAATTGGAAAAAATTGTCATATCTCAGCTGGATCAGGAGTTGGTGGAGTTTTAGAACCAGCACAAGCTTTGCCTACAATAATCGAGGACAATGTTTTTCTTGGAGCTATGTCAGAAGTAGTTGAAGGAGTTATTGTTGGAGAGGGTTCAGTTTTAAGTATGGGTATGTATATTGGTCAATCAACCAAGATTGTAGATCGAAAAACAGGAAAAATTACTTATGGAAAAATACCACCTTACTCGGTAGTTGTTCCAGGTTCATTGCCTGATAAAAATAATCCATCTGCTCCATCTTTATATTGTGCTGTAATAATTAAACAGGTTGATGAGAAAACTAGATCGAAAACATCTATTAATGATCTATTAAGAGATTAAAAATGAAAATTTTAAATGAGTTACAATTAGCAAAAGAGCTAATTAAATTTCCTTCAATTACTCCGGTTGATGCAGGTGTAATGAAGTTTTTAGAAAAAAATTTGAAAAAACTTGGTTTCAAAACAAAAATAATAGAATTTAAAGAAAAAGGTTTTCAGCCTGTTAAAAATTTATATGCAAAATTAGGTACTAAAAAACCAAATTTATGTTATGCAGGTCACTTGGATGTAGTGCCTCCAGGAAATATAAAAGATTGGACAATAAAACCATTTAGCCCATCAGTAAAAAAAGGCTATTTGATTGGAAGAGGTGCAAACGATATGAAAGGCTCTATAGCAGCGTTTGTTTCTGCTGTAAGTATTTTTTTATCAAAAAATAATAAATTTAATGGATCAATTAGTTTGCTAATTACAGGCGACGAAGAAGGTGATGCAATCAATGGTACGAGAAAAGTAGTTGAATATTTAAAAAAAAAAAGAGAGAAAATTAATTTTTGTTTAGTTGGGGAACCAACAAATCCAAATGTATTAGGTGAGATGATAAAAATTGGTCGTAGAGGCAGTTTGACTGGTAAATTAACAATATTGGGTCTACAAGGTCACGTAGCGTATCCACATAGAGCAAATAACCCTTCAACAATAATAGTTAAAATTTTAAAGGAATTAAAAGAGATAAGATTTGATAAAGGTACAAAAAATTTTCAACCTACAAATCTAGAAGTGACTAAAATAAATATAAATAATACTACTGACAATGTTATACCAGCAGAAGCTGAGGCAACATTTAATATAAGATTTAACAATAAGCATTCTTCTAAATCTTTAAAAAAAAGACTTAATATAATTTTCAAAAAAATTAGTAAAAAACATAAATCTAAATTTAAAATTGAGTATAGGGTTTCAGGTGAAGCTTTTTTGACTAAGCCTAACAAGACAACATTTATGGTTCAAAATGTTATAAAAAAAATTACTAAAATTAAGCCAAAATTATCCACCACAGGTGGAACTTCGGACCTACGTTTTATAAAAGCTATATGTCCTGGTCTTGAATTTGGTTTGGTTGGTAAAACGATGCACAAAGTAGACGAAGCAGTATCTTTAAAAGATTTAAAAAAACTGACCAAGATTTATTTAAATATTTTACAAAATTACTTTAAGTGAAGACTGCAATCATTAACTCTGACTCTTATGAAAAACATATCACAGGAGATGGTCACCCTGAACAACCAAAAAGGGTGATTGCAATTAAAGAAAAATTAAATAAGAGAAAGGATCTAATATGGGAAAAACCAGACAAAGTGCCAGAAGAAATTTTATCAATGACTCATTCAAAGGACTACATTGAAAATTTAAAAAATTCCTTCCCACAAAAAGGTCTTAAATTCTTAGATGGGGATACAGTTGTATCACCTGATAGCAAAGATGCTGTTTTTGATGCAGCAGGTTCAACAATTAGAGCAATAGATGGAATAGAAAATAATCAATTCAAAAATGCGTTTTGTTTAGCGAGACCACCTGGACATCATGCTGAAAAAAATAAAGCTATGGGATTTTGTTGTATTTCAAATGCGGGTGTCGCAACAAACTATTTAATAAATAAATACAAATACAAAAAAATTGCTTGTGTTGATTTTGATGTTCACTGGGGCAATGGAAATTACGATGTTATGCGAGGTAATAAAAATTCTTTATATATTTCTACTCACCAATATCCTTTTTACCCAGGAGGCGGAACAGATAAAGATAAGGGAGACTTTAACAACTCTTTAAATATCCCTTTGCCTGCTGGTACTAACTCTGAGGAATACTTTAATGCTTTTGATAGAGTTTTAGAAAGGTTGGTAAGATACAAACCCGACTTTCTTTTGTTTTCTGCAGGCTTTGATGCACATAAAGACGATCCTTTGGCACAGTTTGAGTTAAGCTCAAAAGATTTTTATGAAATAACGAAAAGAACATTAATTGCAACTAACAAATTTACTAATGGAAAAGTCGTTTCTATTTTAGAGGGAGGATATGACTTAAACGCACTTGCTGAAAGTGCTAACGAGCATGTTAACGCACTTTTAGAATTTTGTTGATTAAATAAATATTCTTAATAGATAAGACACATGAAGCTATATAAAGTTATAAAATCAAATATAGATAAAAAGGGATTAGTTGCAGCTAAAAATATTAAATCTGGAACTAGAATAATTCGATATAAAGGTAAAATAATTTCAAATAAACAAGTTGAAGAAAATCCAAAATTTGACAACTCTAAAGACATTTATTTGTTCGATTTAAATAAAAGATTTTCTTTAGATGGAGATTTTTCTTGGAACACAGCAAGACTTATTAATCATTCGTGTAGTCCAAATTGTGAAGTTGAGGGCACTGGATTTAAGATTTGGGTAACAGCAATTCGTGATATAAAAAAAAATGAGGAACTTACGTATGACTATGGATTTAGCTATGACTCTGATTATAAACAATTTCCTTGTAAATGCAGATCTAAAAATTGTTGTGGATATATAGTTCGAGAAGAAAGTCGATGGAGAATAAACAAAAAATATAAGAAGAGCTTACAAATTAGTAGATAACCTTTTCCAGAAATAATCCATAAGGTGGTGCTGGTGGAGCACACAATTTTCTTTTCTTTGAAACTAAAACAGCTTTAAATTTTTTTATATTCCACTTTTTTTCTCCTAAAACTTTCAAACATCCAACCATAGATCTTACCTGTTGTTGTAAAAAAGACTTAGATTTGAATTTTATCACGATCAAATTTTTACTTTTTTTTACTTTGACATAACTCATGGTTTTAATTGGACTTTTTGCAGAGCATGTAGAGGCTCTGAAAGTAGAGAAGTCTTTTTTTCCCTCTAATAACTTTGCTCCTTTTTTCATTGTTTGAATATCTATTTTATTTTTAATGTGCCATCCTCTATTCATGAAGATTGATGGATTACTCTCTCTATTAAATATTATGTATTTATAAATCCTAAATTTAGCCGAATATCTTGCGTGAAAATCATTTTTTTTTTTTATTATTGAAATAATTGAAATTAACTTTTTTTTTAAAAAGTAATTCAGAGAATTTAATAATTTTTTTTTATTATTAATAATTTTTGTAGTTTCAAAATGTGCTGACTGCTCTAATGCATGCACCCCAGCATCAGTTCGCCCAGCTCCTATCAATTTAACTTGTGTTTTAAGTAACCTAGATAGTATAATTTCAATAGTTTTTTGAACAGAATTTCCTTTTTTTTGTGTTTGCCATCCAATAAATTTTGTGCCCTCATACTCTATCAATATTTGGTATCTATACATTGCTTAAAAAAAGACCTTTTTTAATTTGAGAGCCTAATAAGAATTCTGCTGTTTTTTGAGGCTTTTTTCCCTCTCTCTGTATCATCATGACTTTAATAGACTTTTCTTTACAAGCAATCTCTAAGCTATCTCCAATAATTTCACCAGGCTTTCCACTCAAATTATTTAATTCAGCTTTAAGAATTTTGTATCTAGCTCCTTGGAAGATAAAATGAGCACCATTCAATCCATTTATTTTTGCGATAACACTCTTTGCTGGTGTGTTCCAATCAATACTACTCTCTTTTTTATTAATTTTTTTTGCATAAGTAGCCTTGCTGTGGTCTTGATCTTTAAATTTAGCTTTATCATCTAATATGTCATCGATATCATCTAATATTTTTTCAACTGCTAAATCAGATAATTTATCTGATAAATCATCTGAGCTATCCTTTTCATTGATATCAATTTCATAAGACTTACATACTGGTCCTTCATCTAATTGAGAATTAATTTTCATAATACTTATTCCAGTTTTTTTTTCTAAATTCATTATGGCTCTTTGAATTGGAGCAGCTCCTCTATATTTAGGGAGTAAAGACGCATGAATATTTATAAATCCTTTTTTTGTTAAATTTAAAAAACTTTCAGGAATGATTTGACCATATGCTATCACTAGGCACATATCAGCATCTATATCTTTTAAATACTCATACTCTTCTTGATTATTCTTTAAAGTGACTGGTGTTCTAACTTCTAAACTCAAAGTTTCAGAAATTGAATGAACAGGAGATTTGGTTAATCTCATACCTCTATTAGATTTTTTTGGAGCTTGTGTATAAACAGTAGCTATGGGATATCCATTCTGATAAAGAGATTTTAATATTTTTACAGCAAAAACAGACGTACCCATAAAAACAATTTTTTTAAGCATTTTTAAACAACTATTCTATCAGGGTCTTGTTTAGTTTTTGAGAGTTTTTTAATTATTATATCTCTTTTAAGTTTCGATAAATAATCAATTATCAAACGACCATCTAAATGGTTTATTTCATGTTGAATACAGGTTGATAATAAATCATCACATTTAATTTCTTTTTTTTTTCCATCTATATCAATATATTCAATCCAGCAAAGTTTCGGTCTTTCAATTTCTATAAAAGTATCTGGCAAACTAAGACAGCCCTCTTCATAAACCGATTTTTCATCGCTTTGTTTTTTAATTACAGGATTTATAAAACATAAGGGGTCTTTTTTTTTCTCATCTTTAGATACATCTAAAACTATTATTCTTTTTGGTATACCTACTTGGATTGCTGCAAGACCAATTCCTTTATTGTGGTACATAGTTTCAAATAAATCCTTGATGAGTTTTTTTTCCTCTTTACCAACGTTTTCTAATGGTTGAGATATTTTTCTTAAAGTTTCACTAGGAACAGTAATTATTTTTTTTAGGGGCATAAATATATTGTATTATTAAATTTATGCTTTTAAAGGTATAGTTTTTAAAATCATATCGTTTCTAATTTTATCTATACCTAGTTTATTTAATGTAGATATTATAAAATAAAGGCTTTCTGTGCCTAAATCTTTTAAATTATCCTCGCCTATAATCTCAACCAATCTAAGTAATATCATTGCTATTTCACCATCATTAATCATGACTTGAATATCAGTTGGTATATTTGCACTATCTAATTCGAGATACTCTTTATTTTTTTCTGAAATTTGAACACCGTCAGATATAAGAGCCTCAATTACAATTAAGTCTTTAGTAGAAAAATAATATTTTTGATTTTTTTTTATTTTCTTTAACATTTTATTAAGTTCTTTTTCCGCTTTTACAACTTCCATATTATTCTCAAAATATCTAACTAATTTCGATTGATGAATTATTTTATTATTTATTTTTATTTTTTTATTTTGGTTTTTTTTTTCAGCTAGATGGTAATTGTAAAATTCCAAATATTCTGATGGAATATTTTTTTCATCTATTTCCTCTAACATTTCAACTAATTTTTTATCTAATGCATTACCAATTTCACTTTGATCAAAACTGTTTTTTAAAATTTCTAAAATTTTGATTTTGTTTGCGTCATCTTTTGAAATCAAATAACCCTGATATAACAATGCTCTTGACTGATTTTCGGGAAGCAGTTTGTAAGACTCTTCAATCGAAATGAGCTGATTAATATTAAATTTATACCTAGTGTATAAATTTAACAAATCACTTTCTGAGTAGTTGCCCTTATGAGTTTCTTTTTCTATTGAAATTACCTTTGCATCATCCTCAATTGCAACTTCATCTACACTAATCAATAAATTATTGTTTCTAAGATAATTCCAAATAATCTGATTTGTACTATCTTTTGGTATATACGAAAAGTTTGGATTTGTTTTGTGAGATAAATGGAAATCTAAAATATTTTTTTCCGAGATTGTAGCATCAATTTCATCTGAATAACCCATTAAATATTGAAATTTTTTTTCAAAAAATTTGTCTTTGAAACCATTTTCCTTTAAAAGATCAAATTGCATTTGAGCAATTTCATTTTGATCTTTGTAAATTAAACAATAAACTTTAAATTTGGCCAAATATTTATCCTCATCAAAAGACTCTAAATTTGAAAGAATTTGACAAGCATCATTTAAATTATTGTTTGATAAATTTTGTTCCAAATAATACTTAATTAAATCTTGGTCAATTTTTTCAGAATTTTTTAATATAAATTCCCTTATCAGATTTAAATCGTTTACTCTTATAAGCCAATTAGTCTTAAGTTTAAGAAATTCATCCATAGTTAAATTATTTTTTGGTGGAAGAGCATTGGTTAAAATTAATTTATTGTATAAATCTTTTGCATCATTTGACAAATTAAGTTTATTTAGTTTCCCAACAATATTTAGTATTTTTTCGCCATCAGATAACTGCCACATGTTTAAAGTTAAATCATGCTCTGCAGGATCAAATAAACCTACAAGATGGTTTTTTTCTTCTACATTTATTTTATTATCTAATTCGATTGTTGTGGTTAATTGCTTATTAAGTGTTTGTATAATTAATGAGTTATCTTCTGGTTCATATAAATTATTTTGCTCAATACTATTCTCATTATTTGAGTTATTATTGATACTCCATATATCTACTGGCTCATTCGAAAAGAGGTTTGTGAATAATAAGAAAGAAAATAAAATTTTTAATAATAAAATTTTATTTAATAACTTTAAGATTTTCATTAGGGATTATTTTTTCAATCTTTTTATTTGGAGAGGGAAAATTAATTTGATCTACTAAAAGGAGTATTATAAAAAATAAAAAAAATACTACTGCAATTTTAATAATTAACTTTATTAAATAGTTTGATTTACCAATTGCTTGCTTTTTTTGAAAATACATATAACGTTTTTATATTAAATCAAATTAAGACAATATTATGTTTTTTCAATAGAGATATTTAGTTATATGAAAAAAAACCTTGTTTTATTAGGGATGCCTGGATCTGGAAAAAGTAGTTTGGGTAAATTGTTAGCTAAAATTACTGGTCTAAAACTTTATGATATTGATAAATTAATTATCGAAGAAATTGGTTTGGAAATTGCAGAAATTTTTCAAACAAAAGGTGAAGAGTTTTTTAGAAAAATTGAGGAAAAAAAAACTTTAGAAATTCTAAAAAAATCAAACAATATTATTGCATTAGGAGGAGGAGCATTTCTAAATGAAAAAATTAGATCAAAAATACTTAAAAATGATTATTCAATATGGCTTAAATGGGATAAAGAAACATTAACTTCTAGATTAACAAAGAGTAAAAAAAGACCTATTACTTATAGTTTAAAAAAGAATGATTTAATCAAATTGATTGAAAAAAGAGCTAAAATATATTCTTTAGCAAAATTTAAAATTAATTGTGATAAACTATCAAAACAAGAAATTGCTAAAAAAATTTTAGAAATATATGAAAAATAATAAAATTATAATCAGCACAGCAAATTCTAAATATGAGATTTTAATTGGGTCAAATCTAATTAATAAACTTGATAAAATTTTAAAATCTAAATTACCTAAGTCTGAAAAATATTTGATCGTGTTTGATAGCAAAGTCCCATTTAAGATGATCAAAAAATTAAAGCAAAAAATTAAAAAAAAAGTGATTTTGTATAAATTTTCCTCAAGTGAAAAAAATAAAGACCAGCATAATGTAAATAAATTAATAACTGTAATGCTAAAATATAACTTTAATAGAAATGATTCTTTAATTGCAGTTGGAGGCGGAGTTGTTGGTGATATTTCAGGATTTGCTGCAAGTATTTTTAAAAGGGGTCTAAAATTTATTAACATACCAACAACTTTATTAGCGCAAGTTGATAGTAGTATAGGTGGAAAAACTGGTATTAACACTGACTTTGGTAAAAATTTAATTGGATCTTTTTATCAACCAAATTTAGTTATAGCTGACATTGAGTTCTTAAGGTCTCTTCCAAAAAGAGAAATCATTTGTGGATATGCAGAAATTTTTAAACACTCTATTATTTCTGACAAAAAGTTCTTCATTTTTTTGCTTAAAAATTTTGATAAAATAATTAGACTTAAACAACCATTCATTAATAAAGCTATTTATAAAAGTTGTTTGATCAAAAAAAGAATAGTTGAAAAAGATGAAAAGGAAAAAAACTTAAGAAAGACTCTTAACCTTGGACATACTTTTGCACATTCTTACGAAGCTGCATACAAATACTCGAAAAAGCTAAATCATGGTGAGGCAGTTTTGCTTGGAATTAATAGTGCCTCCGAATTTAGTTTAAAAGAGAAATTTTTAAATCTTAAAGAACATAATTTAATTATAAAACATATTCACGATATTGATAAATCACTAAATTTAAAAAATTATTTTAGTAAAAAAGATTTAAGTAAACTTTTAAAGTTTATGAAGAACGATAAAAAAAATAATAGTAATAAAATAAATTTAATTTTAATTAAAAAAATTGGAAATGTAACATATAATAATTTTTTTGATTTAAATAAGATCTCTAAATTTATAAGGCTTCAATTTTATAATATGTGAATCTGGATTGAATGAATATAATTTTGAATTTCATTAGATAGAATATTATAAATTTTTTTATTTGAGTCTATTTTACTTAATAACTTGAGCTCATTTGATTTAATAGTCAATTTAATGTGATACTTATTTTTGTTATGACTTTTATGATTAACATGTAGAAATGTTTTATCCTCAATTGATATTTTTTCGCAAGAAATTTTTTCTTGAATTTTTTTTTTAATTTCTAAAATTAATGTTTTTATATCCATAAAAATTATATTATTATATAGCATGAAAACAATTTGTGATTGGAATAATTGCTTTGAAATTGGAGAATACAAAGCGCCGATAGAGAAGGATAATAGCAAGAACTTTAGACTATTATGCTTAAAGCATGTTAAAGAATTTAATAAAAACTGGAATTATTTTTCGGGTATGAGCGATAGGGAGGTGATACAGTTTCTTAAAAGTGACGCAACATGGCATAAGCCAACACAAGGTTTTAGCTCATCGGATAACTTTTTTAAGGTATTATGGAATAACGCATTAAATGATGGTTTCGATGATTTAAAATTTAAAAATCAATTTAATACTAAAGGAAATTTGAAATTTACTAACAATGATATAAAAGCCTTTGCTGTCTTGGGTATTTCAGTTGGTTTAAAATGGGACAAAATACAGCAGAAGTTTAAAAAACTTGTTAAAAAATTTCACCCTGATATTAATTCTGGAGATAAAAATTATGAAGAAAAGCTTAAAGTGATTACTTTAGCATACACACAATTAAAAAATACTTATAGGAAAAACATTGATAAATAATTTAAACATCAAACCTGACATAAAATTATCTGTTAAACAAACTTTTGGGATTGACTCTGAGATTGAGATCGAGGCTTTTTCGAAAAAAAACGATTATGTTCCTGAAATTGATAAAAATTATATATTTGATAGAGATACAACACTAGCGATACTTTCGGGATTCTCATTTAATAAAAGAGTCCTTGTTCAAGGTTATCATGGTACAGGTAAATCTACACATATAGAACAGGTAGCTGCAAGATTAAATTGGCCTTGCATTCGAATAAATCTAGACAGTCACGTAAGTAGAATTGATTTAATTGGTAAAGATGCAATAACAATTAAAGATGGTAAACAAATAACAGAATTTAAAGAAGGGATTCTACCTTGGTCAATTCAAAATCCTGTTGCTTTAGTCTTTGACGAGTATGATGCTGGTAGACCTGACGTGATGTTTGTAATCCAAAGAGTTTTAGAGGCTGATGGAAGTTTTACACTTCTTGATAAAAATAAAGTAATAAAACAAAATAAATATTTCAGATTGTTCGCTACATCAAATACGGTAGGGCTAGGCGATACAACGGGTTTATATCATGGTACTCAACAGATAAACCAGGGTCAAATGGATAGGTGGAATATTGTAACTTCTTTAAATTACTTAAGTCTAGAGAAAGAGATGGAAATAATTTTAGCCAAGAATAAAAGTTTAAATAATGCTAAAGGGAAGGAAAAAGTTGCAAATATGATTAAAGTTGCAACTTTAACTAGGAAAGGTTTCATAGCTGGCGACATTTCTACAGTTATGAGTCCTAGGACCGTTTTACATTGGGTAGAGAATTCAGAAATTTTCAAAGATATTGGTTATGGTTTTAGAGTGACTTTTTTAAATAAATGCGATGAGATTGAAAAGAATATAATCGCCGAATATTACCAAAGATGTTTTGGTGAAGAATTGCCAGAGTCTATGTTAAATATTCAAAGTTAAATGAGCAAAGAAGATAATTTTAAAGAAAAATTTAAATTAGCCCTTTTATCAACTGCTAACGCTATTGCGGATGATTATTCTACTAATAATGACAAAAAAAATAAAAAAAAGTCAAAAATAGATCTTTTTGAATTAGAAAAATTAGAGAGTAGAAGTGATTTTGTTAAATATAGAGCGGAGATTGACTCGGGTGCTTTAAAAAAAAAATTTTCAAATACAGAAATATTTAGGAATAATTTTCCACAAAATTCATCATATAAACAGCTTTATGAATTATCTGAAAAAATAAGATGCGAAATATTAGGTTCAAAAATACTTAAAGGTGTTGGTTCAAATCTTAAAGAAAACTACACAAATGAAATTTTAACAAAAAAAAAAGATCAATTATTTTCTAAGGAAGATGTAAGTGTAATAGAGGCATTTGAATTATATATGCTTAAGAATTTCTATAAAATAAATTTAAATAGCCTTAATGAAAAAATTTTAAGTTATTGGGAAAATGATTTTGATAAATCCTTAAAAAAACATATAAATTTTCTATTAGAAAATTTAGAAAATCAAGACATATATAATTCGAAAGTATCAGAGATATTACAAAATTTGGATATATTTGATGATACAAATGAAAGTAAAAACCAAGAAGATCAACAAAATGATAATAATGAGGCTGATACAGATCAAAGTAATACTGATACTGATAGTGATAATAATGAAGAAAATAAACAACGAGAAGAAAGCGAAGAAAGTTTTGACTCCGAATATGATTTTAGCGAGCACAAAATTGATGAACAGATTGTTGATACAGACTCGGAAAAGCAAAGTAGTGAGACTATTATTCAAAAAGGTGGAGGGGAATTTAGCGATAAGGATTATAAGATTTTCACAAAAGAATTTGATGAAATTTCAAAAGCTGAAAATTTAGAAAGCTTAGAGGAAATAACAAAATTAAGAAAAAACTTGGATCAACAATTAATTGCTTTTCAAGATTTGATAACAAAGCTAGCAAATAAACTTCAAAGACAGCTATTAGCAAGTCAAAAAAGAGCTTGGGAATTTGATTTGGAAGAAGGATTATTGGATACTTCAAAATTAACAAGGGTTATTATGGATCCTTATAGTTCTTTATCATTTAAAAAAGAAAAGGACTATGAATTTAAAGATACAGTTGTTACTTTATTAATTGATAACTCTGGATCTATGCGAGGACGTCCAATAACAATCGCAGCAATTTGTGCTGATATTTTGTCGAGAACACTCGAGAGATGTGCGGTTAAAGTAGAAATTTTAGGCTTCACAACAAAAAATTGGAAAGGTGGTCAGTCAAGGGAAGATTGGAATAAGAGAAATAAACCAAAAAATCCCGGACGTCTTAATGATCTACGTCACATAATTTATAAAAGTGCAGATACTCAATGGAGGATATCTAAAAATAATTTAGGACTTATGCTTAAGGAAGGATTATTAAAAGAAAATATTGATGGTGAGGCAATTAATTGGGCTTTTAGCAGACTACAAAAGCGAAAGGAAGAAAGAAAAATCTTGATGGTTATTTCAGATGGAGCGCCGGTTGATGACAGTACTTTAAGTGTTAATTTTGGTGATTATTTAGAGAAACATTTAAAAAAAACTGTGAAATTTATTGAAAATAAAAGTAATGTAGAAATTCTAGCTATTGGGATAGGTCACGATGTCTCTAGATACTATTCCAAAGCTATTAAAATTACTGATGTTCAAGAACTTGGGGATGTTATGATAAATCAATTAAGTAATTTATTTAGTGAAAGAAAAAAACTCAATTAAAATTTAAAGATTTAAGATTTTTATTTTTCCACAAAATCATTATCTCAGCTCCCGATCTTGTTCTTGAATTTTTACAAGTTACAGTAGCAAAATTTTTTTCTAGTAATGTTTTACCAATAAAAATTCCTAAACCTAATCCAGTTTTATTGCTCAGCTTGGAATCTTTTAAATAAGGCTCTCCCAATTTATAGATTATATCTTTGGAAAAACCTTTCCCATCATCTTCTATTTTAATAACAGTTTCGTCATTATCACTTTTAAGATTGATAAATATTTTTTTTTTTGAAAATTTATTTGCATTTCCTATAAAATTTCTGAGCCCATAAACAATCTCAATTATTTTAGGAATTACAATTGGATTATTATTCTGATCAGTAATTAAAATAAATTCCTTTTTGCTAATTTCTTGAAAAGACCTTATAATTTGAACCAAATAATCTTTTAAAGAAATATTTTGATCTAAAAACTCATCATCTGTAACCGGATTCATGCTAAGTTTTTGTAATATTTTTATACATCTATCCACTTGACTGGATAGTAAACCTATATCTTTATTATTTTTAAATTCTTTTTCTAAGTCTGACAATACGATTTTAATTGTCGAGAGTGGAGTACCAAGTGAGTGGGCTGCTGCTGCTGCTTGTCCTCCAAGAGAAACCAGCTCGTGTTCTTTTGCCATTATAGCTTCCATTTTATTTAATGCATCCTCTCTAATCTTTCTTTCAGCCCCAAAAGATATTGAAAAAAAGCTTAAAAAAATAAGTGCAATTATTAATGATATTGGAATAGCATAATAATAATAATCGCTAATATGAAAATGTTCATTCAATGGCGCTGGTAAACCTTTATTAAAAAAAGTTAGAAAGATAACAGATAAAATTGTTATTAAAACTAAGAAAATACTGGATTTTTTTCCTAAGTATATAGATGAAAATATGCTTGGAATTATAATAAAAATAAAAAAAGGATTTACTATTCCACCTGTTAAATAAAGTAAAAAACCTAGTTGGAAAATATCAAAACATAAAAAAATAAAAGAGGATCTATCAGAAACTTGATTTTTTTTGTAATAATATATTAAAACTAAGTTACTTATTGCCCCAAGATAAATTATAAAATTTGATAGTATGTGATTAAATTCAAAACCAAGTCCATATTTAACAAAATTTATTGTTATTAACTGTCCAATTATAGCTATCCATCTAAGTCTAATATATTGTATTCTGTTTAGAGAATAGATTTTTGAAGTTTCAAAAAACCTCATAAATTATATGTCAAGATTTAAAACATCAATAGCATTTGATATAATAAAGTCTTTTCTTAATGCTACGTCATTTCCCATTAAGGTGTGAATTATTTCATGATCTTTTTTTACATCTTTTGAATATTCTACTTTTAATAAATTTCTTGTCTCTGGATTTAGAGTTGTATTCCAAAGCTCATCAGGGTTCATTTCACCTAATCCTTTAAATCTCTGAATATTTAATTTAGACTTTTCGATTGAGAAATTCTTATCAAATTCTTTTGATCCTTTTTTATATTTACTCAATTCCTTTGAATTTTTTAAAATATATTTCTCGAGTTCCTTCTCATCTTTTATATAAATTCCTTTCATGCCTTTGTTGATTTTAAATAAAGGCGGTTGTGCTAAGTAAATATGACCATTTTCAATCAATTTATTAAATGGGCTGTTATTAAAGAAAGTAAGTAATAATGCTCTGATATGTGATCCATCAACGTCAGCGTCTGTCATAATTATTATTTTTCCGTATCTTAAATTTTTAAGATCCAAATCGTCATTTTTTGGATCCAATCCTAAAGCATTTATTAAAGTTATAATCTCATTTGAGGAAATCATTTTAGATAGTGCCTTAGTCTTATGTTCATTAATATTTCCATTTTTCTTTTTCCCATTAGTATCAACATAAGTGTTCAAAATTTTTCCTCTAAGAGGTAAAACAGCCTGAAACTCTCTATCTCTACCTTGTTTTGCAGAGCCGCCTGCAGAATCTCCCTCAACAATGAATAATTCTGTTCCTTCTTGTTTTGAATTTTGACAATCTGCCAATTTTCCAGGTAAACCTGTTAGCTCAAGAGCACCTTTTCTTCTTACATTTTCTCTAGCTTTTCTAGCAACATCACGCGCTTGCGCAGCTTGCACAATCTTTGTTAGTATAACTTTTACAACTGATGGGTTTTGGTCAAACCATAGAGATAATTTCTCGCTAATAATTGTTTCAACTATATTTCTAACCTCAGATGATACAAGTTTATCTTTTGTTTGTGATGAAAATTTAGGATCTGGTATTTTAATTGATAAGACACAAGTGAGCCCTTCCTTTACATCATCACCAGAAATTGAAAGTTTACTTTTTTTTAATAAGTTTGACTCATTGGCATATTTATTTACAACTCTTGTTAGTGCACTCCTAAAACCCAATAAATGAGTTCCTCCATCTTTTTGAAATATATTATTTGTGTAGGGGTATACATCTTCAGAATACATAGAATTCCACTGTAGAGCACATTCTACCTCCATATTATTTTTGGATTGCTCAATAAAGATAGGTTTTTTAAATAATTCATTCCCATTTTTATTTTTTAATTTTTCTCTTTTTTCATCAAGGAAGTTAACAAATTCTAAAATTCCACCATCAAACTTATAAATAATCGATTTTTCTTTTTTTAAAGTAAGATCGTTTACAGAAATTTTTAAACCTTTGTTTAAGAATGCCAATTCCCGCATTCTTTTCTGTATAATGGTCGTGCTAAATTTTGTAGATGAAAAAATATCTTTTGATGGAAAAAATGTAATTTTTGTGCCAGTTTCTTTTGATTTTCCAGTTACCTTTAAAGGGTATTTGGCATCGCCATTTTGAAATTCAATAAAATATTTTTTCCCATCTCTATTAATTTCTAGTTCTAATTTTTCTGATAGAGCATTTACAACAGAGACCCCAACTCCGTGTAGACCCCCAGAAACTTTATAAGAGTCATGATCGAATTTTCCTCCTGCATGCAATTGTGTCATGATAACTTCTGCTGCAGATTTTTTTTCACCTTTATGAATATCCACAGGAATACCTCTTCCATCATCAGAAACAGTCACTGATCCATTCTTGTTAATATTTACAGAAATATTTTTACAGTAACCTGCGAGTGCTTCATCTATCGAATTATCAACAACTTCATAGACCATATGATGTAGGCCAGTACCATCATCGGTATCTCCGATGTACATACCTGGTCTTTTTCTTACAGCTTCTAATCCTTTTAAAACCTTGATGGAGTCTGCTTGATAATTTGTTGTATTTTTTTTAATCATTTATTTTTTTTGGAAAAAAAAATTATACCATTTTTTAAAATTTAAATAAAATCACTTTGACAAAAGAGGCTTAAAAAGCCTTGTTGATTAACGTTTTTTAGATATTTATTTTTTTTTTTTCTAAGTTTTTAAAAATAAGCAATATTTGTGATTTTTATTGTTTTTTTTTGAAGAAAAATACAAATTTAAAAATTGCATAAATAAAACATAAATATTCTAGTGCTTTTTTAAATCGAAATATTAAAATATTAAAAAATGTTAATATAAAAAATTTTATTGGTTCTCGTAAAAGCTTTATTGATCTTAATTTTTTGTATTTAAACTGAAAAATTTGTTCACCATACTTAAAGTTTACTTTTCTAATTATAAAACTTTTAATATTTTCTTTGACAGATCTTTCGCCTACATGATCTGCTTTGGCATTTAGATTTAAATAAATTTTTAAGCAATTATTTTCAATTCGTTTAGATAAATCCATATCCTCCCAATAAAAAAAGAAGCTTTCATCAAACATTCCGATATCTATAAATTTTTTAGTGTCTGCAAGAAAAATTGCTCCTATAATGGTTTTAACAGGAATTATTTTTTTAAATTTTTTTGAAATTATATAGTTTTTGAGTTGTTTGATTTTAGGAACTGTAATAATTGCATCATTTTTATTTTTAAACGTTTTTTTTAACTCCAATATTGACCTTTTTGAAATTATTGTATCTGGCTGCGTGCAAAGGAAATATCTAGTTTTTACTTTTTTTACTAAAAAATTTATCCCTTTTGCAAAACCTCTATTTTTGGTGGTAAGTCCATAATATTTAATTTTAGAGAATTTTTTTTTAATTCTTTTTTGTAATTTTATATCGTTGCTTTGATCGAGAATGTATATGTTAAAATCTTTGTAGTCATCAAGATTTGGTAAAGTTTCGTTTGGTGTTTTATAAAGTAGTATTACTATAGATATATCATTATATTTCATATTTCATTTTAACTTATAAAAGTTATATATCAAAAAATTTGTGGCGGAGAGAGTGGGATTCGAACCCACGAAAGAGTTACCCCTTAACACGCTTTCCAAGCGTGCGCCTTAAACCGCTCGGCCATCTCTCCTTTTCATTTTTTTTGTATAACGGCTACTTCATTAAATTTGCTTTTAAAAATTTCTATTGTTTTGAAATTTTCTAAAAAATACTTTTTATCTAAATTATTAATATACTTTGAATTAAAATCTTTATTTGATTTGATTGATATTAAAATTTGTTTGAGATCAGGATACTCATTTTTTAAGTTCATGTCTTTTCTTGTTTCTGGAAAATCTAATTCCTCAACAATAAATAGACCTTCTGAAGATAATTTCTTGAATAACATAAAAAGACTTATAATTTGATCTTTAAGTGAGTGAGAAGCATCCTCAATTATTATATCAAAATTAATATTTTTGCTTAAAAGGTCTCTATTTAAAGAATCTTCCCTAGAAGAGTTTATATAGAAATTCTCAAGTCTTTCAGAATTATATCTAAATAGGTCAGGGAAAATATCTCCAGAATAAATTTTTGAATTTTTAAAATAATAAAAAAAAGCAGCCGCTGCATTCCCGTAGAATGATCCTATTTCCAAAATATTATTTTTTTTTTGTTTTTTTGAAAAAAAATATTTTTCATAAATGTCAGAATATCCATGAGCATTTATCCTAATATTTTTTTTTTTCATGGGCTGAGAGTATTGATTAATATAAAAATTACCTTTATCGCTATTAAATTTTTCAAATAAAAAATCTAATTCTTTATCAAATAAATAAGCATTTTTTTTTGAATGATCGTCGAGATTGATTTTTTTTGGTAGAAAAGGAATATTTAATAAATATCTAATTGGTACAATTATAATTAAATAAATTTTTAAAAAAAGATTTGCCTTTAAAATTCTATGTTTATAATAAATTTTATAAAATGTTTTTAGTTTCATAAAATAAATTTATCAAATTTTTTAATATTATTTTTCAAATATTCAGGGAAAGTTTCATCTAAATCAATTTTTTCATAAGTATGATTTCTACCAAATAGATCTATTTTATTTTGAATTTTATTTTCAATTGTTTTGATTGATGAATATTTTTCATCAGCAAATTCTGAATGTGCAAAGGTTTTCAATTTTAAAGAAATCTCTTTAGCGCTAAGAATATTGTTAAAATGCCAACCCGCATCTTTAAAAAGTTCTATACTTCGTTCTTTATCAAATCTAAAAAAACTATAATTTAAATTTTTTGATTTAATTTTTTGTCTCATGAAATCAATTGAGTCTAAATTTTTTTTTTTACATACCCTTGAGCCTTCCCATGGAGACTCGTATTTGTTGTACAAATTAAATTTATAATTAAAGCATCTCTGTAAAAATATTCCGTATTTTTTTTTTAGTTCGAAATTTTTTAAAATCTCAGGTTTTGGAATTTCGTCTGGATCAGAAAAAAAAATATAATCCTCAGGATCTGCAAAATTTAAGCAGCCTAATAAATATTCCCTTTGCAATGCTTGATTTTTCCAAATATTATTATTTTTTGGAAATGGTTTTTCCATCAAAAAATATTTCACTTTATCTTGATCATACTCGGATTTATAAATAAAGTTTTTATTCTTAGGATTTCCACGATGGTCAAAAATAGATTCACATACTACAAAATAATCCACATATTTGTTTAAAATATTATACCTAAGATCAAACATATAATTATTGTCAAAAAATGTTATACAATCGAATATTTTAAAACTCATTAAGTTAACCAATTATTTAAGATTTTAGTGTTTAAAATAATATCATTTAAACTAATACCCGTAATATCAATTTCTTTTTTTTTCTCTATTAAATTTTTACTTATATAATCAATTTCCTCTGAATAAATGTTTTCAATTTTATTAATTTTAATTTTTTCTAAATTATTATTTCTTTTTATTATGACTTCACTTGATCCAAACCACGTATCATCAATAATTATATAACCTTTGTCACCAAAGATTTTTGTTCGTCTTCCTATATTTTTGGAAAAGGATGCGCCAACCTTGGCAACAAAATTATTATCGAAGTGAATTTCACAATATGAATCTATATCTACACCCGTAGAACATATTTCTTTAGTTTTGCTTTTAACTTCAAATTTATCAAATTTTGACTTTAGAGCTGCGATCAAACTGCTAAAAGATGTCGTGTAACATCCTAAATCCATTATTGCTCCACCTCCAAGTTTTTTATTAAAAATTCTTTTTTTTTCATCAGGTTTTTTTTTTGATTTAAATACCCAAAATTTCTTTTTTGTAAGGATGTCACTCCCAAAATTTGAAGCCATCGATGTTAAATCCCCGATTTCATTATTTTTTATAAGATTAATAACCATGTCTATTTGAGGATGAAATCTGTACATAAAAGCTTCTGCTAAGAAGTAATTTCGATTCTTGAGCATTCTTTGTAACTTTTCTGACTCTTGTATATTATTTAAAGCAGGTTTTTCCACTAATACTTTTTTATTTTGTTCAATACATTTCGCAATCCAATTAAAATGAAATGTATTTGGTAAAGCTATATATATAACCTCTATCTCTTTTGAGGAAATTAGGTCTTGATAATTGTTGAAACAAAATTCATTTCTAATTTTGAATATATTTTTAAATTTTTGTAGTTTACCTTTATCTCTGCTGGATATTCCTTTAAGCTGTGCATATTTACAAGAATTAAATGCGTATGCAAAATTATTAGCAATATTACCTAGCCCAATTATTCCCCATTTAATTTTCATAATACAACTAGTCTTTATTTATTTTTAAAACGCCGATAAATGCTTCTTGTGGTATTTCAACTCTACCAAACTGTTTTGATCTAGCTTTTCCTTTTTTTTGCTTATCTAATAATTTTCTTTTTCTATCTCTAGCCCCACCGCCATGGATCTTAGTGAGCACATCTTTCTTAAATCCTTTGATTGTTTCTCTCGCTATGATTTTTCCTCCAATTGCAGCTTGTACTGGTATCATAAAATTATGTCTTGGTATTAAATCCTTAAGTTTTTCACAGACCTCTCTTCCAATTGTTTGTGCAAAGTCTTTATGAACCATCATGGCTAAAGCATCAACTGGCTCACTATTAACTAAAATTGATAATTTAACCAAGTCACCTTCTCTATTCCCGATTATTTCATAGTCAAAACTTGCATAACCGCTGGTTATAGACTTTAGCCTGTCGTTAAAATCAAATACTACCTCGTTAAGTGGTATTTCATAATTTATTACTGCTCTATTTCCTGAGTAATTTAAATTTGTTTGAATGCCTCTTTTATTCTGACAAATTTTTATTATTGATCCTAAATATTGATCAGGTGTTATAATTGTAGCTTTTATCCATGGTTCTTCAATATGCTCTATAATAGTTGGATCAGGTAAGTTTGATGGATTTTGCAGGTCTAAAACTTTGTTATTATTTAAATGAACCTTGTACACAACTCCAGGAGTTGTTGTTAATAAATTAATATCAAATTCTCTTTCAAGCCTCTCTGTAATAATTTCCAAATGCAGTAATCCTAAAAAACCACATCTAAAACCAAGCCCCAATGCTGAGGAAGACTCTGGTTCATAAGAAAAACTAGAGTCATTCAATTTTAATTTAGCAAGTCCATCTTTAAGTTTTTGGTACTCTGAACTATCAACAGGGAAAAGCCCACAAAATACTACTGGTTTACTTGGTTTAAATCCAGGTAATGCCTCTTTTAAAGGTTTGTTGGCTTCACATATTGTATCCCCAACCTTAGTATCAGAAAGATTTTTAATTCCTGTTATTATAAAACCTATTTCTCCTGAATTAAGCTCATCAATATCTTTTGGCTTAGGTGTAAAAACACCGACTTTTTCAACAATATGTTCTTGATCAGTAGACATCATTTTGATTTTCATATTTTTTTTAATTTTTCCGTCAATTACTCTTATTAAAATTACAACTCCAAGATAAGAGTCGTACCAACTGTCAACGAGAAGACATTTTAAAATATCATTTTTATTACCTGTTGGTGGTGGCAAAGTTTGAATAATCTTCTCTAATATCTCATCAATACCTTCGCCAGTTTTTCCAGAGCATGGTACTGAATTTGAGGTATCAATACCTATAACTTCCTCAATTTGATTTTTTGTTTTTTCAATCTCAGAGGCTGGTAGGTCTATTTTATTTAAAATTGGAATGATTTCATGATTTGTATCCATGGCCTGATAAACATTTGCAAGAGTTTGAGCTTCAACGCCTTGAGTACTATCAACAATCAAAATTGATCCTTCGCATGCATATAAAGATCTGCTTACTTCATAACTAAAATCTACGTGACCTGGAGTATCAATAATATTTAGTATGTAATCTTTACCATCCTTTGATTTATAGTTTAACTTTACAGTTTGTGCCTTGATAGTAATACCTCTTTCTCTTTCAATATCCATAGAGTCTAAGACTTGGGCTTTCATCTCTCTTTCTGTTAGGCCACCACATTTATGAATAATTCTATCAGCTATTGTAGATTTACCATGATCTATATGTGCAATAATTGCAAAGTTTCTTATATTATCAATTGTAGACATTTTAAGATCTAATTTTTGCGCCTGTATTAGACTCAACAGTTGAAATAATCAAATTATTTATTTTTTCTAGATCTTTATCATTCAAAGATTTTTGTGATGATTGAATTGTTACATTCAAAGCAATTGACTTTTTATCGCTTGGAATATTTTCTCCTTCATATAAATCAAAAACCTTTACACTTTTAATTAAGTTAATATCGATCTTATAAATAATTTTTACTAATTCTTGAACATTTAAATTTTTATCTATTATGAATGCGAAGTCTCTTTCAGACTTTTGAAAATCTGAATATTCATATTTATTTTTTTGATCCTTAAGTTTATTTTTATGAAGCTCGATTTTATCTAAAAAAATTTCAAACAATATTAGTGCTTCAGTTTTAATCTGTAATTTTTGATTTATATTTGGATGAATTTCACCAAAAAAGGCAATTGGTTTATTAGATTTTGAGTCTTGATAAATGGCTCCAGATTTTCCTGGATGATAGTAATTTGGTGCATTTGAGTTGATGTGAAATTTTTTGTCATCTAACCCTGTCTCAATTAAAGTTTGTATTACATCTCTTTTTGCATCAAAAACATCAACTTTTCTCTCTTTCTCAATCCAATTAAGTCTGGAAATCATCCCAGACTTAATTGCTGAAATAACTATTTCTTGTTGTCCTGGTTTTTTTCCACTAAAAATTGGTCCAATCTCAAATAAAGAAATATCTTTTACATCTCTATCTAAATTTTTTTTTAAATAAAAAATTAAGTTTGAAAAAATTGAGCTTCTTAAAACATTTAAGTCTGAGCTGATTGGATTTACTATTTTAACTTCAGTTTTATCTTCTTTAAATAAATCATTTATTTTTGAGTCTGTAAATGACCACGTCAC
Organism: uncultured Pelagibacteraceae bacterium; assembly: GCA_902626575.1. Lineage (GTDB taxonomy): Bacteria > Pseudomonadota > Alphaproteobacteria > Pelagibacterales > Pelagibacteraceae > Pelagibacter. The sequence goes on along the minus strand of CACOFY010000001.1, from coordinate 289,805 downwards.
AGTTTCGTAGTAACCCTTTGATGCAACTGATCTTTGTAAGAAATGGAATAGTTTTTGATGTACATTTAGTGTTTGTTTATTTCTGGTTTTTTCTGGTAATTCAGTTTTAATTCTATCGTATCCTTTAATTCTCACTATTTCCTCAACTATATCAATTGGTTGTAGAATATCTGGTCTCCAGGAAGGCACTTTTAGATTTAGTTCCTTTTTATTTTTTTTTACTAAAAAACCAAGATCTGATAAAATCTTAGTCATTTCCCTTACCTCAACTTTAAAACCAGTTGTAGTATTAAATAAATCAATTGGAAACTTAATAGCTCTGTCCTTTGATTTTTCTTTTTTTGTAATATTTATTTTACTAATTGTTCCACCACATATATTTTGTATTAATTCGGCTGCCTTAATTAACCCTTCTTCAATTGAATTTGGGTCTATACCTCTTTCAAATCTATATTTTGCATCCGTATCTAGATTTAAGATTTTTGATGTAGATCTAATGGATTTTGGCTTAAAATAGGCTGACTCCAAAAGAATATTCTTTGTATTTAGTTCTGTACCTGACTTAACGCCTCCTATAATGCCACCTAAGCCCAAAACACCTGATGCATCAGATATAACACACATATTATCGCCAAGCACATATTTTTTATTGTCCAATGCTTCAAAGCTTTCTCCTTTTTTGGAATTTCTAACAATAATACCTTTATCAATTTTATCTGCATCATAAGCATGAAGTGGCCTGTTAAGATCAATCATAACATAATTTGTTACATCCACTACTGCAGAGATTGGTTTTTGTCCTAATGATAATATTTTTTCTTTCAACCATTTTGGACTTTCAATATTTTTAATTCCTTTGATGAGTAAACTACCAAACTTCGTACATCCTTGATTTTTATCATTAGTTATTTTGACTTTTATTTTGTTTAAGCCTGAAAAATTTATTTTAATTTTATTATTGTTTTTTAATTTGCCAGCCCCGGCCGCTGCGAGATCTCTTGCAATTCCTCTAACACCAAGGCAATCTGCTCTATTTGGTGTAATTGAAAGATCTACAACTTTTTGATTTTTGTTAACGAAATATTTTTTTCCAACTTGTTTGCTGTATTTTGTTGGGGAAAGAGTAATAATTCCCTCGCTTTCATTTGATAATTTTAGTTCTGACTCGGAGCAAAGCATGCCGTAAGATGTTGCACCTCTAATTTTACTAACAGAGAGCTTTGTTTGACTTTTAGGAATAGTTGCCCCAGGAGGAGCATAAACAGTTAAAAGATCATTTTTGGCATTTGGAGCTCCACACACTACTTTCACTTTTTCGTTTTGTCCAATATCTACATCGCATAACTTTAATCTATCTGCATTAGGATGTCTTTCTACCTTGATGATTTTGGCAACTATAAATTTATCTAATTCTGAGGATTGACTTTCAAAGCTTTCAACCTCCAATCCTATACTCGTTAATTTATCAATAATTTTTTGATCGTCGTGTTTTGTATCTAAATGTTCTTTAAGCCAATTAATTGTAAATTTCATCTACTAAGGCCTCTGTAGTTTGAGGGAACATCTAAAGGATCAAATCCAAAATGATTTAACCATCTGTAATCAGTTTCAAAAAAAGCTCTTAAGTCGTTAATACCGTATTTTAACATTGCAAGCCTATCTATCCCCATGCCAAAAGCATAACCTTGGAACTTTTGTGGATCTACTTTAACATTTTTTAAAACATTTGGATGTACCATTCCACATCCAAGAATTTCTAACCATTTGTCACCTTCTCCAATTATTATTTTCCCGTCTTTTAATCTATAACCAATATCAACCTCAGCCGAAGGTTCAGTAAAAGGAAAGTGGCTTGGTCTAAACCTCATTTTAATTTTATCTATTTCAAAAAATTCTTTAATAAAATAGTTTAAACATCCCTTTAGGTGCCCCATGTTTATATTTTTATCTATATGAAGGCCCTCTACCTGATGAAACATAGGTGCATGGGTTTGATCACTATCAGATCTATAAGTTCTTCCAGGAGCAATAATCTTAAAAGGTGGTTTTCCTCCTAACATTGTTCTCACTTGGACTGGTGAAGTATGAGTTCTTAATAAATATTCTTTATTATCATCCAGATAAAAAGTATCATGCATATCTCTTGCGGGATGATTGTCTGGCGTATTAAGTGCAGTGAAATTATTATATTCGTTTTCGACATCGGGCCCTTCTGCAACACTAAAACCTATTTCAGAAAATATAGAAGATATTTCATCAATTACTTGTGACACAGGATGTATTTTTCCTCTTTTAAAACTTCTTTCTGGCAAAGTAATATCTACTTTTTCGTTTTGAAGTTTTAGATTAATTTCTTTTATTTCAATGTCTTTAATTTTTTTCTCAATAATTTCCTGAAGTTCATCTTTAATTGCATTAAGATCAGATGCAAACTTTTTTCTACTATCTGGTGACATAGAGCCCATTTTTTTAAACTCATTTGAAATTTTTCCAGTTTTGCCAAATAGTTCTGACTTGATTTGATTAATATTATTTAAATCTAAATCATCTTTTAATTTTAAAAGATATTCCTCTTTAATTTTTATAATATCAGACATTTCAGTAGAATATTTCTTAACTTAGGAAAAACAATAAAGAAAATTAGTTTAAAGCGGCTTGAGCCTTTTTAACTATTGTTTTAAATGCCTCTGGGTTATCATATGCTATTTCTGCTAGAATTTTCCTATCTAATTTAATACCAGACTTATTTAAACCATGAATAAATTTTGAATATGTCAATCCCTCAGCTCTTACGCCTGCATTTATTCTTTGTATCCATAATGATTTAAATTCTCTTTTTTTATTTCTTCGATCTCTGTAAGCATACTGCATGGATTTCTCCATTGCTTGTCTCGCAACTCTAATAGTATTTTTTCGTCTTCCCCAATGGCCTTTTACAGCTTTAAGGACTTTTTTGTGTTTTGCTCTACTTGTTACACCTCTTTTTACTCGGGCCATATTATCCTCGTAGACTGTAAGGCATGTAAGATTTTACAATTTTTCCGTCTTGTTTGGACATTGTTGTTGTGCCTCTTTGCTTTCTTATCTGTGAATTAGTTCTTTTTATCATTCCATGCCTCTTTCCTGCCTGAGCCATTATTACTTTACCCTTTGCAGAAATTTTGAACCTTTTTTTTGCTGAACTTTTTGTTTTCAATTTTGGCATGGGCGAACTTATACAAATATAATTTTAGATTTACAACCCTAATTTAGTGCTTGCTACAAAGGCTGAATTACCATTATCATTTGTTTTCCATCAAACTTTGGATGAAGTTCTATTTTTCCAATTGAAGACATATCAGCTTTGATTTTTTCCATTAATTCGTTACCGAGATGTGTATGCTGTAATTCTCTTCCTTTAAATCGAATTGTAAACTTTACTTTATCACCCTTTGACAAGAATTTTTGAGCGTTTTTTATTTTGAAAGTGTAATCATGCACTTCTGTTACAGGTCTAAGTTTAATCTCTTTTAAGTCTATTTTCTTTTGTTTCTTTTTTGCTTTATTAGCTTTTTTTTGAGCATCATATTTATATTTTCCCATGTCCATTATTTTACAGACCGGTGGCTTTGCATTCGGTGAAATTTCTATTAAATCTAATCCCTCATTTTTTGCCATAGATATTGCTTCAATAGTATTTAACACACCAAGATTTTCTCCATTACTTGAAATAACCTGAACCTCAGGTGAATAAATTCTATTGTTAGATCTCGGTCCTCTATCTTTAGTTCTTCTCTGAAAGTAATTTTTTTGATCTGCCACTTAGTTTGAAGGTGCTTGACTTAAAGCAGTATATTGTTCTAAAAATTTATCTAGCTTCATATTTTCTTGTTTATTATTATCTAACTTTCTAATAGTTACACTATTACTGTCAACTTCTTTTTTACCACAAATTAATAGAACTGGTATCTTGGAAAGTGAATGTTCCCTTATTTTGTAATTTAAATTATGGTTTTTTAAATCTACTATACAATTTATTCCCTTATCATTTATCTCATTAGAAACTTTTTTAGCATAATCATCAAAATCATCTGATACTGGAATTACAACAACTTGCAAAGGACTTATCCAAAAAGGTAACTTACCAGCGTAATTTTCAATTAGGATTCCAATAAATCTTTCTAACGATCCAAATAATGCTCTGTGAAGCATTACTGGAACTTTTTTTGATCCATCTTTATCAACATAAGATGCACCTAATCTTTCTGGTAAATTAAGATCTACTTGCAATGTTCCACATTGCCAATCTCTTCCAATTGCATCTCTTAATACAAATTCAATTTTTGGACCATAAAAAGCTCCTTCACCTTTATTGATACTGTACTCTAATTTCGTAGCTTTAACTGCTTCAAGCAGAGCAGCCTCAGACTTATCCCAAACTTTATCATCACCAACTCTAACTTCAGGTCTGTCTGAATATTTCAATATTACATCACTAAACCCTAAATTTTTGTAAATATCTAAAATTAGATTTGTAACGCTTAAAGACTCGCTTGTGATTTGATCTTCGGTACAAAAAATATGTGCATCATCTTGAGTGAAAGCTCTTACTCTCATTAAACCATGTAATGCTCCGGATGGCTCGTACCTATGTACCTTTCCAAACTCAGACATTTTTAAAGGAAGGTCTCTATAACTTTTTAAACCTTGATTAAAAACTTGAACACAACCAGGACAATTCATCGGTTTGATAGCAAATATTTTCTCATCAGGAGTGGTTGAGGTGTACATATGTTCGCCAAACTTTTCCCAGTGGCCTGATTTTTCCCACAAGCTTCTATCTAAAATTTCAGGTGTATTTATTTCTTTATAGCCAGCCTTTCTTTGTCTTAGTCTCATATAATCAATTAATTTTTGAAAAAGACTCCATCCTCTCTCATGCCAAAATACAGATCCTGGACTTTCCTCTCTAAAGTGAAAAAGATCCATTTCTTTTCCAAGCTTTCTATGATCTCTTTTCTCAGCCTCTTCCAATCTTTCGAGATATTTATCTAGGTCTTTTTTATTAGCCCAACCAGTCCCATAAATTCTTTGAAGCATCTCATTATTAGAGTCTCCACGCCAGTATGCTCCTGAGACTTTCATCAATTTAAAAGCTTTACCAATTTTGCCGGATGATAGTAAATGCGGTCCTCTACATAAATCATACCAAGTATCACCGTGATGATAAATTGTAAGTTCCTCATTTTTTGGGATACTTTCAATTATTTCAGCCTTATATTTTTCTCCAATTTTTTTAAAATGACTTATAGCTTTTTCTCTTTCCCAAACTTCTCTTCTCACTTTCACATCTTTATCAACTATTTCTGACATTCTTTTTTCAATTTTATTTAAATCCTCGCTAGTGAATGGTTCTTTTCTTGCAAAATCATAATAAAAACCATTTTCAATAACTGGACCAATAGTCACTTGCGTTCCTGGATATAATTCTTGAACAGCCATAGCCATTATATGAGCAGCGTCATGTCTAATTACTTCTAATCCCTCAGGATCTTGCGCTGTAAAAATTTTTACAGAGCTATCTTCTTTAATTATATGATATAAATCTTTCAATTCTCCATTTACACTCATGACTAAAGCTTGCTTGGCTAGAGACTTGCTTATTTTTTCTGCAACCTCAGAGCCATTTACAGGTTTCTCAAACTTTATTATTTTTCCATCAGGAAGTGTGATGTTTGTCATTGGTTTACTAATTTTTTATATTCTGAATACGTATTTAAGCACATTTTTTCAATATTAAATCTATTTATAACGTTTTTTCTTCCTTCTCTACCCATTAAATCTAAAGTTAAAGTATCTAATTTTATAATTTCGTTAAGTTTGTCGCATAAAGATTTAGGATTTCCACTTTCAAATAAAAGTCCAGTTTTATTATCAATTACAGTTTCTTTTGACCCTCCAATGTTACTAGCAATAATAGGTTTTTTCATTGCTTGGGCTTCTACAGAAACTCTACCAAAAGCTTCGGGTTCTATAGATGATGATACAATTACATCAGAAATATAATAGGCAACTGGCATCACGTTACAATTATCAACAAATTTAATATTTTGTGTAAGGTTAAATTGCTCGACAAGTCTCTCAAGTTTTTTTCTGAAAACGGTCCTACCTTGATCATCACCAAGAATAACAGCAACAAAATCTAATTCAGGATTACTTTGTTTAAATAAATTTATTCCCTCTATGAACATCTCTTGTCCTTTCCAAGCGGTTAATCTTCCAGGTAATAGTATAATTTTCTTATTATACTCGATTTTCCAAGTGGCTTTGAGTTTATCTATGTCTTTTTTTTTGATTGTGTCAGAGTCAAAATATTCAGTATTAATTCCTCTAAAGATAACTAAAAACTTTTTTTTTGAATTTAAAAATTTTTGATAATTTTCCGAAATATGAGAGAAGATAAAATTTGAACCTGCAATTAATACATCCGACTTGACCATTATTGAGTTATAAAACTTTTTTATTGAATTTTTAAAATTGTAAGTACCATGAAATGTTGTAACAAATTTCCGTCTTGTAATTTTCGTTGCTATATAACATGACCATGCTGGTGCCCTGCTTCTAGCGTGAACAATGGAAATATTTAAAAATAAAATCAAAAGAGTTAAGGCAATACTATTAATGAGAATTATTAAAGGATTTTTACTTTGAACAGGTAGCTTTATAAGCTTCACTTTCTTTTTATCAATATATTTAATGAGCTCACCACCACTAGTTACTATATAAGACTTACAATCCTGTTCATGTAAATAGTGTGCTAAATCATAACATCCTGTTTCTGCTCCTCCGTAGCCTAATCTAGGTATAACTTGTAAGACTTTTAATTTTGATGCCATTGAATTAAAATATACATTATCAATTGATGTAAATAAACTTTATATGATTAAATACAAATACTTACGATTGAATAAATATAAAAAGTTAAGATATTTATCAATAAACAATCAATCAAAAATTTGTATTGTTTTTCTTCATGGTTTTATGTCTGACCTTGAGGGTAAAAAACCAAAGAGTCTATTGAAATTCTGTAAAACGAACAAATTAGGTTTTGTAGCACTTGAATACTCTGGGCACGGCAAGTCATCAGGAAAATTTACAAAAGGGAATATTAGCACTTGGTCTAATGATACCAAAAAGATAATTAAAAAATTTGTAAAAAAAAGAAAAATTATTTTGATTGGATCGAGTATGGGATCTTGGATAGGACTGAAACAATTCAAATATTTTTCAAATCAAATAATCGGTTTTATTGGAATAGGATCTGCTCCAGAATTTTTAGAACTTTTAATGTGGAAAAAATTTTCAAAAAAAATAAAAACTGAAATTAAAACAAAAAAAATTTATTATTTAAAAAGTGGAAATTATGAGTATCCAATTACTTATCAAATAATACGAGATGGAAAAAAAAATAAGGTCCTAAACAAAAGGATTTTATCAAAAATTAAAGTGACAATGATACATGGTAACAAAGATGAAGTAGTTCCAACGGTTTATTCCAAAAAGGTATTAAAACTCTTTCCTAATGCTAAAAAAAAATTAGTTATTATTAAGAATGGCGATCATAGTTTATCAGACAAGAAAAACCTAAAAAGAATAATTAATGAATTAAAAATTCTTATCTTTAATAAATTTTAATCCTTCAACAAAAGAAGGAAATTTAAGCTTGTATTTAAAGAATTTTTTCATTTTATCATTATTGACTTTTTTTGAGTCTCTATAAAAATTTTTAAGCATACCGTCTTGTAGTTTGTCTGGTGCGATTTTTTCAGGAATTTTAATTTTTAATAACTCGGCTGCAAAAGTAGTAATTTCCTCAGTGGATGCAGGTCTGTCATCAGATATATTAAAAATTTCACCTCCCTTAAAGTTTACCATCGACTCGACCAAAATATTAGTAATATCGTCTAGGTGTATTCTTGAAAAAAAATGATTTTTTTTATCAATTATTTTTGCACTTCCATTTATAAGTCTATTCAAAATATTATTAGAGTTTGAATAGATGCCAGAAAGTCTAAAAATTTGAATAGGAAGATTTGTCTCCTTAAATATTGAAATCCACTTTTTCTCAGCAGCCAATCGACTTATTCCATTTTCAGAAGTTGGTTTTGTTAAACTTTTTTCATTTACCCAGTCCCCTTTGTGGTCTCCATAAACACTTGTTGCAGATAAATATGTAATCCACTTGGCTTTAATTTTTTTTAATTCACTTTCAAAGTGTTTAAAGACTATATCTTCTCCATTAATTGGTGGAATTGATATTAAAATAAAATCTGCTTCATGTATTTTTTCAACTATTTTTGAGTCAAAGTAGTTTTCATTTAATTCAAAAATATTATGAGTATTATTTATGTTTTTTGGTGATCTGGAAGTGTAACTAAGATTTATTTTATTTTTTTTGGAAAGTTCATTTATAAAATTTCCTGCAACTTGTCCGAAACCGAAGCAAAAAATATTTACCACTTTAACTTACTTTTTTAATTGTAGATTTTGTTGTAATTGGATGTTTTAATTTATCTAACATTTCCTTAGGGCATACCTGTACAAAATTTAAAATTTCCTTGTCAAAATTTTTGATAATTTCATTTGATAATTTTGAATTTGTCTCTTTTGAATGCTCTTCAATAATATTTTTTAAAAACTCTTTCCAGTATTCAGTTTCAACATTTTGCCAAACTACTGTTTCAGGATTAACTTTTTTCTCAAATTGTTTACTTTTATCGTAGATAAATGCCATACCACCAGTCATACCAGCAGCAAAGTTATCACCAACCTCGCCTAGTATAATAATTGATCCACCTGTCATATATTCACATCCATTCGAGTCACATCCTTCAATAACCGAAGTTGCACCTGAATTTCTTACAGCAAATCGTTCGCCTGCCTGTCCTGCAGCAAAAAGTTTTCCCGATGTAGCTCCATATAAAACTGTATTTCCAATAATTGTATTTTCAGATGAAACTAGATTACTTTCATCTGCTAATTTAATTGATATTGTTGCTCCAGATAATCCTTTAGCTACATAATCGTTAGCATCACCTTTCAAAACTAATTTTAGTCCTTTCATTGCAAACGCTCCGAATGATTGTCCCGCAGAACCTTTGAAATTTAGAGTTAAAAATCCCTCATCTAACTTATCATGCCCAAACTTTTTATATAAATTATGTGATATTCTTGTTCCAACAGCTCTATGCGTATTTTCAATTTCAAATTCTTTAATTATTTTTTTAGGATTATCTAAATGATTTTCAATTTCAGGCCATATATTTTGATCAAGAGTATTTGGTACATCATTAATAATTTGTTTTTCACAATATCTCTTATTTTCACCTGGATCAGCTTGAACAAAGAGTGGGTTAAGATCAAGATCATCCAAATTAGCTGATGCTTTGCTTACTTGTCTTAATAGATCAGTTCTGCCAATTACATCATTTAAAGATTTAAAACCTAATTCTGCTAGAATTTCACGAACTTCAGTTGCAATAAAAGTAAACAAATTTACAACTTTTTCAGGAGTTCCAGTGAATTTTTCTCTAAGTTTATCATCTTGTGTACAAACTCCTACTGGACAAGTATTAGAGTGACACTGTCTTACCATTATACATCCCATAGCTACTAGAGCAGTTGTCGCCACTCCAAATTCTTCAGCGCCCATCATTGCTGCTATGACAACATCTCTCCCAGTTTTTATCCCTCCATCAGTTCTCAAAGTAACGCTATGCCTTAAATTATTTAAAGTTAAAACTTGATTAGCTTCAGTCAAACCCATCTCCCAAGGCACTCCAACATACTTAACACTTGTTTGAGGACTTGCGCCTGTTCCACCATTATGTCCTGAAATTAAAATAATATCTGCTTTTGCTTTTGCTACTCCCGCAGCAATTGTTCCAATTCCTGATGATGCAACCAATTTAACGCCAACTCTTGCTTTAGGATTTATTTGTTTAAGATCATAAATTAATTGTGCCAAATCCTCAATTGAGTAAATGTCGTGATGTGGTGGTGGAGAAATCAATGTAACTCCAGGTGTTGAGTGTCTTAATCTTGCAATTTCTGCTGAAACTTTAAAACCAGGTAATTGTCCACCCTCTCCAGGTTTTGCACCTTGTGCCATTTTAATTTCTATTTCATTACAATTATTAAGATAATTAATCGTTACTCCAAACCTCGCTGATGCTATTTGTTTAACTCTTGAATTTGCACTATCCCCATTTTCCATTTTGGTGAACCTTTTTTCATCTTCACCGCCTTCTCCACTGCAAGAAGCACCTCTTATCCTATTCATTCCAATTGCAAGAGTTTCATGAGCCTCTTTTGATAATGCACCATGAGACATGCTTCCACTTCCAAATCTTTTTAGGATATTTTCAATAGGTTCTACTTCAGATATATCTATTGATTTATTCAAATATCTTTTTCTAAAGTCAATTAAATCTCTCAAGTTAATTGGAGGTAGATTATAAATACCCTCAGCATATTTTTTGTAAACTGTATAAGATCCACTCCCAACTGCACTTTGAAGCATATGGATTAATTTACCTTGGTACTGATGTAACTCACCATTTTTTCGATAACGATAAATTCCCCCAATCGGTAAAACACTGTCCTCGCTTTCAAATGCCTCATCATGAATTACTCTTATTTTTTTTTCAATTCCAGTCAGACCGATACCAGAAATTTTAGATACAACTCCTGGAAAATAATCAGAAACAATCGTTCTACTCAAGCCAACAGTTTCAAAGTTACAACCTCCTCGATAGGAACTTAGAACAGAAATTCCCATTTTTGACATTATTTTTAACAAACCACTATTCACTGATTTAATGTATCTTTTGATACAATCTTCATACTCAAAGTTACCAAATAATTTTTTTTCAAATCTTTGATATAGACAATCAAGTGCCAAATATGGATTTACTGTTGTTGCTCCTACGCCTAAAAGGGTTGCAAAAGAGTGTGTATCTAAAGCTTCTCCTGTTTGTACATTTATAGACACATACCCTCTTAATTTATTATTTATTAGGTAAGAATTAATAGCACCAACAGACAATAGCATTGGAATAGGAAGTCTTTTTTCGGAGATATTTTTATCAGACAAAATTAATTGTTTAACTCCTTTTCTAACCTCAATTTCAGCTTCTTTTTGTATTCTTTCTAATGCAACTTCTAAATTTTCACTTTTTTCAAATGTACAATCTATTTCATAAGAGTTTTTGCCAAAATAATTTATAAATTTTTTGAGTTGAGAATTAGATAAAATAGGTGAGTCTAAAACATAGATATTATCCTTAGTAAGATTATCAAAATTTAGTATATTTCCTAAGTTACCAAATCTTGTTTTTAAACTCATAACTTTATTTTCTCTCAAAGAGTCGATGGGTGGATTAGTAACTTGGCTAAAATTTTGTCTAAAAAAGTGATATAAGGGTCGATACTTATCTGAAAGTACAGCTAAGGGTGTATCATCACCCATTGAACCTGTTGCTTCTTTAGCATCTTCAGCCATTGGATGCAAAATAAGTTCTAAGTCCTCTAAGCTTATACCAAAAGCATGTTGTCTTTTCTTTAGATCACTCCCTTTAAATAAAGCTTTTTCATTTGAAACTGTAATTTTTTTATCTAGATCAATTATTTGACTATTAAAATGTTTATATTCTTTTGCGAGATAATTTTTTATCTTCTCATTAGTAAATAATTTTCCTTTTTCAATTCTTACACCAATTATTTCTCCTGGTCCTAATCGCCCTTTAGCTAGTATTTTTTTTTCATTTAATTTAATCATTCCTGTCTCAGAACCTGCAAACAAAAATTTATCTTTTGTGATAGTGTATCTAAGTGGTCTCAAACCATTTCTGTCATTAGCTGCTATTACCCACTCATTATCAGTTCCTGCAATTGCTGCTGGTCCATCCCATGGTTCCATGGTGCTGTTTAAAAAATTAAATAGTTGTTGATGATCTTTTGATAAAACTTTACTTTTTTTTGACCAAGCATCTGGGACCAACATAAGTTTAGCAAGTGGAGCGGGTTGTCCTGATATATTTAACAACTCAAATACATTATCTAGTGCTGCTGAATCCGATGTTCCTGGTTGAATAACAGGTTTCAAATTCTCTATATCCTCAAATAAATTACTATCCATTTCTTGCTCATGGACTTTCATCCAATTTTTGTTTCCTCTAAAAGTGTTTATCTCACCATTATGTGCGATGGCACGGAAAGGTTGGGCTAAATCCCAACTTGGTGCGGTATTGGTCGAAAATCTTTGATGAAAAATAGCAAATCTGGAGACAAAACGTTCATCTTGTAAATCAATATAAAAATCAGATATCGACTCCGCCAAAAACATACCTTTGTAAATAATTGATTTTGAGCTTAAAGAACAAATATAAAATCCACTTAACGACTTTTTAATTGCCTCGTTTTCAATTTTTCTTCTTGTCTCATAAAGTTTTCTCTCTAGGTTTTTGCCACTTAATTCCTTAATGTTATGTTTAAATAGAACCTGAGCAATTTCAGGTCTTGTTCTGTCTGCTTTCTCTCCCAAAACTTTTGGATTTACAGGTACTTGTCTCCATCCATAAATGCTAAAGTTACTTTTTGTTAATTCACTCTCAACAATAGTTCTGCATGTTTCCTGCGCATCAAAATTATTTCTTGGCAGAAAGATCATGCCAACACAAATTTCAGCGTTATCAAATTTGTGTCCAGTTATTTCAATTTTTTCTATGAAAAAATCTTTTGGAATTTCTAAATGTATACCTGCTCCATCGCCTGTTTTTCCATCTGCATCCACAGCTCCTCTATGCCAAACAGCCTTTAAAGCTTGTATTCCATAATCAACAACTGCTCTTGATTTTTTTCCCTCCGTAGATGCAACTAAACCAACTCCACAAGCATCATGCTCCATATCTTTAGAATAAACGTTATTCTTTTTTAGTAGATCTAAGTTTTTTTTATATCTTTCCATTAAGCTACTTTTTCTTGATTAATAGTTTTTTGCTTTAAAAATTTTTTAATATTTATAGCTGCATCACGTCCATCTTTAATGGCCCATACAACTAGAGAAGCTCCTCTAATGATATCTCCTGCAGCAAATACACCAGGTAAATTTGTTTCCATGGTATCAAAATCTGTTTTAATCGTGCCCCATCTAGATACTTGAAGTTCTTTACTTCCAAAAAGTGTTGGCAAATCTTCAGGATCGAAACCCAATGCTTTGATCACCATGTCAGACTTTATTTCAAACTCTGAATCTTTTTGAATTTCGGGTTTACGTCTACCAGTCTCATCTGGTTCTCCAAGTTTAATTTTATTTACTTTTAAGCTTTCAATTTTATTTTTTCCTATAAATTCTTTAGGTGCTGTAAGCCATACAAACTCTACTCCCTCCTCCTCAGCATTAGCCACCTCTCTAGCTGATCCAGGCATATTTTCTTTATCTCTTCGGTATAGGCATTTTACTGATTTAGCATTCTGTCTTATTGCGGTCCTTACACAGTCCATTGCGGTATCACCGCCACCTATAACTACAATATTCTTTCCTTCTGCATTTAGTTTGCCATTATCAAATAATTCAACTTTATCACCTAATCCTTTTTTATTGGATGCAGTAAGAAATTCCATAGCAGGAAAAATATTCTCCAAATCGTTTCCGGGTAAATCAATCTCTCTAGCTTTATAGACACCAGTTGCAATCAAAATTGCATCGTGTTTTTCTCTTAATTCCTCAAGAGTTGAGTCTTTTCCAACTTCAAAATTTTGTACAAATTTAATCCCACTTTCCTTTAAAAGTTTTGTTCTTCTTTCAACTACAAATTTTTCAAGCTTAAAGTTTGGTATTCCATATATTAAAAGTCCTCCAGGTCTATCGTATCTATCATATATTGTTACTTTATATCCTGAGGTTCTTAATTGTTCTGCACATGCTAAGCCTGCTGGACCTGATCCGATTATTCCTACACTCTGATTAATTTCATTTTTTACTTTAATTGGTTTAATCCAACCATTCGCCCATGCATTTTCTGTTATATATTTCTCAACAGAGCCTATTGTTACGGTTCCATGCCCTGATTGTTCGATCACACAATTCCCTTCGCATAACCTGTCTTGAGGGCATATACGACCACAAACTTCTGGCATATTGTTTGTACTTTGAGATAATTCATAGGCCTCTTTAAGCCTTCCTTCTGCGGTTAATTTAAGCCAATCTGGAATATTGTTACTTAAAGGGCAATGGACTTGACAAAAAGGAACTCCACATTGAGAACACCTACTTGATTGTTGGGTTGCTTTTTCGTTTATAAATTCATCATAGATCTCTTTAAAATCCTCTTTTCTAAGATCAATCTCTCTCTTAGGTGGATTTTGCTGACCTATATCAGTAAACTTTAACATCTTTTTTGACATAATTTTTACTTGTATATACTAAGAAAATTGAATTTTAACTAATATTTAGGACAGTTTTTATTACCTATTTTAAGCAAAAAAATCAGTATTTATGTAGCTAATTCTTTTTTTGCATAGCACATATTCCAACATCTTATCGCTTTATTTTAAATTTATATAAGCTACTTAAGAATTGTTAGATGTTTTCAAACTTTTTCGAATTAACTATTTTATCTGCAATTCAGGGAATTTCTGAATTTTTACCAGTAAGCTCATCTGCACATTTAATTTTAGCTAATGATATTTCAAATCTAGGGATTGGATCAATTTATCTTGATACCGGAATGCACCTAGGTTCTCTGCTAGCTGTAATCTTTTATTTCAGGAATGATTTAAAAAAAATTACTAAAAATAAAAAATTATTATGCTTAATGATATTTGGTTCTTTGCCAACAATTTTTTTAGGTGCAATTTTATATATTACAGGATTAATTAACCTCTTAAGAAGTATAGAAATAATTGCATGGACAACTTTTATATTTGCTATCCTGCTATGGGTTGCTGACAAATTTAAAGTTGAAAAAAAAATAGACAGTGATCTAAATATAATATCAATTTTGCTTATTGGCTTATTCCAAATGTTATCACTTATCCCAGGCGTAAGTAGATCAGGGATTGTAATCACAGCTGGTCGTTTTTTAAATTTTGATAGATTTGAATCCACAAAAATTTCGTTCTATTTATCTATACCTGCAATTGCGGGTGCAAGTTTTTTAACTTTAAAAGATTTAGGTTCGTCAATTGTTGATAATAATATAATAATTATACTTGGAATATGCTTTTCATTTATTTTTTCCTATCTAACGATTAAATATTTTTTAATTTATATAAAAAAATTTACTCTGTTTGCATTCATAATTTATAGAGTTATTTTATCTTTTATATTATTTTATATAATTTATATCTGAGATTTTTTTAATTCAGGAATAATTTGAGAAAACAATACACCGGCAAGTATTAAACAACAGCCAATTATATTATTCAGATTTAATATCTGAGATAATATAATCCAAGCTGCGACTGCAGCAAAAACACCTTCGAGTGAAAATATTATAGCTGATGGCGTTGGTGAAATATTTTGTTGTGCATAAATTTGTAAAACAAATGCGATGCCACCTGATAAAACCCCTGCATATAATATCTGTATTTTTTGATCTAATATATTTGCTAAAATGAATTCCTCAAACATAAGTGCGGGAACTAGTGAACAGATTGAAACGATAAAAGTTTGGATTAAACCAACCAGTATTGGAGCATCAAACTCCTCAACTAAAATACCAATAAAAATAATATGCAAGCTCCAAAAAAGAGCACAAATTAGTACTAGAGTATCTCCTAAGCGTATAGTTGAATCATGGAAATTTGTCAGAAGGTATGCGCCTAAAATACATAAAAATATGGATGGCCAAACACTCCAGTGAATTTTTTTTTTAAATAAAAAAAAAACAATAATTGGAACCATTGGCACGTAAAATATTGTGATGAATGCTGCATTAGCAACATCGGTAAAAAGAAGCGCTACTTGTTGAAGTAAAGAAGCTAAAAATAAAAAAATACCTATTGAGATAGATAAATAAATAAATCTGTTTCTATTTTTTGATAAGACTTCACGTGTTGTTTTTTTTTCTAAAAATAAATAGAAAGGTATTAAAGCTAAAAATCCTACAAAAAATCTAGTAGTATTAAAGACATAAGGTCCAATTAGCTCCATGCCTGTATCTTGAGCTATAAAAGTTGTTCCCCAAATAAATGTACAGAAAAATGCAGCTATCATTGATTGAGGTTTTGTCATTTAGATTGCTAACCTGTATGCAAAATTTTTACCCAAATTTTCTTTAAGTTCATTATTAAATCTTGCTGCCTCAGCGCCATCAATAATCCTATGATCATAAGATAAAGATAAAGGTAGCATAATTCTCTCGTTAGATTTTCCTCCTGAATGCGAATGAACTTTTCTCAACTTTCCGATCCCTAGAATGGCTACCTCAGGAAAATTAATTATAGGAGTAAAAAAAGAGCCTCCTATGCCGCCAAGGCTGGTTATAGTCATTGAGCCACCGTAAAAATCCTTTTTATCTATCTTAAGTTTTCTACACTTATCACTTGTAGTCTTGAGTTCCTCTGCGATTTGATTAATATTTTTTTGATCCACATTTCTTATCTTTGGCACCATCAAACCATGCTCAGTATCAACAGCTATACCAATATGAAAATATTTTTTGATTGTCATTTTTCCATTTTCTATGTCATCAATTGAGCTATTAAAAGAAGGAAACTTTTTCAAAGTTGCAACTAAAGCTTTGGTTATAAAAGCAAGAGGTGTTATTTTCTTTTTTTCACCAGTATGCAAATCCTTAAGTGAATTTCTAAAATTTTCCATATCTGTAACATCTGCTTCATCATGGTTTGTTACATGAGGAATTGTATTCCATGCGTGCGAAAGGTGTACAGCAGCTATTTTTTTAACTCTTGGAATATCTTTGATTTCTATCTCACCAAAATCTGAATGGGTAAATTCTGTTTTGAACTCATTTTTATTTTGTGTATTTTTTTCTTGACCAACTTGTTTAACAAATTTTTTAATATCCTCCTCAACTACTCTACCATCTCTTTGTGAACCTAATACTAAGTTGATATTGACTCCTAATTCTCTAGCAAACTTTCTGGTTTTTGGACTTGCTGGAACTCTTTTTTTTTCATTCATAATTTATAATTTGCTTGGAAAGGATCTTTTTGTATCAATATTATATTTTTTTATTGCATCTTTGACTGGCTTAGATGAAATTAGTTGCTCATTTGACAGAACACTTAGTGCATATGTAACTATGTGTTCTTTATCAACTTCAAAGAATTTTCTCAAATTTTTTCTGGTATCGCTTCTTCCAAAACCATCAGTTCCTAGTGAATAAAAACTATTTTTTACAAAAGGTCTTATTTGCTCTGAATGACTTCGCATATAATCGGAAGCTGCCAAGACAGGGCTATTTGATTGGCCCAAACATTGTTCTACATATGAGGCTTTATTTTTTTCATCTGGATTTAAAAGATTGTATCTTTCAGTTTCCATACCATTTCTCGCAAGCTCATTAAAACTAGTTACACTCCAAATTTCACTATCAATTCCATATTCATTTTGTAGTATTTCAGCACCACTAATAATTTCTCTTAAAATTGCACCAGATCCAATTAGCTGAATTTTGTTTTTTTTATTTTTATTAAATTCTTTAAACTTATACATGCCCTTTAAAATTCCCTCCTCACATCCTTTTTTTTTTGGCATAGCAGGATGAGGGTAATTTTCGTTCATAGTTGTAATGTAATAAAATATATTCTCTTTTTTTTCATGCATACGTCTAAGTCCTTCTCTAAAAATTACAGCAAGTTCGTAAGCAAATGTTGGATCATAAGAAATACAATTTGGTATAGTAGAGGCTAGAAGATGACTATGTCCATCCTGATGTTGTAATCCCTCACCTGCCAAAGTAGTCCTACCTGAGGTGGCACCAATTAAAAAACCTCTAGCTTGACTATCGCCTGCTGCCCAAGCAAAGTCTCCAACTCTTTGAAAACCAAACATAGAGTAAAACAAGTATATTGGTATCATTTCAATATCATGATTTGTATAAGATGTTCCTGCAGCAATCCAAGATGCCATTGATCCTGCCTCGTTGATTCCTTCTTCTAGAACTTGACCTTTTTTATCTTCTCTATATGAACTTAATTGCTCAGAGTCCTCTGGTTCATATTTTTGTCCTTCATGAGCGTAAATTCCAATTTTTTGAAAAAAACCTTCCATACCAAATGTTCTAGCCTCGTCAGGTATAATTGGCACAAGTCTAGGTGCAACATTTTTATCTCTTAGAAGGTTTGTTAATAATCTTACTAATGCCATTGTTGTTGACATCTCTTTTTTTCCTGTGGACTCTTTTAAAAAATCAAAAATATCTTTTTGAGGAGCTTTTATTTGCTTGGCATAAGTAGTTCTTTCTGGAATGAAGCCACCCAGTTTGATTCTACGATCTTTTAAATATTTAATTTCCTCAGAATTTTCATCAGGTCTAAAATATTGAATTTCCTCTACCTGCTTATTGGTTAGTGGAACGTCAAATCTATCTCTGTAATACATTAAATCTTCAACACCCATTTTTTTTTGCTGGTGAGTGGTATTAACACTTTCTCCTGTTTTTCCCATTCCATATCCCTTAATAGTTTTTGCAATGATTACAGTAGGTCTACCTTTGTTTTTTGAAGCTTGATCATAAGCTGCGTAAACTTTATGTGGGTCGTGGCCCCCTCGGTTTAATCTCCATATATCCTTATCAGAGAGAGTGGATACAAGTTCCTTTGTCTCAGGATATTTGCCAAAAAATTTCTCTCTAACATATAAACCATTTCTTGCTTTAAAAGCTTGATATTCACCATCGACTGTTTCATTCATTATTTTTACCAGGTGTCCAGTTTTATCTTTTGCTAATAAAGGATCCCAATAAGAACCCCATATTACTTTAATCACATCCCAGCCTGCTCCTCTAAAAATACCCTCTAGCTCTTGAATAATTTTTCCATTTCCTCTAACTGGACCGTCTAATCTTTGAAGATTGCAATTAACAACGAAAATTAAATTATCTAAGTTTTCTCTTGCTGCTAATCCAATAGCTCCCATAGACTCTGGTTCATCCATTTCACCGTCACCAAGAAATGCCCATACTTTTCTACCTTCATCTTTTATAAGTCCTCTATTAATTAAATATTTCATAAATCTAGCTTGGTAGATTGCCAACATAGGACCTATTCCCATAGAGACAGTTGGGAACTGCCAAAAATTTGGCATGAGCCAAGGATGTGGATATGAAGATAAACCACCTGGGTTTACCTCTTGCCTAAAATTATCTAATTGTTTTTCGCTCAACCTTCCTTCTAAAAATGCTCTGGCATACATACCAGGAGCACTGTGGCCTTGAAAATATATTAAGTCTCCTCCAAACTTATTGTTCTTTGCTCTCCAAAAATGATTCATACCAACGTCATATAAAGTTGCAGCAGATGCAAAAGTTCCAATGTGACCACCAAGTTCAGGAAATTTTTTATTTGCTCTCACGACCATTGCAGCAGCATTCCATCTAATTAAAGATCTTATCCTTCTCTCAATATTTTGATCACCAGGAGATTTAGTCTCTTTATCTGGAGATATAGTGTTTACATATGGTGTATTCCTTGAGAGTACTAAATCTGAACCTTGTCTATATGAATGCTCAATTAGTTGTTTGATTAAAAACTGAGCCCTTTTACTTCCATCTGTTTCTAAAACGGAGGATAATGAATCTATCCATTCTTTTGTTTCGATTGGATCAATATCTCCATCTTTAACAACGTTTGAAATTCGATCCTCAGCAATTTTTATAGTTTCTTTTTGTATTTTTGGTTGTGGGATATCTTTTATCTCTTTTTGAATTTCGGTTTCTTGAGGATGTTTTATCTCTTTATGGTTAGTTTTTTCTGCCTCTTCGATTAAATTTTTTGTACTTTTTGGAATTTCATCTGGTGATACCTTTCCATTTCCCTCAACTTCTAAAATTAAATCTCCTTTAGAAACCTTGTCTCCTACTTTAACATTAATATTTGATATTTTACCTTCAACTGTTGACGGAACTTCTACACTAGATTTATCACTTTCAAGTGTGACCACTGGATCATTTTTCTTTATACTCTCACCAGCTTTTACTATGACTTCAATTATTTCTACTTGTTCAAAATCACCTATATCTGGAACTTTTAACTGAATTGACATGTTTAATTTTACCACATTTTAATCTTTTTTTGGACAACCTTAAACGAGATAAATTGTGTATGTTTAAATTATTAATCAAAAAATTAAAAAAAATTAACGATAAAGATGGTTTAGATGCTAGGTATTGGATACAAATGGCACTATTAAACAAAAATTACGTATCAACTAAAAACTAATCTCTTTCAAGACACATAGCTATACCCATTCCACCTCCAATACAAAGAGTAGCTAAACCTTTTTTTGAACTTCTTCTTTTCATCTCATGAAGCAAGGTTACTACTATTCTACAGCCAGATGCTCCAATTGGATGTCCTAATGCAATTGCACCTCCATTTACGTTAACAATATTTTCAGGTATTTTTAATTCTTTAATTACGGCTAAACTCTGCGCAGCAAATGCCTCGTTTGACTCAATTAAATCTAAATCGTTGATTTTCCAATTCGCAATCTCAAGAGCTTTTTTTGATGCAGGAATTGGACCTGATCCCATGAGGGCTGGATCTACACCACAGGATGCCCATGAAACAATTTTACCAAGTGGTTCTAGATCTCTTTTTTCAGACTCGTTTCTTTTCATAATTAAAACTCCTGCCGCTCCATCATTTACACCTGAAGAATTACCAGGGGTTACTGTTCCATCTTTCTTAAATACTGGTTTAAGCTTAGTTAAATCTTGAAAAGTTATATTCGCTCTAGGATGTTCATCTTTAAAAGATTTATAACTTTCATTTTTAATAATCTCATCTTCAAACTTTTTTTTTTTAATAGCGTCTTGTACTTTTGATTGAGAATTTAATGCAAAATTGTCTTGCTCATCCCTTGTGATATTCCATTTTTCAGCAACATTCTCAGCTGTAACTCCCATATGATAATTATTAAATGCATCAATTAAACCGTCTTTCATCATTAATTCCTTGTTACATCTAGACATGCTTTCTTGGCCACCAGCTATTATTACTTTTGATGAATCTAGTAATAAGGATTGGTAGGCTAAGACTATTGCTCTTAGACCGGATCCACAAACCTGATTTACTATATAGGAAATTTTATCATGTGGAATCTTTGCTCCTATCGCTGCTTGTCTTGCTGGATTCTGTCCAACATTACTAGTCAAAACTTGACCTAGAATAACCTCGTCAATCTCGTCTGGCTTTATAGATGTTTGCTTTAAAATATCTGTGATAACAATCTTTCCTAAATCATGGGCAGCTTTATTTCCCCACATTCCGTTAAATTTTCCTATTGCTGTTCTAGTAGCATTTACAATAACAACATCTTGGGAAGATTTCTGCATAAGAAACAATTATTATTTGATTTAAAATTACATTAATAAATTATAAATATATAGTAAAAAAATTTAAATATGCGCCTGTAGCTCAACTGGATAGAGCGCTTGGCTACGGACCAGGAGGTTCTGGGTTCGACTCCTAGCAGGCGCACCAATTATTAAGGAGATTATGAAAGTATCTTTACAAAAATCTGTAGTTCTTTTCTTTTCAATTGTGTTTATAATATTAATCATTTTAACAATATTTCTATAAATTTTATTATGACTATAAAATTTGAACAACTAAGTTCTGCCTCAGGCTTTATGAAACATAACGGAGGTCTTTTATTTAGAACAATTTCAGAAGATCAATATGAATTTAAAACAATCGTGACAGAAAATCACCTGAATAGAGTAAAAATAACTCATGGAGGTTATATAGCTTCAATAATAGATGCAGGACTTGGGACTGCAGCTAGTAGATGTGCGGGCAATGTCCCATGTGTTACAATATCTTTAGACATAAAATATATTGCACCATCAAAGGAGGGAGACGAAATTATTGGCTTTACAAAAATTTTAAAAAAAACTAAGACCATGGTTTTTCTTACATGTGATTTAAAATGTAATGATAAGATTATTGCTAATGCTTCGGGGGTTTGGAAAATTTATAAAAATAAATAGAAATGAGAACTTTTAGATCAATGATTCGGACTAGTTTTAGTCTATTTTTGTTCTATACACACAACAATATATAGTATTAAATTTTAATAAGACACAAATAGTAGAAATGAAAAAAAACAAATTAGTTGCTGTTCTTGGGCCTACAAATACAGGAAAAACCTATCTTGCAATTGAAACTATGCTCTCATTCGAAACTGGGATGATTGGTTTTCCATTAAGATTGTTGGCTAGAGAGGTATATGACAAAGTAATTAAAAAAGTAGATCCTAGTAAAGTGGCTTTAATAACAGGTGAAGAAAAGATCATACCAATTAATGCAAAATATTATTTATGCACAGTGGAGTCGATGCCAATCGATAAAAACTTAGAATTTGTTGGGATTGATGAAATTCAAATGTGTACCGATCATGAGAGAGGTCATATTTTTACTGATAGATTGTTAAATCTTAGAGGTGATAAAACAACTATGTTTATGGGATCATATTCCATGAAAAATATCATAAAAAAATTAGATGAGGATGTAGAATTTATTGATAGAAAGAGACTTTCAAAATTAACCTTTTCAGGTCATAAAAAAATTTCAAGAATTGAAAGAAAGAGTGCAATTATTGCTTTTTCTGCTGAAGAGGTTTATGCAATCGCAGAGCTAATAAGAAGACAAAAGGGTGGAGCTGCTATTGTTATGGGATCTCTAAGTCCAAAGACGAGAAATTCGCAAGTTGAACTTTATCAATCTGGAGATGTTGATTTTTTAGTTGCAACAGATGCAATAGGTATGGGTATTAATATGGATTTAGATAATGTTTATTTTTCTAATCTTAAAAAATTTGATGGAAGAAAAATGAGAAGGTTAAACCTTGCGGAAATTGGCCAAATCGCTGGTAGAGCAGGACGGTACTTAAATGATGGATTGTTTGGAATAACTGGTGATTGTGGAGAAATTAGTGCTGAGGAAGTTGAGCTACTTGAAAATCATAAGTATAATGAAATTCATACATTATACTGGCGTAATCCAAATTTAAATTTCAAGAATGGTACCGAATTAATAAAGTCTTTGGATGAAAGACCAAATAAGAGTTGGTTAAAAAGAATTTATGAATGTGAAGACGAGAAGGTGCTTAAAACAATACTTAAAGATACTGAAAATCTTACAATTTTTAATGATGAAAATGAACTAAAGTTACTTTGGGAATGCTGCCAAATACCAGATTTTGCAAAAAAAAGTTATGGTAATCATTTAGAGGTTGTTGGAAAAGTTTTTAATTTTTTGAGAGAAAAACCAGGTAGAATTTCAAATCTTTACATGAAACAGCAACTTTATCATCTAGATAAACTAGATGGCAATGTTGACTCAATATCTAACAGAATAGCAAATGTCAGAACTTGGTCATATATTTCAAATAAAATTAATTGGGTAGATAATCAAGATTACTGGATAGAGAGAACAAAAAATTTAGAAGATAAATTATCGGATAGACTGCATGAAGAGTTAACAAAAAGTTTTATAGATAAAAGGGCCAGTGTTTTGGCAAGAGGTTTAAAACAGGATATTTCTTTTGATACAAAAATATTAAGTGACGAAAAGGTAATGATTAATAATCAATACATTGGTCAATTGAGGGGATTGAAGCTTGAATTAGATTATAAAATTGGGGCACTGGATACTGATATAAAATCATTAAAGAAAGCTGCAAGACAAAACGTTAGCCCAGAAATTTTAAAGAGAATAGATCAAATTATCAAGACTGGATTACTGGATTTAAGAAATGATTTTAAAATTTACTGGAATAATTCTCCTATAGCAAAACTATCTCAAGGTAGAGATTATTTAAATCCTGAAATTAATTTAATCATAGATGATATGATAGAAAATGAAGATCAAATAAAACTACTTGAATACTTAAACTCCTGGATAAACAATAAAATTAATCAAGAATTAAAAAATTTACTTGATCTAAAAAATATTAACGAAAAAAATTCTTCTATCAGAGCATTAGCATATCAAATTTATGAAAATAATGGTGTTGTAAAAAGAGGTGATGTTAGAAATTTTTTAAAATTTTTAAAGCAAGATGAAAGAAAAATATTAAGAAAGTTAGGTGTAAAATTTGGAAGATACCATGTTTTTGTTCAAAACTTATTCAAACCTAACATTGTAACATTAAGAATTTTATTGTGGAAAAACTTTCACCAAAAAAATTTTGACCTAGATCCACCTAAATTCGGCTTGAATTTTTTTGAAAGCGACAAGAATATTGACAGAAACTTTATGTTAATTTGTGGATTTGAAAAATTTGATAAGTTTTTTGTTAGAATAGATATTTTAGAAAGACTTTTTTTAAAGATTATTGATAATGAAAAAGAAATAAAATTGGTTGCTGAAATGCTTAATCTCCTCGGATGTAGTAAAGAAAGTTTCGTTAAATTAATCAGCAAAATGGGTTATAAGACCTTTGATAAGAATAATGAGACTTTTTTTAAATATTTACCTAAAAGAGGCAAAAATGCAAATGTACCTTCAAGAAAAAATAAAGATAATCCTTTTAGTATATTAAGTGAGATAAACTTTAAATAATGTTCGATTTTTTAAAAAAAAAAGAAAAAAAAACTTCTAATAATGATAACAAGTTTATCATGTCTGCAGCATTATTAATACACGCAGCAAAAATTGATCAAAATTTTACCGAAAAAGAAAAAACAATAATTAAGAAAACTTTATTGGAAATAGGTGTAAAGGAACAAGAATTAGAGAATATATACAATGAAGCAGAGAAAATTGAAAATAATTCAAACCAAATTCTTGATTTTACAAGAGAGATCAAAAATTTTGACGAGGAATTTAAGGTAAAAATTACTGAGTCTTTATGGAGTATTATATATTCTGATGGTTCGTCTGATATGTATGAAGATAACTTTATGAGAAGACTTACAGGTCTACTCTATTTAGATAAAAAAATAGTTGGAGACATCAAAGAGAGAACAAAAAATAAAAATAAATGACGTATTTAGTTAACGAGAAATGTATAAAATGTAAATTAATGGACTGTGTTGACGTATGTCCGGTTGATTGTTTTTACGAGGGAAAAAATATGCTTGTAATTAAGCCTGATGAGTGTATAGATTGTGGCGTTTGTGAGCCAGAGTGTCCTGTCGATGCTATTGTTCCAGATACTGCTGAAGGAAGTGAAAAGTGGCTGGAAATGAATACAAAGTACTCGGAAATTTGGCCAAACATAAGTGAAAAAAAAGATCCACCCGCGGATCACAAAAAGTACGAGAATGAAGAAGATAAATTTAAAAAATATTTTAAAGAAAACCTTTAAAAAAAAAGTAGTCAAAAAGAAATCAATCAAAGTAAAAAAAGTAAAAAAAGTCTTAGTTAAAAAAACTAAAAATTCCATAAAAGTTAAAAAATTAAAAAATCTCAAAAAAAAAAATATAGCTAAGATTAAAGAACCTGAGAAAAGTGTAAGTTTAAGAATTTCAAAACAAAATGAGTTAAAACCAGAGATCAAAAAAATTAAAAAACAAGAAACAGAAAAAAAAGTATTTAAACCAAAAGATTATGTTGTTTACCCTAAGCATGGAGTTGGACAGATTTTATCAATTAGTGCAAAAACTATCGGTGGCATTGAGGTACAATGCTATGATATCAAATTTGAAAAGGATAAAGCTGTTGGGCTTTTACCAATAAATAAGCAATCATTTTTACGGCCGCTGTCTACTATCAACCAGGTTAATAAATGTATATCTATTTTAAAAAGTAAGCCCAAAATAAAGAGATCTATGTGGAGTAGAAGAGCACAAGAATATGAACAAAAGATTACATCAGGTAAAATTTATGAATTAGCTGAGGTTGTCAGAGATTTGAATAAGGGTGATGATATAATGGTAGATCAATCATACAGTGAAAGACAACTTTTTGAAAAAGCTTATGAAAGAATGTCATCTGAATTTCAAATCATTTTAAATATTTCTTCAGAAGAAACGCAGAAAAAATTAAATAAAGCACTTAAAAGAAATTTAGAAAGTCAAACGCCGAAAATTGAAACTAAGCAAGCAGTTCCAACTGAAAGTACTGATAGTGATGATGTTTCGGTGGTAGAGGAAGAACAAGAATAAAAAAAAACGCTTCTCACACAAAAGTTATGAGAAGCGTTTTTATATAAGAAAACTATCTTCTTCTTCTTTTTTTAGCTTTCTTTTTAGCTTTTTTCTTAGCTTTTTTTCTTCTTTTAGCCATCTTTAGCTCCCTTTTTTTGTTTTGCGAAACAATTGATTCGCTATTAACTTTATTTTTATTTTTTTTATCTACATATGTCAAATATATAATGAATTACAAATTTGTAATTTAATTTGTAAAAAATTATTTTTAATTAATTTTTTAGTTTAGTTAAATAAATAAGAGTTTATGCGATTAATAAACGGTTTTTAAATTAGAATTTAATATAAATTTTCAAATTTTTTTTTGTACATGTTAACAATTTTATATCTTTTAAGTTTTAATGTTGGTGTTAACATTCCATTTTCAATTGAAAATTTTTCATTAATAACAAAATATTTTTTAATTTTTTCTATTTTTGTTAAGTTTTTATTTATTTTCTCTAATTCTTTTTCAAAATCTTTATCAAATGTGTGTTTTTTTTCTTCTGTTGGTACAATTAATGCAACTAAAAATGGTTTATTATCTCCATAAACAATAGCTTGATCTACAAAATCTGAATTTGTAATTTCTGTTTCAACTTTTGATGGTGAAATATTGTCACCACCAGGAGTGATTAAAATATCTTTTTTTCTATCCGTTATGATTAAATAATTGTTTTCAAATTTGCCAATATCTCCTGTATGCAACCAGCCATCTACTAAAATTTTTTTGGTTTCGATCTCATTGTTCCAATAACCCAACATTACATTTTCTCCTTTAACTAAAATTTCACCATCTTCGGCTATTTTTACTTGATTTTCATTAAATGGCGGACCTACAGTTTCTACTCTTATATCATTTATAGGATTACAACTTACAACTGGTGAGGTTTCGGTTAATCCATAACCTTGTAGAGTTGGTAAACCTATGGAATTTAAAAATAATCCTATATCTACATTTAAAGCACCCCCGCCGGAAACGAAAGTTTTTAAAGATCCTCCAAATTGTTTCTTAATTTTTTTTCTAACCAAAACATCTAAAATTTTATTAAAAATATTGTCAATAAACCCAATTTTATTTTTTTTTATTTTTTTCAAACCTAAGTCTATTGTCTTTTTTATTAAAATTTTTTTTATACCTTTTGTTTTATTAAAATTAGAATTTATCTTTTGGAAAAGATTTTGATAAAATCTGGGCACTGCTGTCATTATATGTGGTTTACATTCGTTCATGTTTTTTATTAATTTATCAATACTTTCTGCATAAAAAATTTGAGCACCTAGTGAAATTTGTACAAATTGAACTGTATGCTCATATGAGTGTGAAAGAGGCAGCCAAGTCAGAAAACGAGTTTTTTCTAGAATTAAAGTTGAGAGTAAATTTAAAGCTCCTGAGCAATTACTTAATATTCCTCCATGGCTTAACATTACACCCTTGGGATTTCCTTGGGTACCTGATGTATAAATTATACAAGCTGGATCTTTCCTTAATAATTCACAACTTGGTAAACTATTATAATCCAAATTAGATTTTCCTAAAATATCATCTAAGTATAAATAATCTTTATTATTAATTTCTTTGGATTTATCGAAACAGAAAATTTTTTTTATAAAATCCTTCTGACTAATAATTTTTCTTATTTTTTGGTATTGTTCATTATTTGAAAATAAAATTATGCTAGGCCTACAATCATCAATAATATATTCATAATCTTTTTCTATATATGTTGTGTACGCTGGCACAGTTATTCCATTTGATAACATTATGGATAAGTCAGATATAAACCACTCTGGCCTATTTTCTGAGATCAATAAGCACCTATCACCTTTTTTAATATATTTTGATATTTCTGAGGAAAGATTGATTATTGCATTTTTTGTTTGTTCCCAAGAATAAGTTTTTTCTAAATTTTTTAAACTTGTTAAGAGTATCTCGTCTTTTTTTTGAGATTTATATTTTTCAAAAAATAGTTCAACTAAATTATTTGTTTTTTTTAATTCCATTTAACTTGGTGGGCGAAGAGAGAATCGAACTCTCACTTCTTGCGAAACACGATTTTGAGTCGTGCGCGTCTACCAGTTCCGCCATTCGCCCTTTAGTTTGCATAAGTTATTATATTAAAAATAAATAGTATAAGAACCTAAATTGTAATAAAACGAAAAAATGTACAAAAAACTCTATGTAAAATCTTTAGAACTAGCTGCGCACAAAAGTTCTGAAATTTATTTAGCTTTAGTATCCTTTATAGAGAGTTCTTTTTTTCCTATACCTCCAGATGTGATGATTGTTCCTATGGTGATGGCGAGAAAAGATAGATTTATTAGAATTTTTTTAAATGCAACTATTTTTTCTGTATTGGGGGGAATATTTGGATACTTTATTGGATTTATCTTTTCAGACGTAGCAATGTCAGTTGTTGAATTTTATAATTATGAAGACAAAGTAAATAATCTAAAAGCAAGATTATCTGAGGGAAGTGGTTTATATATTTGGTTAATAACTCTTTTTCTTGCAGGTTTCACACCTCTTCCATTTAAAGTTTTTACAATAACAAGCGGTTTAATAAGTTTTAATATTTTTATTTTTATAATTATTTGTTTGATTTCAAGGGGTTTGCGGTTTTTTATAGTCTCTTATTTTACTTTTAGGTTTGGAGAACCTTTTGTTAACTTTATAGAAAAGAAAGGTGCATTATGGTCCACAGTTGTTGGCTTACTTTTGATACCTTTATTTATACTAATTTATTTTATAATAAAATAAGATGAGTTTTAAATTAAAAGAAAATTTACAGCATTATATTTTATTTTTTAGCTTATTTGCGATTTTATTTGCTTATTATGTAGAATTTGTTTTAGGTCATAAACCATGCAACTTGTGTCTTTTAGAAAGAATTCCCTACATCTTAGCAATTTTAATAATTATTTTATCTTCAATTTTTAAAAATTTAAAAAAATTATCCTTTTTAATGCTTGGAATTATTTTCTTACTTGCTACTTTTTTATCTATTTACCATGTGGGTATTGAGCAGGGTATAATTAGTGAGTCAGCGTTATGCAAGGCTCAGTCAGGATTAAACATCATAGACAAAGAACAATTATTACAAGAATTAGAAAATAGTAATATTAGTTGCAAAAACGTTACTTTTACAATATTGGGTTTATCACTTGCTACAATAAATACATTTGTATCCTTATTTTTTTCACTTATAACAATGAGAAAATTTTATATTTATGAAAAAAAGTAATAAAAAAAAAATTGAAGAATTTATTAGAGTCGATCACGCAGGCGAAAGAGGGGCAATTAAAATCTATGAGGGCCAGCTTTTAGCTTTAAATACATTAGTAAAAGATGATGAGATGAAAAAAACTATAGAGGAAATGAGAGAGCATGAGAGAGAGCATGCAAATTATTTTGAAAATGAAATAAAAAAAAGAGGAATAAGGCCTACCAAATTTTTACCTTTGTGGGATTTGCTTGGGGTGGGGCTTGGTTTTGGATCAACTATACTTGGTAAGAAAGCTGCAATGTTGTGTACAGCCTCAGTTGAAGAAGTCATAGACGAACATTATCAAAATCAAATTGATCAAATTGAAAACGATGAAAAAGAATTAAAAAAGAAAATTATTAAATTTAGAGAAGATGAATTACATCATAAAGATATTGCGTATGAACAAGGAGCTACAAAAGATGGACTTTACTCCTTATTTGATAAAATAATAAAAACTGGCTCAAGAATAGCAATAAATATATCTGAAAAAATTTAATTAAGGCTCAAGTTCTACGTCCCAATATAAATAATCAATCCAGGTTTTATGTAAAAAGTTTGGTGGGAAATTTCTACCGTTCTTGTGAAGATCCTCAGTAGTTGGTTGATAAGGCTTTTGATTGAGTGTCATTCCAGATTTTTGTAAAAGTCTACCTCCTTTTTTAACATTACAACCCGAACAAGCAGTTACAACGTTATCCCAATCTGTTTTACCACCTTTAGATCGTGGCAATAAATGATCAAATGTTAAATCTTTTTTACTACCGCAGTACTGGCAACTAAACTTGTCTCGTAAAAAAACATTAAATCTAGTAAAATTTGGATTTGATAATGGTTTTATATAACTCTTTAATGCAATAACACTTGGTAATTTCATGCTAAATGATGGACTGTGAACAGTTCGATCATAATAATTAACTATTGAAACTCTATCTAAAAAAACTGATTTAACAGAATCTTGCCAACTCCATAAGGATAATGGATAATAACTCAGTGGTCTGTAGTCAGCGTTAAGGACCAAAGCTGGGCAGTTTTCAAGAGAAGTACTCTGATTAATTATTGTCATAATAATAGATTAGCGTAAAAAAAAATAATAATCAACATTTTGAAATAAAATTAAAGTTTTATTTTATTTCCAAATTTTTTTTAATAAAATGTAAAGCTAAACTTGATGCCTCGATTGGAATATGATGTCCACAATTCTTAATAATTTTAGTATTGACGCTCACATTATTTCTTATCAAAAAATCTTTAGCTTCAAGAATATTTGACACAGGTACAACTTCATCTGCGTCACCATGGATAAGCAAAGTCTCAGGACCATTTTTTTTTCTTCCTTCTAGATCGTCTTTATCAATTATTTTTCCAGAAAAACCAACCACACAATTAAATTTTTCTCTATTCGTCAGAGCAATATTAATTGCCATCATGCATCCTTGACTAAAACCACATAAAACAATCTTTGATGATAAAATATTATAATTTTTTTTTACTTGTTCTATAAATTTATTTAAAATAATCTCTGCTTTTACCGCTTCAGCTGTAATATATTTTTCGTCATCTATACTTAAATCGAACCATTGATATCCAGAGGGATTAATAGAACATCTTTGATGACCATTGGGGCACAAAAATATTGTATTATTTAAAAATCTTTTCCAATTTAAAGTCAGCATGCTGATATCTGTTCCGTCTCCACCATAGCCATGAAGCAAAATTACAGCATTATCTATTTTTTCATTATTATCTGGCTCAATAATTTTTGTTTCTAGGCAAAATGTCATAAATTTAATTATTATCTTTGTTTATTAAAAAAATATATATATATCAAACGATGGTTTCAGAAATATTAGTAAAAGTTTTTGCTGTAGCACTTTTAATCGCTGTCGCGATTGTCTTAATACTTGGCATAGGTACATTGTTCAAAGGTGGCTCAACAAGTAAAAAATACTCTAATAAACTTATGCAACTAAGGGTTCTATTACAATTTATCGCGATTATTGTTTTGGTCGGACTAGCTTATTTTTTTAAAGACTAATTATATTTAGAAAGCCAATTTATAAATTTCTCATCACTAAAATCTATCGATCCAACAATTCTTGCAAACTCTTCACCTTCCTTATTTACTATTATAGTGGTTGGCAACCCCCTTAAAGAAAAAGTTTTTGCAAGTTTAATAGTGTTGTCAAAATATAATTCTAAATTTTTGATGTTTAGCTCAGAAAAAAAATCTACTGATTTTTCTATTTTTTCTTGACCCACGTTTATTGGTATCACTTTTAAATTATTAAGTATTTTTAAATTCTGAAGTTTATCTAACGATGGCATCTCTTCTCTACATGGAGCACACCAAGTTGCCCAAAAATTTATTACAACTAATTTATTTTTGAAATCTTTTAGATTTATTATTTTATCATTTACATCCGTAAAAGTGACACTCTCAAGTTTCTTATTCTGCTTATGAATTAACAAATTTTTAATATCTGTTTCGTCTGCAAATGAAATAACTGTTGATATTAAATAAATAAGTACTAAAAAAAATTTATAGCTTAATAATTTCATTCTAAAATGTATAGTTACATATCATGAGTAAAAATAAAAACAATAAACCAGTTTGGAGCACCAGAATAAATCAAAAGGCTGCCTCTACATTTCAAAAAGTAGGCTCATCTTTAAATGTAGATAAAAGACTTTTTAGAGAAGATATAACCGCATCTATCGCTCATGTTGAAATGTTGGAAAAGCAAAAAATTATTACAGTAGCTGTAAAAAATAAAATTATTTGGGGTTTAAAGAAAATTTTGAATGAAATCATAAAAAAAAAATTTTCTTTTGATGAAAGAAATGAAGATATTCATATGAGCGTAGAAAAAAGGCTTTTCGAGATTTTAGGTGAGGATGCAGGTTTCATACATACCGCTAGATCTAGAAATGACCAAGTTCTTACTGATTTAAAAATATGGTTGAGAAAATCTACTTATGAAATTATCGACGACCTAAACAAAACAATGAAAATTTTTTTAAAATGTGCAGAAAAAAATATTCATACAATTATGCCTGGATTAACTCATTTAAAAAATGCTCAACCAATATCTTTTGGACATTATCTAGTAGCGTATATAGAAATGTTTTTAAGAGATAAAAAAAGATTTAAGAATAATCTAGAAAATCTATATGAAAATCCTTTAGGTGTTGCTGCATTCTCAGGTACATCATTTAATATAGATAGATTTTATACAACAAAAAAACTCAAATTTAATAAACCTACAGGAAACTCAATTGATACAGTATCTGATAGAGATTTTGTTTGTGACTTTCTTTATTCAGTTTCATTATGCTCGATTCACATATCAAGATTTTCAGAAGAATTTATCATTTGGAACTCTGATGCTTTTAATATGATCAGTTTAAATGATAAAATAGTTACCGGATCCTCTATAATGCCTCAAAAAAGAAATCCAGATCCACTTGAATATTTAAGAGGCAAATCTGGGAGTGTAATAGGAAACTTGCTATCTATGCAAACTATTTTAAAAGGTTTGCCTTTATCATATTTTAAAGATTTGCAGGATGACAAAAAACTAGTTTTTGACTCCTTTGATCATTTAAAGAATTGTCTTAAAATTTTGAGGGATGTTCTTATTAATTTTAGTCCGAATAAAAAAAGAATGTTAGAATTTTCGGAAGTTGGACATACAACAGCGACAGACCTTGCAGATTATATTGTAAGAGATCTTAAATATCCTTTTCGAAAAGCCTATTCAATTACAGCTAAGATAGTTAATCTTGCTGAAAAAAAAAAGAAAAGAATTAGTGAGATGTCATTAGATGAAATAAGAAGTATTGATAAAAAAATAGGTACAGAAGTGCTTAATGTAATAAAAGTTAATAATTCTGTAAAATCTAAAAGTTCTTATGGAGGAACTTCTTTTGACAATGTAAAGAAAATGATAAAGAAGTATAAAAAACAAATAAATGACTAAAAAAATTATATTAATATTATTTTGCTCAGTTTTAATATTTTCTTGCGGGAAAAAAGGAGATCCAGAGTATAAAGAGACTAAAAGAATTGAAACTCAATCAATAACTTAATGAGATATAATAAACATCGACTTTTTATTGAAAAAGTGAATGCTCAATCAATTGCTAAGAAGATTGATACGCCTTTTTATTGTTATTCTTTTAATAAATTAAAAACCAATATTAATAATTTTAAAAAAAATTTTAATAAAATTGATCCATTGATATGTTTTTCTGTAAAATCAAATAATAATTTGTATATTTTAAGAATAATTAAAAAATTTGGTCTTGGGGCAGATGTTGTCTCAAAAGGAGAATTATTAAGAGCTCTTAAAGCTGGAATAAGTCCAAATAAAATAGTTTTTTCTGGTGTTGGCAAAACTAAAGAAGAGATCAACTTTGCCATCGATAAAAAAATATTACTCATCAATGCTGAATCAGAGGATGAGATAAATGTAATAAATAAAATTGCTATAAAGAAAAAAAAAAAGGTAAATGTGGGCTTAAGATTAAACCCAAATATTGACGCTAAAACTTTAAAAAAAATTTCCACAGGAAGAAATGAGGACAAATTTGGGGTTCCTGAAAAGATATTTCTTAAAATTATTAAAAAGTTTAATAGCTCTTCTACAATAAATATTAGGTGCTTAAGTGTACATATTGGGAGTCAAATTTTAGATCATAAACCATATCTAAGAATGATAAGAGTTATTGAAAATATAATAAAAAAATCGAAAAATAAATTTGACTATATTGATTTAGGTGGAGGAATGGGAATTGATTATGGTTTAAACTCAAAAAAACTTAACTATAAAAAATACAGTTCTTCAATAGAGAGTCTTTTAAAAAAATACAAAGTAAAATTTATTTTTGAACCAGGTAGATCGATCATTGGAGATACTGCGTGTCTAATAACAAAAGTTATTTATGTTAAGTCTTCAACAAAAAAAAATTTTATAATTCTTGATTCTGCAATGAATGACTTTATGAGGCCAGCTCTTTATGGTTCGTCACACAGAATAATACCAACTGTTAAAAATAATAAAATTTTAAAAAAAATACATGACTTCGTGGGACCCATATGTGAAACAACTGACCGTTTTCTTACTTTAAAAAAATATCAACAATTAAAAGAAAATGATACTTTGGCGATATGTGATGTTGGAGCATATGGTATTGTATTAGCATCAAATTATAATTTAAGACCAAAGCCAGCTGAAGTATTAATAAATAATTCAAGTCTAAAAATAATTTCAAAAAGAGAAAATATAAACAAAATAATCTAAATTTTAATTAATGATTAGAAATATACTTTTCTTAATTTTTTTTTATATTGGCATTATTTCAATTTGTATTTTTTATTTACCAACATTTTTACTTCCTCACAAAATTACTCTTACAGGTGGCAAACTGATGGGTCACTGGTCAAAATTTTGTTTGAATTTATTTTTATCTACAAATGTTGTGATTAAGGGAAAAGAAAATATCCTTAATAACGAAAAATTTTTTATTGTTTGTTCTCATCAATCAATGTTTGAAACTTTTTTTTTGCAAACGATATTTAATTCACCTGTTTTTATTTTAAAAAAAGAATTAATGAATATTCCAATTTTTGGTTGGTATCTAAAAAAAATTAAATCAATTTCAATTGATAGGAATAAAATTACTAAAGAAAATTTAGATTTTTATGAAAAGATAAAGCTTTCTTACCAAAAATCTAATCGTCCTATTATAATTTTTCCACAAGCAACTAGAGTAAATCCTGATGATAGGAGTGATTTTAAAAAAGGTGCATCAAGAATCTATAAAGAATTAAAAATAAAATGCCAACCAGTAGCAATTAATTCTGGTTCAGTTTGGCCCAAAAATGGTCCACTTAAAGCAAATAAAAAATTGACTGTATCAATTCTTGAACCAATCAATCCAAATTTAGATGAGAAAAACTTTCTCGAATTAGTTCAAAAAAGAATATACGAGGAATTAGATAATTTAAATTAGCCCTTCATTGGCATTACAACATAGATACTGTCAAAATCCGAGGGGTCTTTGATTAAAGCTGGAGATCCGGAGTCGTTTAAAAATATTTCTATTTTTTCACCATCAAGCTGGGAAGCAATATCAATTAAATATCTTGAATTAAAACTTATATCTAGCTCATGATCAAATTTTGCATTCAACGTTTCTTTTCCATCTCCACTACTTGCGTTATTAACTGATAAATTTAATTTATCTTTCTCAAGACTAAATTTTACTCCATCCTTTTTATCAAGAGAAACTGATGCAACTCTATCAACTGAACTTAAAAATAATTGCAAATCTATATCTAATTTTTTCTTATTATTTTTTGGGATGACTTGAATATAGTTTGGAAATTTTCCATCAATAAGCTTAGATATCAAGAGACTATTTTCTAGCTGAATTTTTATCTTTGATTTTTGACAACTAACTTTGATATCTCCGTCATAATTCTCTAACAATGCACAAAGTTGGAAAATTGTTTTTTTTGGCATAATTATAGGTTCAAAGGTAATTTTATCTTTTAGTAATAATTTTGAAATAGACATCCTATGACTATCTGTGGCTGCGGCTGTCAAATAGTGTTTATCATCTACCTGGGTTTGATGAAAATAAATCCCACTTAAATAATGCCTTGTCTCATCCGTTGAAATTGAGAACTTACATTTGCTCAACAATTTAAGGAATTGTTTGGACTTAAGTACAAACTCATTTTCGGTGAAATTTTCTTCCATCAGTGGAAATTCATCTGCGCTCATACAATTTAGGTTGAAAACTGATTTTTCGGATTCTAGTTGAATTTTATTTTCAGTTGTGAGGTTGAAATTGATTTTTTTTCCAGAGGAAAATTTTCTAATAATATCGTACAAAGTTGATGAAGTCGTAGTAGTCTTACCTTCCTCAATTACCTCAACATCGTTAATTTCATTAATAAATATTAAATCTAAATCTGTGGCAGTTATTTTAAGTTTTGAATTATATGCCTCTAATAAAATGTTAGATAATATTGGTAGTGTGCTTCGTTTTTCTATTACTCCTTGGCAAAAACCCAATGATTGTTGTAGGTCTTTCTGGTTAACGCTAAACTTCATTTGAATTATTATATAATATTTGATTTTTCAAAGTATCAATATTGGCACACAGCTCAGTGTCATTTTTTTTTAGATTTTCAATTGTTTTAATTGAGTGAATGACAGTTGTATGATCTCTATTAGAAAACTCTCTGCCAATTTCGGGTAGAGATTTTGAGGTAAGTATTTTTGTTAAATAAATAGCTGTTTGTCTTGGTCTTACAAGATATCTTGATCTTCTAGAGGATAACATTTCATTTTTTGATATTTTAAAAAATTTACAAACTAGTGATTGGATCATATTCACTGATACTTTATTTTCAGGTAAATTTAATAGATCCTTAAGAACAATTTTAGTTTCAGATAGATTAGGAGTTTTGTTATAAATTCTGGAAAATGAAACTACGCGATTTAAAGCTCCAACTAACTCCCTAATACTATTTTTAATCTCTGAACTAATAAATTTTTGTATCTCTTCAGAAATATTTATCTGATCGGAGTAATATTTTTTTAATTCTTCTGACTTGACCTTAACAATCTTGTATCTCAATTCAAAATCAGGCTGCTGAATATCTATTACTAAACCTCCAGAAAATCTGGATTTAATCCGTTCTTGAATTTTATAAAGTTTATTAGGAGGTCTATCACCAGAAATAATAATTTGAGAACCTTTTTCCAATAAAGCGTTAAAAGTGTGAAAAAACTCCTCCTGTAAGGTTTCTTTTCCATTCATAAATTGAATATCATCAATTAAAAAAACATCCGCATTACGAAAATATTCTTTAAATTTAACCATATCATTTGATTTTATAGATTTTACGAATTGATACATAAATCTCTCTGCAGAAATAAACATGACTTTTTGAGTATCCTTAAGAGATAATCCAATAGAGTTAAGTAAATGCGTTTTGCCCATTCCGACCCCACCATAAATGTATAACGGATTATAATGAGATGTTTTTTCTGAAACTTTTTTTGAGGCTTCAAAAGCAATTTTATTACTTGAACCTATTATGAAGTTATCAAAATTTTTATTTGGATCTATTCTATTATACTGAAAAAAGAAGTCTTTTATAAAAGATACATTATTATTTGATGAAACTACTTTTTTTTCATTTTTATTTGCATAATTTTTTTCATCAGTATTATTATCAACCACAGAAATTTCTATTCTCCCAATTTCTCTCTTATGCGACTTTACTATTTGTAATATTTGATCAAGATATCTTGATGTGATCCAATCTCTTAAAAATCGAGTTGAAACGTTTAATAAAATATAATTACTGAACTCTCCTGAGAAGTTTATTTTTCTTAACCAACTGTCAAATATATCTTTCCCGAATTTGTTTTTCATTTCGAGCTGGATCTTTTCCCAGTCAATTTTTTGAATTTCGTTTTTATTTAAAGTATTTTTATTTTCCATGAAACGTTAAGTGAAATTTACTAAAAACCTTTTGAAAAAATTTATCAAGAAATATTTTAAATTTTATAAAAAAAAATAAAATCTCCGAGTGTATTTTTAATTTTAAAATTAAATTAAAAATAGAATAAATTTATTTAAACTCTTAGGCGAAGTTAACTTTTTTATATATTTTTTTTTATTAATGAAAGTTTAAAAAAAATTACAAGATCTAGTTAATTTTAAAAAATGATATCTTTTATTTAGTGCAAATCTTAAGTTGCAGCGAAATAACAATCGCGAGTTGATTAAAGGGAATTAATTTTTTTGGTTAGTCTTGACAGGTTTCTTGAGGCATTTCCTTTTTTAATTACCCCTGTCTTTGCAATTTTCATCAATTCTGAGTTTAGTTTAGGCAAATAAGATAGAGCATCTTTTTTATTTTTTTTCTCAATAAGAATATTCATTTTTTTTATCGCATTTTTAAATCTACTCTTACGCGACTTATTAATAAGAGTTTCTCTTGAATTTTTTCTTATAGTTTTAATTGCAGATTTTGTATTTGCCATTTTGCAGGAGATATAACTTCTCAAAGGTTTATGGTCAACCAATTAATTTCAAATTTTTTGACAAATATTGCAATAAAAACTTGATCTATTTGAAATCACTTTTTTTTTTATAATTCCGTCACATTTTTTTGAAAGGCAATGCATTCCCTCTCTATCGTAAACTTGGAAATACTTTTGAAATGATCCTGTTTTTCCATTCGAATTTTTAAAATTTTGAATTGAAGATCCTCCTTTTTTAATCGCTTTTTTTAGTACTTTTTTGGAAAAAAAAATAATTTTTTTATAGTCACTCAGATTTAATTTTGCAGATTTTCTCTCAGGATTTATTTTAGCCAAAAATAAAATTTCACTAGCGTAAATATTTCCAATTCCTGAAACAAATTTTTGATCAAGAAGATAATTTTTAATATTTTTACTTTTATTGCTTAATTTCTTTTTAAAATATGTTTGATTAAATTTTTTATTGAATGGTTCAGGCCCATAATTTGATATGAACTCATCTAATTTATACTTATTTTTAAGTAATAAAAAATAACCAAATCGTCTTGGGTCATTATAAATTATTTTAAATTTATCAAATGAAATATGAATATGATTATGTTTTTCTGGCAAATTTGGTGATTGATAAAAACTTAGATTGGTAAGAAATTTTTGCTTATTTTTATCAACAACATGTAAAGTTCCTGACATGCCTAGATGAATTAACCAATAATAACTATTATCTAATTTAATGATTAAGTACTTTGAAAATCGATATATATTCTCTACTATAGAATTTTGAACTATATTTGAGAATTTGTGATCTAATTTAAATCTTAAATTTCTATTTTTAATAATTATTTTTTTAACCCTTTTATTCTTGATCTTTTTTGACAGGGACTGTTTGACTATTTCTACTTCTGGCAATTCTGGCATTTATTACTATATTATTATTTATAAAAAATAATAAATACAATGAAACAATTTTTACAAAACCAAAAAAATCTAGTCCAAAATGTCTTTAATGATGTTTACGATAAATATGATCTCATGAACGATTTTATGTCATTAGGGATACATAGACTTTGGAAAAAGGACTTAATTATGATGATGTCACCTTATAATAATAAAAGATTGATTGATGTAGGATGTGGAACTGGTGATATCGGGAAATTATTTTTAAATACAGTTAAATTTAAGGGCAGTGTTTATAATGTTGACCCTAACAAAAAAATGTTAGACCAAGGGAAGAAAAGATTTAAAAATTTAGATAATATTTCTTGGCACATAGGAAACGCTGAAAATTTAAAATTCAAGTCCAATTTTTTTGATTATTACACAATAAGTTTCGGCCTTAGAAATACAAAAGATATTAGCAAATCCTTAAAAGAGGCATATAGAGTTTTAAAGCCTGGGGGACGTTTCTTATGTTTGGAATTCTCAAAAATATCGAATTCTAACTTAAATTTCTTGTATAAGAATTATTCAAAAATAATTCCAAAAGTTGGGAAGTTTATAGTAGGCAAAAGTGAGCCTTATGAATATCTTATAAAAAGTATAGATAAATTCATAAATCAAAATCAGCTTGTTGAGTTAATGAATAAAAATGGTTTTGAAAATTGTAAATATAGAGATTTAAGTGGTGGAATAGTGTCTATTCATTCAGGCTGGAAGGTTTAATGTTAAAAAAGATTTTTATTCTATTTAAAATTGCAAGAAAATTAGCACTATCTGATGCTATTAAAGTAATATCTAAAATTCATAAACCTCCTGTTGTAATACAAATTTTAGTAAATATTTTTTCTATTAGTCTTTCTAAAAAAGATTATGAGCTTAAAAATTTGAACGATGAGGAAAAACTATGTAAGTCCATAGAGGGAATGGGAACAACATTTATTAAATTAGGTCAGTTCCTAGCAACCAGACCGGATATAATTGGGGAAAAGCTATCAAGACAACTAGAAAAATTACAGGACAGAGTCCCACCTTTTTCTAATGACGAAGCAAAAGATATTTTAAAAGATGAGCTTGGAGAAGAGGTATATAACTCAATTTTAAATTTTAGTGAGCCAATCGCAGCAGCATCAATAGCGCAAGTACACAAAGCGCAATTTAATGATAATGGAACAATAAAAGATATAGCGATTAAAATTCTAAGACCAGATATTAAAAAGAAATTTAACGAAGAAATAGATGCCTTAATGCTTCTAGCTTACTTAATTGAAAATATAGCTACTAAAACTAGAAGATTAAAATTAATGGAGGTAGTTTTTTTATTAAAAGAAATTACTAATCATGAGATGGATTTAAGGTTTGAGGCAGCCGCGGCAAACGAATTTTCCGAAAATACAACAAATGATGTTGGATTTTTTGTACCAAAAATTTATTGGAATTTTACAAGTGAAAAAGTTTTAACTTTAGACTGGGTTGAGGGGCAATCAATTCGAGAAAAAGATATTTTAATTGAAAAAGGCATTAATGTTAAAAATGTTGCAACAGATATTATTCAACACTTTTTAAGACACGCTGTTAGGGATGGTTTTTTTCATGCCGATATGCATCAAGGAAATTTACTTATTGATAATAGTGGGAGAATTGTAACAATCGACTTTGGTATTATGGGTCGATTAGATAAGCTTAATAGAAAATTTTTAGCAGAAATTTTATACGGATTTATTTTAAGAGATTATAAAAAAGTTGCAGATGTTCATATAGTTGCTGGCCTAGTACCAAAAAACGTTAACGTAGATGAACTCGCTCAAGCTCTTAGATCCATAGGAGAACCGATTTTTGGCCAATCAGTTAAAGATATTTCGGGAGGAAAATTACTTAAACAGTTATTTGACATTACTGAAAAATTTAACATGCAAACGCAACCCCAATTATTATTACTTCAAAAAACAATGGTTGTTGTTGAAGGAGTTGCAAGAAAATTAAACCCTGAAACAAATATTTGGGAAACTTCAAAGCCTGTGCTTGAAAAATGGCTCAAAGAAACTAAGGATCCAATTTCAAATTTAACTGAGACCTTGAAAGACTCAACTGAAGTCCTCAAAAGATTGCCAGAGTTACCTCAAATAATGGATAAAGCAAATCAGGCTCTTACTTTTTTAGCTAGTGGACAAATACCTCAAAACTCAAATTCTTATTCGGCTCTTAAAGATAAAGAAATGGAAATGAAATCTTTTAGAAACCAAAGTATTATTGGATTATTATTGCTTGTATTTTTTGGTTACTTAGTATTTTAATTTCACAATGAATTTTTTAGATAGAAAAAAAATATTACTTATTATCTGTGGTGGTATTGCTGCTTATAAAGCTTTAGATGTAATAAGACTAATAAAAAAAAATGGTGCGCAGGTAAAAACTATACTTACGAAAAATGCTAAAAAATTCGTGACACCATTATCCGTTGTCTCTCTTTCTCAAGAAAAAGTTTATACCCAACTTTTTGATCATGAGAATGAAGCAGAAATGGATCATATATCACTTTCTAGATGGGCTGATTTGATATTAATTGCACCTGCTACAGCTAATACAATTTCAAAATTAAGTTATGGACTTGCGGATGATCTTTCTACAACTGTGACACTAGCATCAAATAAGAAAATTTTTTTAGCGCCTGCGATGAATGTAAGAATGTGGGAACATAAATCCAATAAAGATAATATACAAAAGTTAAAAACTTTTGGTTATGAAATGATTGGACCAAATATTGGTGATATGGCTTGTGGAGAATACGGCGAAGGTAAAATGTCAGAGCCAACTGAAATTCTTAATTACCTAAATCAGTATTTCAAAAAATTGAATAATGTTAATAAAAAAAGGGCTATCGTAACTGCTGGTCCTACTCAGGAATTTATAGATCCTGTAAGATATATTACAAATAGATCAAGTGGCAAACAAGGCTTTGAAATAGCAAATTCTTTAAACAGAAACGGATTTGATACTACATTAATTTCAGGACCTTCAAATCAAATAGCAGATCCTAATATTAAGTTAATAAAGGTAAAAACCGCAGAAGAAATGTATGAAGAAACATTAAATAATTTACCTGCAGATGTAGCAGTATTTTCTGCAGCCGTTGGTGATTGGAAGATTAAAAACTATAATAAAAATAAGATTAAAAAAAAGGATAACCTTGTACTAAATTTAGAAAAAAATATTGATATTTTAAATAATGTATCAAATCATAATTCATTGAGACCAAAACTTGTAATTGGTTTTGCTGCTGAAACAATGAATTTAGAATTAAATGCAAAGAATAAATTAACAGAAAAAAACTGTGACTGGATAATAGCAAATGATATATC
Organism: uncultured Pelagibacteraceae bacterium; assembly: GCA_902626575.1. Classification (GTDB taxonomy): domain Bacteria; phylum Pseudomonadota; class Alphaproteobacteria; order Pelagibacterales; family Pelagibacteraceae; genus Pelagibacter. The sequence continues at coordinate 246,807 of CACOFY010000001.1, read as the reverse complement.
AAAGAAAGATATTGGCTTCGAGTCGGACGAAAACTCCGTTTCAATTTTCTATAAAAATAAAGACTTTGAGGAAATAAAAAAATCAAGCAAAAGTAATCTCGCCGACAAGATTGTGGAGAGAATTATAAATCACCTGAATTAATTATGATTAAAGTTTTAATTAAAAAACTTAGTCATAAAGCTCAAATACCAATTTATAAAACTGACGGATCCTCGGGAATGGATTTAATGGCTCTTACAGAAGATAAAATTGTGATTAAGCCCAATAAATCTGCGTTGGTCCCAACTGGATTATCTGTAGCAATACCAAATGATACTGAAATTCAAATTAGACCTAGATCAGGTTTAGCAGCAAAATCCAATATTTCGGTTCTCAATACGCCAGGCACTATAGACAGTGATTATAGAGGAGAGTTAAAAGTTATTTTATTTAATCATGGTGATAAAGAATTTATTATTAATAATGGTGACAGGATAGCCCAAATGGTTCTTGTTCCAATTTTAAAAGTACAGTTTGAAGAGGTACAAGATTTACCTGAAACAATCAGAGGTTCTGGGGGTTTTGGATCTACTGGAAAATGAAAAAAAAATTCAATAAAAATTATTTAGAGAAATATTCAAGACAGATAGTTTTAAAAGATATTGGTATCCTTGGTCAAAAAAAAATATCATTATCTAAAATATTAATTGTTGGGCTTGGAGGATTAGGTTGTCCAGCTGTAGATTACTTGTGTCGAGCTGGAGTTGGACGGGTTGGGTTAGTAGATTTTGATAAAGTAAGCTTATCTAATATTCATCGTCAAGGAATGTATAATTCTCAAGATGTGGGGAAATTAAAAGTTGATGTTATCTATACAAAAATTAAAAAAATTGACCCTGATATTAAAATTATTAAACACAAAGTAAAAATTACTAACAAAAATTTTGATAAAATTGCTAAAAATTACGATGTTATTATTGATGGGACTGATAATTTTAAAGCAAAATTTCTATTAAATGAAGGTTCGGTAAAATTAAAAAAATACTTTATATCTGGATCTATCAGCAGATTTGATGGCCATATTTTTACATTTGATTTTAAGAATAAAAACGAACCCTGTTTAAAATGTTTCTACCAAGAACTTCCTCCGGATGATGTATTAAATTGTGAGTCCGATGGTATTTTAGGTCCTGTAGCTGGGGTTGTTGGAAATTTACAAGCTATTGAGGCCATAAAAAAAATCTGTCATGTGGGAAGAGGCTTAAGTTCAAATATTTTAATTTTGAACTTAAAAGATCTAAAATTTAGAAAAGTAAAATTTAATAAGAAAAAAAATTGTATATGCTAAAAATTTTCTTACTTATTATATTTTTTAATTTTCATATAAATGTTTTCGCACAAGAGGGTGATTACTTTTTAATGCTTAAGTATAATGAGGTAAATGTAAGGTATGGGCCAAGTAAAAATGATCAAATTAAGTTTATTTACAAAAAAAAATATCTACCTTTAAAGGTTATCGATAAAAAAGAAAATTTTAGAAAAATTATTGATCATAAGAATAATGGGGGTTGGATACACATTTCTCAATTAAAGTCTCCAAAGTCTCTTGTGGTTATGGAGAATAAAATTCTTTTTAAAAAAGATAGCTATTACTCAAAGCCATTAGTAAGAATTGAAAAGGGGGTATTGGTTCTTGTTAAAAAGTGCAAGCAAAATTGGTGTAAGGTAAAAACCAACAATTACACTGGTTGGTTAAATACTCAAAATGTTTGGGGTATTAAGTAATTACTCTTGCTGCAAACAAACGTCTTTGATAACAGGTATGTTCGCACAGTCCCCACATTTTGTAAGTTGAACAATACAACCATCATCTAAAACTTTTACATCAACTGTTTTATCACATTTGGAACAAGTTGATGCGATTGTTAGTCCGCACTTTTTACAATTGTAGTTTTGTGTTTTCATAAAACTACAATAAAAATTGTTGATAACTTTATCAACTTAAATATGCGCAAATGATAATTGTTTGCAAAAATAAATTTTTTTATGCTGGATTTTCTGGATGAATAATAATCATTCGCAAAATTTATTTTTTAGGTCTACTTGCCCACCATTTATCTAAAATAAAATACCAAATAGAATTGGCTAGAGGCTCAACTATTGCATCTGTTAATGCAATCATAAAAGAAACATCTGCTACAAGCATTAAAACAGTAATAGCAATAGCAAAGTGGCCAATCGTATAAACTATAGTTCTTAATATCGAACCTTTATTATTCTTAAAAATATCTAATGACGCACCGAATAAGCTTTTTGTTAACTCTGTCATTTTAAATTTTTAAAAGGATCCTCTAAAACACACGCCACTAAATGAATTCTTGCTTGCTCTCCACCATTAAAAAAGTTGTGGAATTTTGTATTGTTAGTGATTGTTACATGACCATCCGCAGGCAAATGTTTAGCTACATTTTCTATTACCATTGAACATCCTTTATTTGTAATTATAGGCACATGTAATCTAGGCTCAGGATCCTTATGCCAGCTTAGCGTAGATCTTGGCTCTTTAAGCAGAAGTCTAACTCTACCAAGTTTAAATCTGCTTTTAAGGGTTTCATAAACTTCTTTAAAATAAGTATTTTCAAATTCTGGCATTAGTTCAGTATATTTTGACTCGTCAATTGCAATATCTCTTGAAACAACTTTTCCAGTCTCATCTGCAATCGTCCAATACTTTCCTCTTACATTGTGTCCTTCAACTGAGCTATTATCGTTTGGCACTCTGTTCAAAGGTATAGCGCCAAAATGTGTAATACCTAAAGAATTAAAATTTTTACTCTTTAAAACTTTATCAAGATCTTGTCTTAACTTTGTTATATTAAACTTAAGATTAGGTACTTGATAAAAATCCTCAAAACTAACTTGTGTCATTATTTTATTACCCTTTATTTTTTTAAATCAAAACGATCTAAATTCATTACTTTTACCCAGGCAGTAATGAAATCTTTTATAAACTTATCTTTAGCATCCTCGCAAGCATAAACTTCAGCAAAAGCGCGCAGTTGCGAATTTGACCCAAATATTAAATCTGCTCTAGTAGCTGTCCACTTAAATTTTCCTGTTTTTCTGTCTTTACCTTCGAAAAGGTCTTCTTTTAGTGATACCTCTTTCCATTCAGTATCCATATCAAGAAGATTTACAAAAAAGTCGTTAGACAATTTTCCTACTTTTTTTGTAAAAACTCCGTGTTTTGAATTATCATAATTGGCACCTAAAACTCTCATACCACCAATCAAGACGGTCATTTCAGGGCCAGTAAGATTCATTAATTGTGCTTTATCAATTAACATTTCCTCAGCAATTTCAGAATGGTCTGCATCTGCATAATTTCTGAAAGCATCTGCTTTTGGTTCTAATAATCCAAATGAATGAATATCCGTTTGATCTTGAGAAGCATCACCACGTCCTTGTGAGAATGGGACCTTGATTTTTTTTCCTACATCTTTTGCTGCTTTCTCAATTCCAACACCACCCGCTAAAACAATTAAATCAGCCAATGACACTTTCTTTTTATTGCTATCAAAAGATTTTTTTATTTTTTCTAAAACTTTAATTACTTTTGAAAGCTGCGAAGGATTGTTTACTTTCCAATCTTTTTGAGGTGCTTGACGTATTCTTGCACCATTTGCTCCACCTCTTTTGTCTGATCCCCTGAATGAGGCTGCTGATGCCCAGGCTGTTGTTACTAATTGCGAAACAGATAGACCAGATTTAGCAATTTTATTTTTAAGTAAATCAATATCTTTGTTCTTAATTTTAAATTTATTTTTAGGTATAGGGTCTTGCCAAATCAGATCTTCTTTTGGCACTTCGCTTCCTAAGTAGTTAACTTTGGGACCCATATCTCTATGTGTAAGTTTAAACCATGCTCTAGCAAAGGCATCTGCAAACTCTTTAGGATTATTATGGAAATGTCTAGAAATAGGACCGTATTTTGGATCTAGTTTTAAAGACAGATCTGTAGTTTGCATCATTGGAAGATTTTTTTTAGATTTTACATGTGCATCTGGAGTAGTTGATATAGCATGACCATTTTGCTTGGGTTTCCACTGATGAGCGCCTGCTGGACTCTTTGTTAATTCCCAATCATAACCAAATAGATTTTCAAAGTAACCCATATCCCATTTAATTGGATTAGACGTCCAAGCTCCTTCGATACCGCTACTTATTGTATCTTCAGCTTTTCCACTTCCGTAGTCACTATTCCATCCTGTTGATTGATATTGAATTTTAGAACCTTCTGGCTCTGGACCTTTATGTGATTCTGGTGCAGCTCCATGTGATTTTCCAAATGTATGCCCTCCTGCAACTAAAGCCACAGTTTCGTAATCATTCATAGCCATCCTACCAAAAGTTTCTCTTATATCACGAGCAGCGAGTAATGGATCGGGGTTGGCATCTGGTCCTTGTGGATTAACATAAATTAAACCCATATGAGACGCTCCTAAAGGGTTTTCAAGTTCACGTTCCCCACTATAACGATTTACTCCAAGCCATTCCTTCTCGGATCCCCAATAAATATCTTCCTCAGGCTCCCAAATATCTTCTCTGCCTGCTCCAAATCCAAATGTTTTAAAGCCCATTGACTCTAAAGCAACGTTTCCAACTAAAATGAAAAGATCAGCCCAAGAAATTTTTTTTCCATATTTTTTTTTGATAGGCCATAGTAATAACCTTGCTTTATCTAAGTTTACATTATCCGGCCAACTATTAAGGGGTGCGAAACGTTGATTTCCTGTTCCAGCGCCACCTCTTCCGTCACCAGTCCTATAAGTCCCAGCTGCATGCCAGGCTAATCTTATGAAAAAAGGCCCATAGTGCCCGTAATCAGCTGGCCACCATTCTTGGGAGTCTGTCATTAATTTAAGTAAATCTTTTTTAAGAGCTTTGTAATTAAGCTTTTTAAATTCTTTCTTGTAACTAAATTTTTGATCCATTGGGTTCACTAGAGAAGAATGCTGAGAAAGAATTTTTAAATTTAAGGCATTAGGCCACCAATTCTTATTTGTTTGACCCTTTCCTGTGGGATATTTTGCTGGGGTGCCGGCTCCAGTAAACGGACACTTGTTAACTTCTTTGTTGATTTCGCTACTCATAATTTCGTGTTACTTAATTTAGTTTATAATTTCTCTAAATTAGATGTCAAGTAGTTTAGAATGTTTATAAACTATTGAGAATCGTTCTCAATGTTTATAACTACATCAATAGCTTTTATTGATTTTCCTTTTGGTGGATTTGGAACATTTTTAAGCTCAATTTTGTTTGAGTCAATATCTATTAGCTCGTTTGTTTTAGTATCAAAAAAATGATGATGAGCATTAATGTTTGTATCAAAATAGCTTTTGTCATTTCCTAAAGAAATTTCTTTTACGTATCCTTTTTTTTTAAAAGCATGGAGTGTATTGTAAACAGTAGCTAAAGAAATTTTCTCATTGAAATTTTTTTGCATCATTTTTGCTAAATCATTCACTGTAAAATGAAAGGTTTTTTCAGTATTGAACAAAGCTTCGCAAATTTTTATTCTTTGTTTTGTGGGTCTTAAGCCTGAATTTCTCAATTTATTGATAAAATCTTGGTTTTTCATTGTGATAATTTATAATAGTTCTAAACTATTTCTATATTATAATTTATTTAAATCAAGTAATAAGGTTACAATTTTATGAAAAAGAATTCATTCAATTATGATGAATTAATTAATTGCGGAAAAGGTAACCTTTTTGGGCCTGGAAATGCAAAGCTACCATTACCACCAATGCTAATGTTTGACAGAATAACAGAAATTAGTGAAGATAAAGGTGCTTTTAAAAAAGGGTTAATAAAAGCTGAATTGGATATTAAAGATGAGCTTTGGTTTTTTGATTGTCATTTTCAAGAAGATCCTGTTATGCCAGGATGCCTTGGATTAGATGCAATGTGGCAATTGGTTGGATTTTATTTGGGCTGGCTAGGTAATCCAGGTAGAGGACGTGCTTTGGGCGTAAATAGTGTAAAATTTACTGGAGAGGTTTTAAAAAATGTTAAAAAAGCGATTTATGAAATTGATATGAAAAGAATATTAGTAAAAGAAGGTACTACAGTTGGTCTCGCGAATGGAATTTTATTAGCTGACGGAAAAAAAATTTATAGTGCTGAAAATTTAAAAGTTGGACTGTTTAAATAATGAAAAGAGTTGTAATAACTGGAATTGGTGTTGTTTCGTGTTTGGGAAATAATCAAGAAGAAGTCTATCAGTCTTTACTAAATTCTAAATCGGGAATTACGTTTTCCGAAGAATACAAAGAGTATAATTTAAAAAGTAATGTGCATGGTAAACCAAACATTAAATTAGAGGATCATGTAGACAGGAAGTTTATTAGATTTATGGGTCCAGGATCTGCATATAATTATATTTCAATGTCTGAAGCGGTAAAAGATTCAGGGTTAGAGGAAAAAGATGTAAGTAATATTTCAACAGGAATGATAATGGGTTCTGGAGGTCCATCAATTGAAAATGTTATTTTGGCGGCTGATAAAACAAGACAAAAGAGTCCAAAAAGAATGGGGCCTTTTGTAGTCCCAAGAACTATGTCCAGTACCGCTTCGGCAACTTTGGCAGTCCCTTTTAAAATTAAAGGAGTTAATTACACTATAAGTTCTGCCTGCGCAACAAGTGGTCATTGTATAGGAAATGCGATGGAATTAATTCAATTAGGTAAACAAAAAATCATATTTGCAGGTGGAAGTGATGAAGTTCACTTTGCAATGACTGCAATGTTTGATGCTATGACTGCTTTGTCCTCAAAATATAATGATACTCCTGAAAAAGCATCAAGACCTTACGATAAAACTAGGGATGGCTTCGTAATTTCAGGTGGTGGTGGAGTTTTAGTCTTAGAAGAATACGAGCATGCTAAAGCAAGAGGTGCAAAAATTTACGCTGAGATTACAGGATATGGTGCAACATCAGATGGCTATGATATGGTAGCACCGTCGGGAGAGGGGGCTGTAAGATGTATGAATATGGCTCTTGGAACTGCAAAAAATAAGATCGATTATATTAATACTCATGGAACTTCAACTCCAGTTGGTGATATAACTGAGCTTAATGCTGTTGGTAAAGTATTTACTGACTATAAACCAAAAATAAGCTCCACAAAATCTCTAGCAGGACATTCTTTGGGAGCAACTTCTGTTCATGAGGCTGTTTATAGTCTAATTATGATGAAAAATAGTTTTATAGCAGCATCTGCAAATATTACTGACATGGATGATGAGGCAAAAAAATATCCAATTGTCACGAAAGTTGAAAAAGATGTTACTTTAAATTCTGTAATGTCGAATAGCTTCGGGTTTGGTGGAACTAATGCAACATTAGTATTTGAGAAAGTTTAATATGGATTTAATGAAAGGCAAAAAAGGGTTGATCATGGGAGTAGCTAATGAGAGATCTATAGCTTGGGGAATATCTCAAAAACTATCAGAGGCCGGAGCTGATTTAGCATTCACCTATTTGGGTGATGCGCTTAAGAAAAGAGTTGTTCCATTAGCAGAAAAATTAAATTCTAAGACAACATTTAGTTGCGATGTAGAAAAAAAGGATGAGGTAATCAAACTTTTTGAAGATATTAAATCACATTGGGGAAAAATTGATTTTGTAGTTCATGCAGTAGCATTTTCAGATAAATCTGAGTTATCTGGGGAGTATCTAAATACTACCAGGGAAAATTTTTTAAGAAGTATGCTAATTTCTTGTTTTTCATTCACAGAAGTTGCCAAAGAAGCTTCAAAAATAATTGAAGATGGTGGAAGTATGTTAACATTAACCTACGAGTCAACAAAGGCAATTCCAAATTATAACGTTATGGGAGTTTGTAAATCTGCTTTGGAGGCAAGTGTAAAATATCTTGCACGAGATCTTGGTAGCAAAAAAATAAGAGTAAATGCAATAAGTGCCGGTCCAATTAAAACGCTTGCAGCTTCTGCAATTGGGGACGCTAAATTTCTTTATAAGTGGAATGAAGACCACTCATTTTTAAAAAGAAACGTAGATATTCATGATGTTGGAAATTCTGCATTATACCTATTAAGTGATCTTAGTGGTGGCGTGACAGGAGAAATTCATTATGTCGACGCAGGCTATAATAAAGTTGGTATGCCTGACCCAAAAAATATAAAGTAAATGTCAAAGAGATATAGCGGTAAATCTTTCAAAGACTCAAGTGTAATGAAAAAAGCAAAGCTTTCCCTTAAAGAAAAAAGAAAACTTAAAAGAGAAAAAAAAAGGAATAAATGAGAAAAGTTTTTTTGATCCTAATTTTGGGACTATTAAACTTTCAAACAAACGTATTTTCCTCTGATAAAATTATTAATCAACTTAAAAGTGGTGGAAATATTATTTTTATAAGACATGCGATTGCACCTGGCAATGGAGATCCTGATAATTTTGACTTAAAAGATTGCTCAACTCAAAGAAATTTGAGTAAAAATGGAATTGAACAGTCAAAAAAAATAGGTGAATTTTTTAAAGATAATAAAATTAAAGTAGAAAAAGTTTTATCGAGCGAATGGTGTAGATGTAAAGATACAGCTAAATTTGCTTTTAAAAATTTTGAAGTCTTTAGTTCTTTAAATTCATTTTATGATGCAAAATTTGCAGATAATAAAGAAGAGCAAATCAAAAATTTGAAAAAATATGTTAAGGAATGGAAAGGTGAAGACAACCTAGTTTTAATTACACATTATGTTGTTATTTTAGCAGTTTTAGACAAAGGTACTTCGTCTGGTGAAATCTTAATCTCAAACAATAATTTTAAAACGCTTGGAAGTATTATTATTAAATAAAAAATATCAAGGTGCGTTTAAATGCAAGTTTAAAAACTTTAAAAACTTATTAATTTATGATCATGAGACGTAAATTTTTAAAACTAATTTGTATTTCCTTACTTGGACTAATACTTGTACCCCATAGGTATTTATATTCTCAAACAAAAAAAATAATTAATCAAAATCTAACAAAAGAGCAAAAAGATATTCTTTTTAACGAAGGAACAGAGAGACCTTTTACAAGTAGTCTTTTGTACGAGAAAAGAGTTGGTTTTTATCATTGCGCAAATTGTGGAAACAAACTTTTTAGCTCAACCGCAAAGTTTGATAGTGGAACTGGCTGGCCTTCCTTTTCTGAAGCTCTGCCAGGTGCTTTTAAGACTAAAGTAGATTACTCTTTCGGAATGGAAAGAGTCGAGTATCATTGTGCAAAATGTGGTGCACATCATGGACACGTGTTTAATGATGGTCCTAGCAAAACAGGTAAAAGATTTTGTAATAATGGTCTTTGCCTAATTTTTATTCCATCTGAATAATGTTAGATTTTTGTGTAATAGGAACCGGCATATCTGGATCTACAATAGCAAAACTTTTAAATCAAAAATTTTCTGTAAATGTCTACGATAAAGCTAAAGGAATTGGAGGCAGAAGCTCATTCAGAAGATTAAATGGAAAAATTGGTTTTGACCACGGTTTACAATATTTATCTCCAAGATCCTTAAAATTTAGGAAATTTACAAAGGAGCTTACAAGAAAAAAAATTTTAAAATTTTGGGGCGGAAACCATAAATTTCTTAATAAAAGTGTTAAAAAGAAAAATAAGCATATTAAGTTAATAGGAGTTAATGGAAACAACGATATTAGTAAGTACCAATTAAAAAATATAAAATGTTATCATCAATATGAACTATCAAAAATAAATAGACTTAATAAAGTTTGGAGTCTTCAATTTCAAAATGGTCAAGTTATTAAAAGTAAAAACTTAATAGTTTCTATTCCATTTCCACAATGCAAAAAATTATTATCAAAATTTGTAAAAACGAGTTTATTTAAAAATAAAGTAATAATGAATTCTAGTTTAACAGTTTTACTAATGACAAATAAGACATCTAATAATTATAGCAGTTATTTTACAAATGATAAAATTTTAGGGTGGGTTTCGAATGAAAATTCAAAAAAAAGATTTACTTACAATAAAGATTTATGGGTACTTCAAAGTACTTTTGAATATGGAAGAAAAAATATAGATAATTTTAAAAATAAAAAAACTTATTTCACAAAGATATTACTTAATAGATTTAAAAATATAACAAAAATAAAAATAAGTAAAATATACTTCACTCATATACATGGATGGAAATATTCCTCAAATTCAAAACCATTAAAATCTGATAGTTATTGGGACAAAAAAATAGGCCTTGGTATTTGTGGAGATTGGTTTGGTGGACCAAGACTTGAGGATGGATGGTTAAGTGCTAATAATTTATTTAAAAAGATAGTTGGAAAAAAGTAAAATATATTTAAAATTTATTTAACAACAGCTGCAACTTTTATTTTTAGACTTATTATCTAAATTTTCTTCAGTTTTAATTTCTTCCGCTCTTTTTTGCTCTTCTTCGAGTTCTTTTTTTTCTTTATAAATTTTATCCTCAAAGTAAGCATAAAGTGAGCTAAAGCCTAACTTGGATGCTTTCTTTTCCTCATAATTTCTTCTACCTTTTAGATTTTCAATTATTTCTAATATTTCTTGATTTTGCATATTAATTAAATCGCTGCTTGTTTGATTGATAATTTAACTTTTCCTCTATCGAATCCAATTACTTTTACTTTAACCTCATCGCCCTCTTTAACAACATCGGTTACCTTAGCAACTCTTTTGTCTGCTAATTCTGAAATATGAACTAGACCATCTTGTTTTCCTAGAAAATTTACAAAAGCACCAAACTCCATAATCTTCATTACTTTGCCATTATAAATTTTATTTAATTCAGCTTTTGCAGTGAGATCTTTTATCATTTGCATTGCTTTATTTCTAGAGTCCTCATCTGGAGCTGACACTGTGACTTCGCCCTCATCGTTAACGTCAACTTTGGCTCCTGATTTTTCCACAATTTCTCTTATAGTTGCACCACCTTTTCCAATTACAGTTGCTATATCTTTTTTATCGACAGTTATTTTTTCCATCTTAGGTGTATGTTTACCTACATCATCTCTTGATTTTGATAATGCTTTATTCATCTCACCTAAAATATGAATTCTTCCATCTTTTGCTTGTTTTAGTGCTTGTTCCATTATCTCAAATGTAATTCCTGTAATTTTAATATCCATTTGAAGAGACGTAATACCATTTTTTGTTCCCGCCACTTTAAAATCCATATCACCTAAATGATCCTCATCTCCTAAAATATCTGAAAGTACACTAAAGTCATCACCTTCTTTAATCAGTCCCATTGCAATACCTGCTACTGGCTCTTTTATTGGGACACCTGCATCCATCAGAGCAAGTGATGATCCACAAACTGTAGCCATAGAAGATGAACCATTTGACTCTGTTATTTCTGAAACAATCCTAAAAGTGTATGGAAAACTTTCTTTTGGTGGCAAAGAAGAATTTATAGCTCTCCAAGCAAGTTTACCATGTCCAATTTCTCTTCTTCCTGTGCCAATTCTGCCGGTTTCTCCTACTGAGAATGGTGGAAAATTATAATGAAGCATGAACCTTTCTCTTTGTAGACCATCTAAACTTTCAATTCTTTGTTCGTCATCAGAAATTCCTAATGTTGTTGTGACTATTGCTTGAGTCTCTCCTCTTGTAAATAATGCTGATCCATGAACTCTAGGTAAAATTCCAACTTCACACATGATAGGCCGTACGTCTGCAAGACCTCTTCCGTCAATCCTATTTTTGTTTTTAAGAATATCTGTCCTAACAATTCTCTTTTCTAAGTTTTTAAGTTCGTAATTGACGTCTAAATCTGTGAAATTTTCATTCTCCTCATACAATTTTTTGGCTTTCTCTGTTATTTCGGAAATTTGATTTGATCTGTGTTGTTTGTCTCTTGTAGAGAATGCTTTTTTTAAATCATCCGTAAATTCACTTTCAAGTTTTTTTCTAATTTCTGTAAGATCTTTTTTTTCAATCTCCCAGTCTGGTTTTCTACACTCCTTTGCAAGATCCTCAATCATTTTAATAATAGGGACAAAATTTTCATGACCAAACTTAACTGCATTTAACATCTCTTCCTCAGTTAAGCCTTTTGCTTCAGACTCGACCATCAGCACAGCATCTTTAGTGCCTGCAACAACCAAATCTAATTTAGATTTTTGCAAATCAATTTTTGATGGATTTAAAACATATTTACCATCAATAAAACCAACCCTTGATGCTCCTACCGGACCCATAAAAGGCATTCCTGAAATTGCTAAAGCTGCTGAAGATGCAATAATTGATAAAATATCTGCTTCGTTTTCTTTGTCATATGAAATTACAGTTGGTAGTAATTGAACTTCATTTTTGAACTCATCAGGGAATAGAGGCCTGATCGGTCTATCAATCAATCTAGAAATTAATGTTTCGCTCTCAGTTGGTCTTGCTTCTCTTTTGAAGTATCCCCCTGGTATTTTGCCCGCTGCATAATATTTTTCTTGATAGTTTACCGATAAAGGAAAATAATCTACATCCGGGTTAACTTTTTTTGCACCAACTACCGTAGCCATTACTACAGTTTCACCGCATTTTGCGATTATTGCTCCATCTGCTTGTCTAGCAATTTTGCCAGTTTCTAGACTTATTTTTTTTCCTGCTACTTCAATTTCTTTCTTAAAAACTTTAAACATTTACTTCCTTATATTTAATTTACTTATTACATTTTTATAAGAGTCTAATTTATTCCTCTTCAAATAATCCAATAACTTTTTTCTCTTATTTACTGCTTTTAGTAATCCAACTGAAGAATGCTTATCCTTCTTAAACTCTTTAACATGTTTAGATAACACTTCAATCTTTTCAGTTAATAATGCGATTTGAACTTCGGATGATCCTGTATCCTTCTCATGGATTGCTAAATCTTTTGCTTTTTTAATCATATCTTTTCCTGTCTATTAGTTTGTTTTATTAAATTTTCAATTTTTTCTGCGTACTCAAAGGAGTCGTCTTTTACAAATAGTATTTTTGGTAAAAACTTCATAGTTATTTTTTTTGAAAGAACTTTTCTCACAACAAAGGAAAATTCCTTTAATATATTTACCGCTTCAGTAGCATTTTTTCCACCAAGTGGCAAAACAAATGCTTTTGCAGTTTTAAGGTCAGGGCTCATCCTCACTTCAGTTACTGTGATATTATTTGTGTCTAAATTTGGCAATTTTGCCTCTCCTCTAACAAAAATTGTACCTAAAGCTTGTTTTATCATCTCTCCAACTCTCAATTGTCTTTGTGTTACGGGTCTACTTGATTTTTTGCTTCTCATATTCTTCTCTCGGTTATCTTAGAGCTATAAACCTCTATAATGTCATTTTTTTGAAAATCACTGAAATCTTTTAGTGTAATACCACATTCTAAGCCTGCGCTTACTTGTTTGGCTTGATTTTTTTCTCTAAAAATCGACCCAATCTTACCATTATAAATAATCGCTCCATCTCTTATAATTCTCGCACTTGAATTGTTTGTTATTTCTCCATCTATTACTTTTGATCCTGCAACTTTGCCGACCTTTGAGACCTTAAATATTTCTAATATCTCTGCAGACCCAATAATCTGTTCTTCAACATCCGGAGATAGCAAACCTGACATTTTATTTTTAATAAAATCCAATACTTCATAAATTATATTGTAGGAGGAAATTGAAATTTTCTCTTGCTCAGCTAGTTTTTTTGCTTCCTTAGTTGGTTTAACATTGAAAGCAACCAATATTGCCTTTGAAGCTTTAGCCAAAGAAACATCAGTTTCTGTTACCATTCCTATATCTGATAAAATTATTCTTGGTTTTATCTCATCATGTTTTATTTGCATTACGGCATTTTTTATAGCCTCAGATGATCCATGAACATCCGACTTTATAATAATGTTTAATTCCTCTGAAACTTTATCTTTGAAAGCTGATTCTTGTGTTACAAATTTCAAAGGATTTTTACCTACTTTTGACTCTTGCACTCTAGCTTCACAAAGACTCTTGGCTTCTTTCTCATTTTCTAAAACTAAAAAGTCATCTCCTGATTTAGCAGCACCGTTTATTCCTAGAACTTCGATTGGAGAAGCTGGTAATGCAACATCAATATTTTTCCCATGATCATTGTTAATCACTCTTACCTTCCCCCACTGTAAACCACTTACAAAATAGTCCCCTTTTTTTAGCGTACCACTAGTTATTATAATGTTAGCAATAGGACCTCTTCCAACGTCAATTTTGGATTCTAAAACTACCCCCGTAGATTTACTCTCATAGTCAGTTTTTAAATCTAAAAGTTCTGCTTGTAGTATAATTGACTCAACAAGTTTATCTAAATTTTTTTTAGTTTTTGTCGAAATCTCAACCATTAATGTATCACCTGACAAATCTTCAGCTATTAATTCATGCTCCAAAAGTTGATTTTTTATTTTTATAGGATCAGCTTCAGGTAAGTCACATTTATTGATGGCTACTACAATTGGTACTTTTGCTGCTTTTGCATGTTTAATTGACTCTATGGTTTGTGGTTTTACACCATCATCGGCAGCAACAACTAAAACTACTAAATCAGTTAACTTAGATCCACGTGCTCTCATCTCGGTAAAAGCAGCATGACCAGGCGTATCTATAAATGTAATTTTTTGATCTTTGTGACTTATTTGGTAAGCGCCAATATGTTGAGTTATTCCTCCGAATTCTCCAGAAACAACATTTGTACTTCTTAGTACATCTAACAAAGATGTTTTACCATGATCAACATGCCCCATAACTGTTACTATTGGTGGTCTATTTTTTAAGTTCTCGGATTTTACTTCTTTGATTTTTTTTATAATTTCCTCAGTCTTTTCTTCTTTGATGGGATTATGGCCAAATTCGTTGACCAGATATTCGGCAGTATCCGAGTCGATTGAATGATTTATTGTTGCAGTTACACCCATGCCTAATAAATGTTTAATTATATTGCTAGATTGCTCTGCCATTCTATTTGCTAATTCTCTAATAGTGATTATTTCTGGAATATTTACATCTCTTTTGACAGGTTTTAAACTTTCTTGAGTTTTATCTTTTTGTGTTATTCTATTTTCCTTTTGCTTAGCTCTTTTTAAAGCTGCTAAACTTCTTGACCTTCCTTCATCTTCCCCGCTAAGTGCTCTTGATATAGTAAGTTTTAATTCACGCCTTTTGGTTCCAGCTTTACCTTTTGCTTCTCTTTTATCTTTATCTTCTTTAAGTCTTTTAGTTGCTCTTTGTTCAGCAAGTTTTCTTTTTTCATAATCATTTGGGGGAGGTGTAGGTTTTGAAATATTAGGGCTTTTTGGTTTAAAGCTAAATTTTGTATTATTGTTAAATGGTTTTTTAGGAGAAAATTTATTTGATTTCTTTTCTATAAAAACAGAGTTTTTTCCTTGAGTTTTTGCTTTTTCAATATTTGATATCGATTTTTTTAAATTTCCTGACAGTGTTAACTTCGTTTTTTTTTTCTCCATACGTCATCCTTAATCTTTATAAACTTTTTCTCTTGCAGACATAATTAAATTATCTGCTTCACTTTTAGAAAGTGCAAATTCCTCAAGATAACCTTTTATTTTTATCCTCTCACCTTTAATAATATCATATCCTCCAGTTAGCTCGTCTGATGCTAAATCAGCGAAATCATTTAAAGTTAAAATTTTTTGCTCTCCTAATGTAACAAGCATACCCGGTGTTAAACCATTGTGCTCAATTAGATTGCTTTCAAGACCAAGATCTTTGATTTTTTTTGAAATTTCTTCCTGGTCTTTTTGATAAGATTCCTTTGCTCTATCTATCAATTCTTTAGCCGTATCTTCCTCAATACCCTCGATTTTAATTAACGCCTCAACTGTAGAGTCCTTAATATCGTCAATTGAAGAAAATCCCTCAGCTACAAGTAATTGACCTAATGTTTCATCAAGCTCTAAATTTTTTACAAAATTTTCAGTTTTTTCTTTAAACTCAGTTTGTCTTCTCTCTGAGTCCTCTTGATCAGTCATAATATTAATTTCAAAATTCATTAATTTTGTAGCTAATCTAACATTTTGACCTCTCCTACCTATAGCTTTGCTTAAATTTTCCTCAGTTAAAATTACATCCAGTTTTTTATTTTCTAGATCAACATTTACTCTTTGAATTTCCGCTGGAGATAATGCATTCGATACTACAACAGCAGGGTCTTCAGACCAGTTTACAATATCAATTTTTTCCCCTTGTAATTCGTTAACAACCGCTTGTACTCTACTACCTCTCATACCTACACAAGCTCCGACTGGATCTAATGAATTATCAATAGCCTTTACACAAATTTTTGCTCTACTACCTGGATCTCTTGACGAAGAAATAATTTCAATTAACCCATCATATATCTCTGGTACTTCTTGAATGAATAATTTTTCCATAAATTTTGGGTGTGCTCTTGATAAGAAAATTTGTTGTCCTCTAGGCTCTCTTCTAACATCATAACAATATGCCTTGATTCTATCTCCAGCTTTAATATTTTCTCTAGGAATCATTTCATTTTTTTGTATTATTGCTTCAGTTCTTCCTAAATCAACAATTACATTTCCAAATTCTAATCTTTTTACAATACCGCTTAATATTGTATCTTTTTTATCAATAAAATCGTTAAATTGTCTTTCTCTTTCAGCTTCTCGTACACTTGTACTTATTACTTGTTTGGCTGTTTGGGCTGCAATTCTTCCAAAATCAAATGTTGGTAAAGGTTGTAAAATTACATCACCGATATTCTTTCCTTTATTTTCATCACTAAGTTTTTGAGCTTGTTGCGGACTAATTTCAGTATTAGTATTTTCGGGATTTTCAACTATAACTAACTTTCTAAATATTCCAATATCTCCATTATCTCTATTTATTTGTACCTCTATTTCATTTTCCTGCCCAAATTTTGATTTTGCTGCTTTGGCAATACCGGTTTCCATTGAATTAATTATTAATTCTTTATCTATAGATTTTTCTAAAGCTACTGCCTCTGCAATTCGTAATAGTTCTAATTTATCTGATCGTCTGTTTAGCATTTTTTCCTTATAAAAAAAAATGGGCCGAAGCCCATTTTTGAAATATCAATAATGTAAGTGAAATATAGATATTTTTTCTATATTTTCAACTTTTTACTCACTTAAATACTGAGGCCTTGTCAGTTTTTTCCCATGAAAAAGCACCATTTGACTCTGGTTCTCGTCCAAAATGACCGTATGCTGCTGATTTTTCATAAATAGGTTTATTTAATCCTAACATTTCCCTTATTCCTCTAGGACTCAAATCAAAGTTATCTTTTATCAATTTTTCTACATGTTTATTTTTTTCTTCATCATTTGAAAAAAGATCTACATAAATTGATAAGGGTTTTGAGACTCCAATTGCATAAGCAAGTTGGATTAAGCATTTATCTGAAATTTTTGATGATACAATATTTTTTGCCAAATATCTTGAGGCATAAGCTGCAGATCTATCAACTTTGGTTGGATCTTTTCCAGAAAAAGCTCCACCACCATGTGGTGCAGCTCCACCATAAGTATCAACAATTATCTTTCTTCCAGTTAATCCTGTGTCACCATCCGGTCCTCCAATTACAAAGTTTCCAGTTGGATTGATGTATATTTCGTTTTCATCAAGGCTGCCTAGTAAATTTTTTGGAATGGATTTTTCAATATAAGGAATGCAAAGTTCTTTCACTTTTGCTAGATTTACATCTTTAGAATGTTGAGTAGAAATCACTACTGATTTTACATTTGCAGGAACACCATCCTTATATTCAATTGTAATTTGACTTTTTGAGTCTGGCTCTATTCCTTTTAGCTTTCCTGATTTTCTATCTTCAGCCATTAATCTTAATATTCTGTGCGAAAAATGTATCGGAGCTGGCATTAAAACATCTGTCTCATTACATGCATAACCAAACATTATTCCTTGGTCTCCAGCGCCTTCGTCTTTATTTCCTGAAGAGTCTACTCCCATCGCTATATCAGCTGATTGCGAGTGCAAATGACATTCAATTTTAGTAGCTTCTTTATATGTGAAACCATCTTGGTCATATCCAATATCCTTAATACAATTTCTAACTTTTGAAATTAATTCATCATTATTTATTTCGGGACCTCTGGTCTCTCCTGCTAAAATAACTTTATTTGTTGTGGTCAGTGTCTCACAAGCTACTCTTGCTTGAGGTTCCATGCCTAAATAGGTATCAACAACCATATCTGAAATTCTATCACATACTTTATCGGGATGACCTTCGGAAACAGATTCGCTAGTAAATAAATAATTTTTTTTCATTTTATCTCCCTTATTGTCTTTTTAAAAAAAAAATTAAGGTAATATAAATTAGTACTAAATAAAAGAATATATTATTACGACCATATGTTGAAAATACAGTCATTTCACTCAGCTTTTCAAAACCATATTCACTTAATGCACCACTAGAAGTTGACTTATTAATTTTTATGATTTTTCCTTTAGGATCTATGATAGCTGAAATTCCATTATTTGATGATCTGATAATACTTTTCCCTTCCTCTATAGCTCTAAAAACTGAATGAGCAAAATGTTGATGAGGTCCTATAGATTTTCCAAACCATCCATCTTCAGAAATATTAATTATTAAATCGTAATTATTAACTTCAGATAGTTTACCTGAATATATTATCTCATAACAAATTAATGGTAGTAAATTCAAGTTAAAGTCACCGTTATTAATATTAATTATATCCCTGCGATCTCCTTTTGAAAATGACTGATAATTATTTGTAATGCTTCTCAAGCCAATTTTATTCAGAGCATTCTCAAATGGTAAAAATTCTCCAAAAGGGACAAGATCATTCTTGCGATATAATGCTTTAATATTTAATTCATTATCAACAATAGCTAAAGAATTATAAATTTTTAAATTATCTAACTCATTCAGATCATTTATACCTAATAAAATTAAATGTTTTTTACTAAATTTTTTGAATGAGATTTTATATTTATCAATATCTTTTAGGTATGTAGAAGTAAGAGTCCCTTCAGGCCAAATAAATAAAGTTGGTATTTCTTTTTCAGGATTGCTGATTTTGATCATTTCATCAATAATTTTCTCCTCTTTTGAAGAGTCATAAAATCTTTTTATTTCTATATTTGAGGAAATTATTTTGATTTGCAAATCTTTTTGATTTTTTGAAACTATGTTTTGATCACTTAATCTTAATTCTCCGATAAAAAAAAATGATAGTAAAATAGAAAAAATTACAGAAGATAAAATTAATTCAAATTTTGTCTTTTTTAAAAATAAAATTGCAGGAATAAAAAAAAATGTAGTAGTAACTAAATTTAAACCATATGTTCCGATAAACGAGGTCATTTGAATATATGAGATGTTATTAGATAAAGAATATAAAAATAAATTCCATGGAAACCCTGTGAAAATATGACCTCTAATAAATTCAAAGACCCCTAGGATTAAAGAGAAAATTAAAATTAAAGCTAAATTTTTAAATTTAAAAAAGAAGGACAATAAGTAAGCAGGTATAGCAAAAAATAAAGACAAGAAAGATGGTATTATTATTATTGAGACAGGTATTAAAATTTTAAGACTTGTATCAAATGTTAATGAAATTGCTATCCAATATAAACTGAATAAAAAATAACCAAAACCAAATAACCATCCATAAAAAAAATAATTTTTTTTGTCTAAATTTTTATTTTGTACTAAAAGAATAAAGAAAAAACTTAGAGTAAAAAAATTAATTACAAATAAATTATATGGTGGAAGACTGAAAGAACTTAAACTTCCTAAAATGAAAACTATAAAGTATATGATTTTTTTATTATTAAATAATTTTTTCAATTTTTTTTTCTAATAAATTAAATAATTTATTTTCTTCTCTTTGCATTTTATTAAAATCACTATTTTTTTTATGGTCAAAACCTAAAAGGTGAAGAAAACCATGAATAAAAATTTTTACAACCTTATTTTTAAAATTTAAATTACTTTTATTTTTTGGTTGGTTCATATAATTGTAACTAATTATTATGTCCCCAAGGTAAAATTTGTTTTTACCCACTTTATCATTGTAAGGAAATGAAAGCACATCTGTTGGTTTATTTTTTTTTCTAAATTTTTTATTCAATTTTTGAATTTTTTGGTTATCAGATAAAGAAAGTGAAAATAAAATTTTTTTTTTTTTAAATTTATACTTTTTCGGAAAAAAACTTAAAATCTTGTTAAAAAAAAAATTTGCTCTTTTTATTTTTTTTTTCCACTTATTATTATCTATAACAACGTCAACTTTAATCATTGTTATTATTATCCGAATAAGCCTTGACAATCTTTGAGACTAAAGGGTGTCTGACTACGTCGGTGTGGTCGAAATCTACTACAGAAATTTCATTTAAATGTCGCAATAGTTTTTTGGATCTATTTAACCCTGATAAGGATTTATTAGGTAAATCTATTTGTGACGGGTCACCGTTAATCACTATTTTTGAATTTTCTCCTACACGCGTCAAAAACATTTTAATTTGCGTATCTGTTGCATTTTGAGCTTCATCTAAAATTGCAAAAGAGTTTTTTAGAGTTCTACCTCTCATAAATGCAAGAGGAGCAATTTCAATATCGCCAATTTCAATTTTTTTTTGAATTTTCTCAAAATCTAATAAATCATACAAAGAGTCGTATAAAGGGCGTAAATATGGATCAACTTTTTCTCTCATATCGCCAGGTAAAAAACCTAATCTCTCACCAGCTTCCACCGCAGGTCTAGATAAAATAATTCTCTCGATTTTTTTATCTAAAAGCATTGTCAATGCCACTGCTACGGATAAAAAAGTTTTTCCTGTTCCAGCTGGACCTGTTGATATAATAATGTCACTACTTCTTAAAGCTGAAACATATTTTTTTTGTTTTTCTGATCTTGGTATAACAGACTTTTTTGGAGTTTTAATAATGTACTCAATTTTTTTACTTAAATTATTATTTTCATTAATCATAAATTTACTTACTGATGAGATTATATCTTTTTTTTCTATCGATCCATTAATAATATATTGATCACATAAAAATTGAATTGCATTTTTTATAATTTGAATTTTTTTATCATCGCCTTTTGTTATTATTGAATTTCCTCTAAAATAAAGGTTTGTATCTGTTAAATTTTCAAGTTCTTTTAAATTTTTATTAAATTCACCTAGAATTCCCATCAAGAGTTCATTATTTGGAAATACAATACTTAGGGAATTGTCCGAATAAACAAACTTTAGATTAGTACTAATTTTACTTTGGGTTTTATTCAATTCTATGCTGCCTCAACGTCGTTAGTTAAAATTTCACCAAATAAACTATTTTGATTACTATTGTTTATCTTAACCGGAATTATTTTTCCAACTAATCTTTCATTTCCTTTAAATATTACAGATGTCATATATTCATTTCTTCCAAAGAATTTATCTTGATTTTTCATTTTATTTTCAACTAAAACATTGACTTGATTATTTTCAAAGCTTTTATTTTTAATCTTTTGATTATTAAAAAGTATTTCTTGTAAAACTTTTAATCTTTCTTTTAAAATTTTTTGATCTATTTGATCATAGTTTGAGGCTGTGGTTCCTGGTCTTGGGCTAAATATAAATGAGTATGAATTTAAAAATTTTAGATTTTTAACTAGCTTCAATGTTTCTTCAAAATCTTTTTCTGTTTCACCAGGATAGCCAACAATAAAATCACTAGAAAATTCAATTTTATTATTGATTTTTTTTAATCTTTCATAAACGTCAATATAATCTTCGACTTTATGTTTTCTGTTCATAAGATTTAATATCTTATTTGATCCTGATTGAATTGGCAGATGGATAAACGGCATTAGCTTTTTTGAGTTTTTGTAACAGTCTATTAAATCATCGCTCATATCTCTTGGATGTGATGTAATATATCTAATTCTCTTTAGCTCTTTTATATTTTCTAAGGCCATAATTAGATCTGATAATCTATATTCTTTTTTATTTTCTACGCTTGAGTACGCGTTTACATTTTGTCCTAATAAAATTATTTCTTTAGAACCACTTTGTATTAATTGCTTTGCTTCATTTAAAATTTGGTAGAATGGTCTTGAATACTCAGGTCCACGTGTATAAGGCACAACGCAAAAATGACAAAATTTATCACATCCTTCTTGAATTGTTATAAATGAAGATACGTTACTATCTTGATTTTTGATTTTACTCAAATAGTCAAATTTTGACACGGAGTCAAAATCAGTTATTTCATTTCTAATTTTATTTTTCTCAAAATTTTCAATTGTATAATTGAGCTTATGATAGGATTGTGGCCCGATTACAAAATCAATATAAGGCTCTCTCTTTAACATTTCAGAATTTTCTGCTTGCGCAACACAACCTGCTACAATAACAATTGGTTTTACTTTTCCCTCAAAATTTTGTTTTACTCTACCTATTTCGTGGTAAACTTTTTCTTTAGCTTTGTCTCGAATGTGGCAGGTATTAAGTATAAAACAATTGCTTAACTCTAATGATTTAGTTTCTGTAAAACCAATTTTTTTGACTGTATCTAAGATTCTATTTGAGTCATAAACATTCATCTGACAACCGAATGTTTTTATAAATACTCTTTTTGACATTAATTAATTTTTTTTTTTAACACCGTAAAGCTCAAGCTTGTGATCGACTAACTCATAGCCATACTTGTCAGCAATTTTTTTTTGTAGTTCCTCTATATCATTATCAACAAATTCGATTATTTCCCCTGTTTTAATATCAATTAAATGATTGTGATCATCATTAATCTCGTATCTTGCCTTACCTGCTTTAAAGTCATGTTTTACCAGTATCCCTGCTTCTTCAAAAAGTTTAACAGTTCTGTAAACTGTTGCGATACTGATTTTTGGATCTATTTTTGACACTCTGCTGTATAATTCGTCAACATCGGGATGATCAGACTCCCCGTATGTCTCTTTTGACTCTGAAATTACACGAGCAATAATTCGTCTTTGTTCTGTAAGTTTCACGCCCTTTTCAATACATTTTTTTTCTATTGTTTCTGACATCCACTAATTTAACTCTAATAAATCGGATTAATCAAATTTTTTTTAATTTTATATTTTCTACATAAATTTGGTAATTCTTGCCAATTTTTTAATTTTTTTTTATCATTTTCTGAAAAGTCTAAAAAACTGAAACAATAATAGTCAATATTTTTTGCTAAGTGTATCCCTTTTACAATAGATAACGAGTTTCTGATACCAGCAAAACTTCCTGGCCCCCGATTTACATATATTTGGTTTATACCTGATAATGTTGTTTTATATTTCTTTAAAAAATCGTTAATTAAAATTGTTATTTTATCAAAATTACTTTTGCTATTTTCATGACTACTAGTATAAATATTTTTATCATTGATTATGATTAATAAAATTTTATTACCTGTCGCATCAATTATCAAATTTTTCATTTTTTTTGTTCTTTCGAGCGACTCTATTGCACTCGAAAATGATAGTAAATATTATTCTAATGAAGCTGGAACATTATCTATTATGTATCATAGATTTAACGAGAATAAGTATCCATCAACAAATGTTAGAATGGAAATTTTTGAAAAGCAAATTCAAATTATAAAAAATAAAAAATATAAGTTTGAAAATCCTGATGATTTTCAAAAGAACTTTGAGAAACCAAAAGCTGAAAAAAAAATTTTGATAACTATAGATGATGCATTTACTTCATTTTATGAAAATGCATGGCCTTTTTTAAAACGAAATAAAATTCCTTTTATTTTATTCGTTTCCACAGAGCCGGTTGGAAAAAATGGTTATATGACCTGGAAACAGATAAAAGAAGTAGAAAAAGAGGAATTTGCATTTATTGGAAATCACTCACATTCTCATGAATATCTTATAGATTTTAGTTTTGATGATTTCAAAAGTGATATTAATCAATCAATTAATATTTTCGAGAAAGAGTTAGGTTATAATCCAGTCTTCTATTCTCACCCTTTTGGGGAATACAGTTTAGAACATATTAATTTTATTAAGAAAAAATTTAAATTTGCTTTTGGACAGCATTCTGGTGTGATTGATTTAAACAAAGACAAGTATCAGCTTCCAAGATTTCCGATCAATGAAAAATATGGAGATTTAGAAAGATTTAGTTTTGTAGTTGATTTATTACCATTGCAGTTCAAAAAAATAAGTCCAATTGATATGTACGTGACTGATAATAACCCGCCAAATCTAAAAATTGATTTTTTTGAAGAACAAAAAAATATAAAAAATATAAATTGTTTTTCTGACGAAGGAAATCAGTGGGAAAAGTCTAAACTAACTTTTATTGGTAATTCTTTAAAAGTAAATTTCAGAGATAAGTTTCTATTCAGAAGAGGAAGGGTTAACTGTTCTTTAAATGATAATGGATGGAGATGGTTTGGAATTCAATTTTCAGTTAAAACAGATTAAATTATGTTTTTAAGCTGTAAACTACTTGGCAATAACTTAACTTTGTCAAAATCTTGAAGAGCATTTTGTTCAATTATTTTTTTTATTATTTTCGTGTATTCAGTACCTGTAGCTGCATATTTATCTAAAAAATTTGCGAGCTCAAGGCTATCCAATTTTTGATTTCTTTCGCGCATTAAAGCTCTAGATTTTCTAAATTCTCTATAACTATTGTGCGTGTTTAAATTTCTTTGATATGCTCTTACAGATGCTTTTAGAACTTTGAACTTCATTACTTTGTGGGATCCATCACTAGAATCTGCTCCAGCAGGTTTTATTCCTTCTCCACTAAAAGTCCATTGTCCAAACAAAGCATTTCCCTCTATGGCAAATCTTGAGGTACCCCATCCAGTTTCCTTTGCTGCTTGAGCTAAAGCTAATGATACCGGTACCTCATCCATCCTTATTTTAAGAGTTGATAAATCTTTATTGACCACACCATACTGTTTGAATTTTGAGTTTAACCATCTCGTCTCACTATTCGTGTTACTTTTTTTATTCAATACTTTAAATAATTTTATTCTATCTAATTTAATTCTATTATTCTCTTCAATAACTAGTGGTAAAATTATTTCTAAAAAAAGTTTCTTTTTTTCTTTAGTACTTTCAATATTTCTGATTTCTTCCGGTAACAAAGATAACTTAATAGGCTTTACTAATTTTGACTTTCTTATTTCATTTAAATCGTACTCAGTATCCTTAAATAATTCCTTAACTGTTGATGCGCTTAGCCTAACTGTATCTGTGGGTATTTCATCAAAAGAAAAGATATCTTCAAATAAACTTTTTGTATCTAAAATTTGGTCAACTTCTTCTTTCTCATCTAGAGGTTTGCCTTCTAATACTTTTTGAAAGTCAATTTTAGACTTATTATCTATACTTTGTTTTACTACTTGAAGTTCTTTTTTTATATTTATTGACAAAGGTAAAAGAAAGAAAATCAATATTAATATCAAGCTACTCGCAATTGTGTAGTAAAAGCTTTTTAACTCATTAAAATTAAAAAAATTTCTTTTTTTTTTTAATACAAAACCTTTTTCACTTATTATTTTTCTAATTTGTTTAAAGTTTAATTTTGGTTTTTTTAACATCTTAAAATTTATTTTTGAGTTTTTAAACATGTACGATTTATATAGCTTCAACTTGTTTAACGTCCGGAATATAATGCGTTAAAAGATTTTGCACTCCCTGTTTTAGTGTTATAATAGAGCTTGGACAACCTGAACAACTACCACGTAATTGAACTTTAACAACGCCATTCTTAAATTCTATGAATTTTATATCTCCTCCATCTCTTGCTACTGCAGGTTTAATCTTTGTATCAAGTATTTTAATAATTTGTTTTTCAATTTCTTTAAGATTTTGAGTATTAACAATTGTTGGTTTCTGATCAATAATAATTTCTTTGCCGTTTGCGTAGTACTCATTTAATAATGCAAGTACTATGTGCTTAATATCTTCCCAGTCAATACTCTCCTGCTTATTTATTGTCAAAAAATCCTCAGTTAAAAAAATACTTTCAACACCCTTCACAGAAAAAATATTTCTTAACAAAACATTATCTATCATTTCATTCTTTGAAATTTCAATAGGTCCGATTGATGATACTTTTTTGCCGGTAACAAATTTCAAAGAATTTGGGTTTGGTGTTTTATGAGTTTGAATATACATAATATTTATATAATCATTTTTTTTTAATTTTAAATGTCTTAACTTAAAAACCTATAATTTTTTTTAGTTTTTCAACTTTTAATTTTGCCATTTTTTCTGCTTTTTTAGATCCATTTAATAAAATGTTATCTATAAATTGAGGATCTTGTTCTAATTTTTTTATTTCCTCAGATATTGGTGAAA
This sequence comes from uncultured Pelagibacteraceae bacterium, assembly GCA_902626575.1. Taxonomy (GTDB): domain Bacteria; phylum Pseudomonadota; class Alphaproteobacteria; order Pelagibacterales; family Pelagibacteraceae; genus Pelagibacter. The sequence continues at coordinate 220,438 of CACOFY010000001.1, read as the reverse complement.
TATTTTCCACAACAACTTCTGCTAAATCATTTTTAAATTCTGAGAAGTTTTTCCCACTAAATTGTTCAATTGTATTTTTTAAGTTTTGACCAGATAAGCTAGAGTAAATACTAAGTAAATTTTCAATTTCAGGTCTTTTATTGAGACTATTTTCCTCTGTTGGCATTTGTTCATTATCTGTTTTCGCTTTTTTAATTTTGTTGATGATTTCATCTTTAGTATCTTTTAAATTTATTCTACTAAAATCAGAAGGGTCTGATTTGCTCATTTTTTTTGTTCCATCCTTTAAACTCATTATTCTCGCAAAGTTTTTTTGAATTAATGGCTCAGGAATTTTAAAAAAATTTGGACTTTCGTAATCCAAATTAAATTTTTGAGCAATATCTCTTGATAACTCTAAGTGTTGTTTTTGGTCTTCACCTACTGGAACATGAGATGCATCATACAAAAGTATATCTGCGGCCATTAAAACTGGATAGATGTAGAGTCCTATACTTGCTTTTTCTTTATCCTTTCCCGCTTTCTCCTTAAACTGTGTCATCCTATTTAACCAACCCATTCTTGCGACACATCCAAGTATCCATGATCCTTCCGAATGAGCTGGCACTAGCGATTGATTAAAAATTATGCTTTTTTCGGGTTTAATACCACTTGCTAAAAATGTTGCGGTAGTTTCTCTTATATTGTCTTTTAATTCCTTTGGGTTTTGCTTAACAGTTATTGCATGCAAATCTACAACACAAAAAATACATTGGTTATCTTTTTCGTTTTGAAGATCTACAAAATTTTTAATTGCCCCAATATAATTACCTAGATGCAAATTACCAGTTGGCTGAACACCCGAAAATATTTTTTTAGCCATAAATCAGTACTTTAATTTAATATCAGATATTTTGAAAGCTTTAGTAATGATCGATATCACAATATAAATTATTAACGTAAAAACCACTATGCCGACCATAGTTATTAACTTATAACCACTTTCAAAAGATAGATATTCTTGGGTCATGTCAATTAGATAATAAAATATAAATGATGTTATTAATGATACTAAAACAATTTTAATAAAAGAAATAATGATATCTAATTTAAAGTGAAAATAATTTTTATAAATTAAGTAAAATAATAATAAAAACGAATTAAGCCATGATGATATAGAAGTGGCTATGGGTATAATTATAAACCCAATTTTATTAAAAAAATATAAACTTATAACTACATTAAAAGTTACAGAAATTACTGAAAAGTAAAATGGGATTTTGGTATTTTGTCTTGCGAAAATAAAACTTGAAAAAACTTTAATAAATGCAAATGCAGGCAGTCCTAAGGCAAAATAAAAAAGTGCATCAGCTGAATTTTTAACACTTAAAATATTAAAAGAACCATATCCAAAAAGAGATGAAGTAATTTCTTCTGACGCAATTAACAATGCGAGGGTTGCTGGAAAACTTAAAAATAAACTAAGCTCAAGGGACTTATTTTGGATTAACTGTATTTTTGTTTTATTTTTTTCTTTGATATACCTACTCAAATTTGGAAGTAATATTGTACCTATTGCTATTCCAGCTATAGCCAGATTAATTTGATAAATTCTGTCTGCATAATATAAATAAGAAACTGCACTTGCTTGAAATGATGCAATAATTGTTCCAACTAGAATATTAATTTGAGTTACACCAGAAGAGAAAATGCTTGGTAAAAGTTTAGTAAAAAATAACTTTACATTTTTTGTAAATTTAAATTTTAATGACATATTTAAACTAACAAAGTTTTTAACAAACGAGATCAATAGTAAAAATTGAATTATTCCCGAAATAGTTACTCCATAAGCTAAATATTTCACAAGATCATCGTTTAAATATCTTCCAAAAAGTAATATTAAAATTAAAATTATATTTAAGACTATAGGTACCGCAGCAGATAGAGCAAACTTATTATGTGAATTTAGTATTGCTGCAAAAAAAGATGCTAAACTTATAAAAAATAAAAAGGGAAATGTTATTCTAGTTAGGTAAATTGTAAGTTCGAGTTTTTCAGAATTTTCGGTAAAGCCCGGAGCAATTAAAAGCACAAACCATGGCATAAAAATTTCAATAATTAAAATTAAAAAAAATAAACCTATTATTAGAATATTATATATTTCGTTTGCAAATTTTTGTGATACCTTTTTTCCTTTTGTTAGTTCTGCTGAATAAAGGGGTACAAACGCAGCGTTAAAAGTTCCCTCTGAAAATAATCTTCTGAAAGTATTTGGGATTCTAAAAGCAACAAAAAATGCATCGGCTATTGGCCCTGATCCCAAAAATATTGCAATAAATAAGTCCCTTAAATATCCAAGAACTCTACTTAATAAAGTGAAGAAGCCAAATGTCCCGGTTGACTTAATTAGATTCATAAATCATATTAGTCTTAATTTAGCTCCATTTGTATAGCTAATTATATTAAATGAAAAAAAATAAAATTGAACATTATTCAGATAAAGAGGCATTAGAATTTCATAATAATAATAAATCTGGAAAAATCGAGATTGTTTCCTCAAAACCAATGACGACTAAAAGAGACCTGGCTCTTGCCTATTCTCCTGGTGTTGCCGCGCCTGTTAAAGCAATTTATAAAAACCCTGACTTAGCCTATGATTACACAACAAAAGGTAATCTTGTTGCGGTAATAAGTAATGGATCTGCAATATTAGGCTTAGGAAATTTAGGTGCAATCGCGTCTAAACCAGTAATGGAGGGGAAGGCTGTTTTGTTCAAAAGGTTCGCAGACATTGACTCAATAGATTTAGAAATTGACTCAAATGATGCAGATGAAATTATTAAATCTATTAAGAATTTTTCAAAAAGTTTTGGGGGTATTAATCTTGAGGATATTGCTGCTCCTGATTGTTTTATAATTGAGAAAAAATTAAAAGAGATTTTAGACATCCCTGTTTTCCATGATGACCAACACGGGACTGCAATTATTACATGTGCTGCATTAATTAATGCAATCGATATAGCAAAAAAAGATATTAAAAAAATTAAAGTCGTAGTAAATGGCGCAGGAGCCTCAGCAATGGCATGCACCAACCTTTTTATAAAAACAGGTGTTACAAGAAAAAATATTACGATGTTAGATAGAAAAGGAGTAATCCATAAAAAACGTGATGGTCTTAATCAATGGAAGGCTGCTTTTGCTATAGACACAAAAGATAGAACATTAAAAGATGCAATTAAAAATGCAGATGTGTTTTTGGGTCTCTCCTCCGCTGGTGTTTTAAAGAAGGATATGGTCAAGTCGATGTCTAAAAATCCAATTATTTTTGCTTGTGCCAATCCAGATCCAGAAATTACCCCTGAGGAAGTAGAAGAAGTAAGAAAAGATGCAATAATAGCAACTGGAAGATCTGATTACCCAAATCAAGTTAACAATTTAATTGGCTTTCCTTATATTTTTAGAGGAGCATTGGACGTGAGAGCAAAAACAATAAATGAAGAAATGAAAGTTGCAGCTGTGAAAGCAATTGCTTCTTTAGCAAGAGAACGTGTTCCAGATGAAGTTGTTGCGGCTATGGGTGGAGAAAGACCGACATACGGCAGAGAATATATTATACCTTCTACATTTGATCCAAGATTAATTAGCGTCATACCTGTTGCAGTTGCTAAAGCAGCAATTAAAACTGGAGTTGCAAGAAAGAAAATTGAGAATTTTAATATTTACTCTGAGCAACTTAAGCAAAGGCTTGATCCCTCTGTTACTATTATGCAAGGAATAAATAATCAAATTAAAAAAACTCAGAAAAAAGTTGTTTTTGCAGACGGTGAAGATGAAAATACACTAAAAGCAGCTATAGCATTTAAAAATGCAGGCTTAGGAATACCTATGATTGTTGCAAAAGAAGAAATTATTAAAAAAAAACTAAAAGAGATCGGATACAGCGAAAACTTTAATATTGAAATTGTAAATGCGAAAAAAAATAAAATTTTAAGAGAAAAATACATAAAATTTCTATTTAACAAATTACACAGAAAAGAAGGTTTGCTCGAGAGAGATTGTGATAAAATGACTAGAAACGACAGGGTAATATGGGCTTCATGTATGGTTGAGTGTGGAGATGCAGATGCGATGGTAACTGGCAATACTAGACGATATTCTCAATCTTTAAAAAAAATAACTAAAGTTATTGATGCTAGACCAGGTGAGATAATGTTTGGACTAAATATGGTCGTCAGTAAAGGCAAAACTGTTTTCATTGCTGACACAACAGTTCACGAATACCCCACATCAAAACAATTGGCAGAAATTGCAAAATCTGCTGCAAGAGTTGTGAGATTATTCGGTTTTGATCCAAAAGTTGCTTTCTTATCCCACTCTACATTTGGTCAACCTATTACCAGCAGAACAAAACATATAATAGATGCCGTTGACATTTTAAAAAAAATGAATGTCGATTTTAAATTTGATGGAGATATGCAACCAGATGTGGCGCTTAATACTGATTATAAAGATCTCTATCCGATGTCTGAAATTGTTGGAAACGCAAACGTACTTATTATGCCTGGACAGCATAGCGCGGCTATCTCTTACAAAATAATGAAAACTTTAGGAGATGTTAAGGGTATAGGTCCTTTATTGATTGGACTAGGTAGAGCAATTGAAGTTGCACCTTTAAGATCTTCAACATCAGATATACTTAACCTTGCATCTGTAGCAGCATACTCTGCAGGTGTAATTAACTATGGAAAAATAAATTAAGAAAATGTTAACAGAATTATTGCTGTTAATAATTTTATATTTTACATTTCTTTGGGCCACTGCTTGGATAAGATATTTTAATAATTTAGATGCAAGATTTGGTGATACTATTTGGAGGTGGAGCTACGACTATCCGGTTAAAGGAAAAAGAGATATTTCAAACTTAGATGATGAAAATTTCGTAAGACTCAGAAGGAAAAGAAATCGAGCAGTTACAATAATGTACTGGATTTTTTTTCTAAGTTTTATAATTTTTATGTCTTTTATAAGTAAAATTTTATTTTTAATTTTAAATTAGTTTTTTTGTATCCTTAAATCTTCAACTAATAAAATACTAGCGACGACTTTATCCACATCCAGAATAGATTTAGCTTCTTGAACGACTTGTTTCATCTCATCCTTATCTTGGGCGATACCGTATATGTAAATTTTTTTTTTATAAGTATCTATATTGTAATTTGTAGATTTAATTTTTTTGTTTACAATCATTGCGGTCCTTAATTGACTCGTAATTAAAAGGTCTTTGGCTGATTGTTTAAAATTAAATTCCTCTTTTATAATGATATTATTTTTAACAGATCTCACACCATTAGTTTCCCAAGCCATTTTTGTAATTTGTAGTTTTTCTTCAGGATCATCTACTTTTCCAGTAATAAAAATTCTACCATCTAGTACTTTTGTGTTAACAGATAAAACATATTTTTTATCTTTAAGAAGTAATCTTGAGGATAAATTTTTTTGCATTATATTATCGTCTATTTGTGTACCTATTGATCTTGGATCTAAAGCAACACTAACTCCAGTTCCAAATATTCCTTGAGAAGAGGTCCCAACACAACTTGTTATTAAGAATAATAATAATATTTTAAAAGCAATATTAACTTTCATTTTTTACGTTTAAGCAAAAATTATAGATTTCTTTTTTAGAAATTTTTTTATTTTTACTAATTATTTTTATAATATCTTTTATACTATATTTTTTTATTAATTTTTTAATTTTTTTCTTATCATTATCATTCAAAAAATTTTCATTATTTAAAGCTAATGGAGAAAAAACCAATGTAATTTCACCTTTCAGGTTCAAATTAACTTTATCAATATCATTTACATTGAACCGAATATATTCTTCGTATAGTTTTGTTATTTCCTTACAAATTACAAGTTTTCTTTTAGAAAAGTAGTTCTTAATTTCGGTTTTTTTTTTTTCAAACTTTTTTGCGGATATAAAAAAAACTATTGAACAATTCAAATTCGCTAATGTCTTAAAATCATTCTCTAATTCATTTTTCTTTTCCGGAAAAAAACCATAAAAAAAATATTTACCGGTAAACCCACTAACTGAAAAGGCAGCTGCTACAGAGCTGGCTCCTGGAACACTATAAATTTTTATGTTTTCTTTAATAGCTTCATTTACTAAGACAGATCCAGGATCAGAGACACATGGTGTTCCCGCGTCAGATATTAACGAAACAATTTTATCTGACTTTAATAAACCAATTAATTTTTCAAGGTTTTTTTTCTCATTAAATTTATGATTTGATATAAGTTTATTTTTAATCTTATACTTTTCTAATAACTTTTTTGAAACTCTTGTATCTTCACAAACTATAAAGTGTGATTGGCTTAAAACATCTATTGCTCTAAAAGAAATGTCAGAAAGATTACCAATTGGTGTGGAAACAACATAAAGACCATTTTCTAACTTATTTTTGTTAAAATCAGTGAATGAAATCATTACTTATTATAATTATAATAAACATAATAAAATGAAAGAATTTTATAAAAAAATACTGAAAATCTTATTTGTTTTTATCGCTTCGATTAATTCAGCAAGTTCTGAAGAAGCTGTTAAAATTGGTTTATTAGTGCCACTGTCAGGTGAGTCATCATACATAGGCCAATCAATAATTCAGTCTGTAAGACTAGGAATTAATAAAATTAATAATGATAGATTATTAGTTTTACCAAGAGATACAAAATCAGATCCATCTACAACATTGAAAATTGTAGATGAGCTATATTCAGAGGGAACAAAAATTTTTATTGGTCCAGTATTTAATAAAAATTTAAAAGAATTAGATAAATTTCAAGATGCTAAATTTTTATCTTTTACGAATAAAGTTCTAGGTAATCCAAATAACGTTATCAGCTCGGGCATAAATGCCAAATCTCAATTTGATGCAATTAAAAAATATCTTGAAATGAATGATTTAGATGGCACTTTAGTTTTGATACCTAAAAAAAGTTTTAAAGAGGAAGTTGAGGAGGCGATAATTAAATCTAAACTAAAAACAAAAAAAATATTTTATTACGATGCAGAACCTACTAAACTTACAAAACAAATTGAAAAAGTAACAAGATATAAAATTAGAAAAAGAAACCTTGAGGATGAAATAAAAAGAGTTGAAAACTCTGATGAAGATAACAAGGAAAGAATGCTCGAAGTACTAAATAAAAAAGATACTCTTGGTAGAATTGGTTATGACTCAATTATAATTGCAGACTTTAATGAAAGTTTAAAAAGTGTCACCACATCATTGTTATATACTGATGTATCTCCAAAAAAAGTTGCTTTTATATCTTTAAATCAGTGGTTTGACGAGACTCTGTTTAGAGAGAAAACATCACAACCAATTGCCTTCCCTTCAATTAATAGAGAAAATTACTTTAGTTTTAGGCATGATTATAAGAAAATTTATAATGAAAATCCCAGTCAAATAGGAATTCTTGGATATGATTTGATTGGATTAATTTACTATTTACTTTTAAAAAATGATTTTGAAGTTAACAACAAACTGTTTACTGAAGATAATAAATTTAAAGGCGTATCAGGGGTATTTGAAATAAATAATCAAAAGATTAATCATATTCTCACATTTTACCGTGTAGAAGATGGGAAGTTTAAAAAAATTTTCTAATCTTTTTAAAAGCTTTTGACCTATGGTCAATTTTAAATTTTAATGATGGTTTCATTTGACCAAAAGTAATTTTTTTTCCATTTGGGATAAAAATTGGATCATAACCAAATCCTTTTTTTCCCTTTTTAAAATTTGATATTTTCCCCTCTACTTTTCCAATTGATTGAAATGTTTTAAAATTTTTCCCGTATATTGTAATAGCACAAATAAACCTCGCTTTAATCTTTTTCTTTTTCCAAAATTTATTTTTTTGATTTAGTTTTCTATAAACTTTTTTAATAGCAAGATTAAAATTATTTTTTTTGCCTCCCCATCTTGCTGAGTATATGCCCGGCGCTTTGTCTAAAAGATCAATTTCAAGACCTGAGTCATCGGCTATACAAATTTTTTTTGATTTTTTAGAAAAATATCTAGCCTTAATTAATGAATTCTGTAAAAAAGTTTTGCCAGTTTCTTTTGGACTAGATAAATTAAAAGATCTTGTTGTAAAAATCTTTACTTTTTTTGGAAGCAAAGCCTTAATTTCCCTTACTTTTCCTTTATTATTTGATCCTATAAGAATTTCGGTAATTTTTTTAATTTTCATCTAGTAATTTAACATTTTCTTACCATATAGATTATTATGGAAAAAGAAGAAATTAATAATAAAGATCAAAATAATACTGAAGAGGTCATTAAAGATAAATCTGAAATTAAAAATTCTGAAGACAAAGAAGTTAAAAAACAACAAACCCCTGAAGAGAAAATTAAAGATCTAGAAGACAAGGTTACAAGAATATATGCAGATATGGAAAATCAGAGAAGAAGATATGAAAAAGAAAAAGAAGAGGCCTTTGAATACGGTGGATTTTCTTTTGCAAGAGAATCCTTGAATTTAATTGATAATTTAGAAAGATCAAAAGTAGCTCTTCAAAATGATAACGAATTAAAAAATACCGATGCTTTAAAAAAAATTATAGAGCATTTGGAGATCATCAATAAAGACATGTTATCCATTCTAAAAAAAAATAATATTGAAGTCATTAAGTCAATCAACGAAAAACTTGATCCGAATTTTCATCAAGCAATGATGGAGGTCGAAGATGACGCGAAAGATCCAGGCACAATAGTTCAAGAAATTCAAAAAGGTTTTATGATGAAGGATAGACTTTTAAGACCATCTTTAGTTTGCGTATCCAAAAAAGCACAAAAAAATGTAGAAAATTTAAAGAAAAGTGAGGAAAAGAAGGAAAATATTGAGAAAAATTAAGGAGTTTAAAGCTTGTAGATTAAAAAATAACTCCTATATGAACTTCATTATTAAAAAATTATGAGCAAAGTAATTGGTATAGATCTAGGAACAACAAACTCTTGTGTAGCCATAATGGATGGTGCTCAAGCTAAAGTATTAGAAAATGCAGAAGGAGCTAGAACAACTCCTTCGGTAGTCGCTTTTACTGATACTGAAGAAAAGTTAATAGGACAGCCGGCTAAAAGACAGGCAGTTACAAACCCTGAAAATACAATTTTTGCAGTTAAAAGATTGATTGGAAGAAACTTTGAAGATCCAACGGTGAAAAAGGATTTAGAAACTGCACCTTTTAAAATTATTAATTCTGATAAAGGCGATGCATGGATTGAGTCTAAGGGGAAAAAATATTCACCTTCTCAAATTTCAGCATTTGTACTTCAGAAAATGAAAGAAACAGCGGAAAAATATTTAGGACAAGAGGTCTCCAAAGCTGTCATAACAGTTCCTGCATACTTTAATGATGCTCAAAGACAAGCAACGAAAGATGCTGGAAAAATTGCTGGTCTAGAAGTTTTAAGAATTATAAATGAACCAACTGCTGCATCACTAGCTTATGGTTTAGATAAAAAAAAACAAAATAAAAAAATTGCTGTTTACGACTTGGGTGGAGGTACATTCGATGTATCAATTCTAGAGTTGGGTGATGGAGTATTTGAGGTAAAATCTACAAATGGAGATACTTTTTTAGGTGGTGAAGACTTTGATAATACTATTGTTGAATATTTATTAAATGAATTCAAAAAAGAAAATGGTATAGATTTAAAATCAGATAAACTAGCACTACAGAGATTAAAAGAGGCAGCTGAAAAAGCTAAAATAGAATTATCCTCAGCAACCCAAACTGAAATAAATTTGCCATTCATAACTGCTGACAAAACTGGTCCAAAACATATTAATTTAAAAATGACTAGAGCAAAACTTGAAGCTTTAGTTGAAGAACTGATTACGAGAACTATTCCTCCTTGTAAGACCGCTCTTAAAGACGCTGGATTATCAGCGGGCGAAATTGATGAGGTAGTATTAGTCGGAGGAATGACAAGAATGCCGAAAGTTGTTGAAGAGGTAAAAAACTTTTTTGGTAAAGAACCAAATAAATCAGTTAATCCTGATGAAGTAGTGGCAATGGGAGCCGCAATACAGGCAGGTGTTCTTCAGGGCGATGTAAAAGACGTACTTTTATTAGACGTTACTCCTTTATCATTAGGTATTGAAACATTAGGTGGCGTTTCTACTAAGTTGATTGATAAAAATACTACTATTCCAACAAAGAAAAGCCAGGTATTTTCCACTGCAGATGACAACCAACCAGCAGTATCTATCAGAGTATTGCAAGGTGAAAGAGAAATGGCCGCAGATAATAAAATTTTAGGTAACTTTGAGTTAGTTGGTATAGCGCCAGCACCTAGAGGTGTCCCTCAAATTGAAGTGACTTTTGATATAGACGCAAATGGAATTGTGAATGTTTCAGCTAAGGACAAAGGTACAGGTAAAGAACAAAAAATCCAAATACAAGCATCCGGTGGTTTAAGCGACGAAGAGATCAGTAAAATGGTAAAAGAGGCTGAAGCAAATAAAGATGCGGATAAGAAAAAAAGAGAAGCTGTGGATACTAGAAACCAGGCAGATACTTTAATTCACTCTACAGAAAAAAATTTAAAAGAGCATGGTGCAAAAGTTTCAGAGGCTGACAAAAAAGCAATTGAAACTGCTGCTTCTAATTTAAGAAATGCATTAAAAGGAACAGATGTTGAGGAGATTAAAAAGAAAACGCAAGAATTAGTTCAATCTTCAATGAAACTAGGTGAAGCAATTTATAAATCTCAACAAGGTGCTAAGCCTGGAGACGCACCAAAAGATAATAAACCAGAAGGAAAAAAAGACGATAACGTTGTTGATGCAGACTTTGAAGAAGTAAAAGACGAGAATAAAGAAAAAAGCGCGTAAGTTTTTACAACTATTTGTCTATAATTATTTATGGCAAAAAGAGATTACTACGAAGTCTTGGGCATCAACAAAAGCGCATCAGCAGACCAAATTAAATCCGCTTATCGCAAATTAGCTGTCAAATATCATCCTGACAAAAATAAAGGCGATAAAGCCTCTGAGGAGAAATTTAAAGAAGCTTCTGAAGCCTATCATGTTTTATCAAATGCTGAGAGAAAGCAAAATTATGATAATTTTGGTCACGCAGCATTCGAAAATGGAGGAGGAGGCAGAGGAGGATTTGGAAATTTTGACTTCTCAAGTAGCTTTTCAGATATTTTTGAAGACTTTTTTGGAGAGGGTTTTGGTGGCGGCAGAAGATCTAGACGATCAAACAATAGAGGTTCAGATCTTAGATATGATTTATCTATCACTTTAGAAGAAGCCTACGCGGGTAAAAAACAAGATATAAAATTTTCAACATCTGAAAAATGTAATACTTGTAAAGGATCAGGATCTAAACCTGGAACAAGTGCAAGCTCATGTTCAATGTGTGGAGGTCATGGTCAAGTAAGGTCAAGTCAGGGATTTTTTACAGTCCAACAAACATGTCCTCAATGCTCAGGTTCTGGTGAACAAATAACAAATCCATGCTCAGAGTGTAGTGGACAAGGAAAAAGACAAGCATCTAAAAGATTGTCAGTTACAATTCCAAAAGGTGTTGATGATGGAACAAGAATAAGACTTTCAGGAAAGGGAGAGGCAGGAACTAAGGGAGCTGGAAGTGGAGATTTATATCTATTTATAAATGTTTACTCTCATGATTTATTCAAAAGGTCAGATGAAAATTTATTTTTTGAATGTCCAATATCAATTGCAGATGCTGCTCTTGGTACCTCAATAGAAATTCCAACAATAGATGGTGGTAAAGCAAAAATAAAAATACCAGCTGGAACACAAAGTGGTAAACAGTTTAGATTAAAGGGTAAAGGGATGCCTTATATGAGAGGTAGCGGAAATGGAGATCTTTATATCCAAGTTAATACTGAAGTTCCTATTTCTTTAAACAGAGAACAGAAAGACCTACTTGAAAAATTTAGAGAAATTGAAAATGAAAAATCAAACCCAAGTATTAAAAAATTCTTCCAAAAAGCAAAAAGTTTTTGGAAAAATTAAATTATGGGTTTAGAAGAAATAGTTCCAGCAATAGCTTTAATTGCAGTTTTGTTCCTAGTTCTTCCAGGTTTCATTAGCTCCAATTCAAAGAAAAAGTTATTTTTTAAAAACTTAGGTATTTGGGCTATAATTGTATTATCAGTTGTGATACTTTCGTATCTTATCTTTAAATGAAAAAAATTAACTTAGCTATAACAGGTTGTTTAGGTAGAATGGGTCAGCAGCTCATTAAATCTGCTAAATCAGACAAAACCTTTAAGCTTGTCACTCTTACTGAAAACCGACTAATTAAAAAAAAAATTTCAGGCATTAAACCAGGCTTGAATAATTTAGACTCATTTAAAAAAGTAAGTTTAGTAATTGATTTCACAGTTCCTAAGTGCACTTTAGAAGTTCTTAAAATAGCTCAAAAGCTTAAGAAAAAAGTAGTAATAGGGACTACTGGATTTAGCAAAAAAGAAGAGGAATTGATTAAAAAATATTCAAAAAAAATACCAATTTTAAAGGCTGGTAACATGAGTTTGGGTATAAACCTTTTAATGTATTTAACCGAAATTACATCAAAATCACTAGGAAACAACTTTCTAAGCAAAGTTTTTGAAGTCCATCATAAACATAAAAAAGATCATCCATCTGGTACAGCTTTAATGCTTGGCAAAGGTATTGCTGATGGTAAAGGGAAAAATTTATATAAAATAATGGGCAAGAAATATTTTAACAAAAAAACATTTCCTTACTCAAAAAAAATCAATTTTAATTCACTTAGAAAAGGCGAAGTTGTAGGTGAACATGAGGTAAAATTTTCAAGTGGAAAAGAAATAATAACTCTAAATCATGAAGCTTTTGACAGAGCTTTATACTCTGAGGGAGCGTTAACTGCTGCAAAATGGCTAATAAATAAAAAACCAGGTCTTTATTCAATGAGAGATGTTTTAAATTTTAAATAGTTAATGAATGAAGCAAGCAAAGTTAAAATAATACTTAAAACATTAAATAAGATTTATCCAAAAACACCCGTACCTTTAAAACATAGAAACAATTTTACTCTTTTAGTTTCAGTTTTACTCTCAGCTCAATGTACTGATGTAAATGTTAATAATGTAACTAAAGGTATTTATCCAAAATATAATAAACCTGAACATTTTGTAAAATTAGGGAGAAAAAAAATTGAAAAGTTAATCAGAAGTATAGGAATATTTAGGATTAAAGCGAAGAGTATATATAATCTCTCAAAAACTCTAGTTGAAAAGTATAAAGGCAAAGTGCCTAAAACTTTTGAGGAATTAGAGGAACTTCCAGGTGTTGGACACAAAACTGCAAGCGTTGTGATGGCACAAGGTTTTGGTCATCCAGCTTTTCCTGTGGACACTCATATCCACCGATTAGCACAAAGGTGGGGACTTACCAATGGTAAAAACGTTGTTCAAACTGAAAAAGATCTTAAAAGGATATTTCCAATGAAATATTGGAATAAATTACATCTTCAAATAATTTTCTACGGGAGAGAGTATTGTAAAGCCAGAGAATGCTACGGAATAACTTGTAAAATTTGCACTAGTTGTTATCCTAATAGAAAAAAACCAATCAAAACTAAGAAAGCTTAATATGAAAATTTTAGGTATAGGAAACGCAATAGTAGATGTGATTTGTAAAGTTGAGGATGACTTTATTAATAAGAATGAATTAACAAAAAGCACTATGAAATTAATATTTGATGAAAGTGAATTTAAAAAATTACTCTCAAATCTCAAAATAGAGAAGACTGTTTCAGGTGGCTCAGTTGCAAATTCTATTGTTGGATTATCACAACTTGGAAATAAAGTTGGATTTATAGGGAAAGTTAATGATGACGAACTTGGTAGCAAATATGAAGATGGTCTAAAGCAAGAGAATGTTAAATATTTTTACTCAAAGAAAAAAGAGGATTTGCCCACTGGAACTTGCTTAATTTTAGTAACTCCTGACTCTGAAAGAACAATGTGCACTTTTTTAGGAACAGCGGGTAAAATAAATGAAAACGATATTAATTCAGATGCAATTAAACAAAGTGAAATAATCCTTTTAGAGGGATACCTTTGGGATGAAGGAGAGCCAAAAAAAGCTTTTGAAAAAGCAATTCTCAGTGCAAATAAAGTAGCAATGTCGCTGTCAGATCAATTTTGTGTTGATCGACATAAACCACATTTTTTAGAATTAGTTAAAAATAAACTAGATATTACATTCGCCAATGAGCAAGAAATTATGTCATTAATAGATGCAAAATCTTTTGATGAAGTGATTAATTTTTCAAAATCACTTGGTAAAATAATTGTATTAACAAGAGGCGAGAAAGGAGCTGTAGCTATTAATGGAAATGAAGTTGTTGAATGTGGAGTTAAGCAAGGTTTAAAAATTGTTGATTTGACGGGTGCTGGAGACCTTTTTGCGGCAGGTTTTTTGCATGGATTTGTTAATAAAATGTCTCTTAAAGAAAGCTTAGACAAAGGCACTGGGATGTCTTCTAAAGTAATTCAACAAATTGGAGCTAGGCTCTAAAAAATTATTTTTTTTGTCTTTTAAAACTACCTTTACCTTTTTTAGGTTTAACCACCCTAGGTTTATACCGCTTTGACATTAAATTTTTTGCTACTAGGTTCTTTTTTTTCATTTAGATTTTATAACCATCTTTCGAGCTGACCAAAAAATTATTGTCTTTAAATGTATCCTTAATTTTTTTTCTTAATCTGTAAACATGGGTTTCAACTGTATGTGTCTCTAAATTTTCTGAGTATCCCCAAACTTCTTTTTGTAAAACATCAATGTTTTGGGGATTTTGTTTTTTGTTTAAAAATAATATAATTTCAATTTCTCTCTCTGTTAGTTTTAAATCTTTTTTTTGAAAGGACATAATTCTTGAGTTTAAATCTAATTTATATTGTTTAATCTCAAAATTAGATTGGGAGCTATATTTTTGTTTTAATAAATTTATATTTATCTTCTCAATTAAATCTAAAATTTTAATTGGTAGCTCTGTTAAAATAATTGAATTTTTATTATCCGTATTGTTTGATATTTTATTATTAGAAATAATTAAATGTATATTCTCCTTATTTTCTGCAATTAAATCTTTTTCACTTTCTTGATATTGCAATTCAAATTTTAGAAATTCTCCTAACTCCAAAAGAATATTATACAAACCCTTTAAATTTAATATAATAACTTTAGACCGAGACATTTAAATAATTTATGCTAATACGTTTAAAAAATAAAGATACATTAAACATTGATGAATTTTCTTTTAAGTGTTCTATTGGTAAAAATGGCTTAAAATCAAAAAAAGTTGAGGGAGACTTTTGTACACCAAAAGGATCCTTTTTGTTAAAAAAACTCTATTATAGATCAGACAGATTTAAAAAAATTATTACTGTGCTCCCAAAGATAAAAATAAAAAAAAATATGGGCTGGTGCAATGACCCAAGACATAAACAATATAATTCACTTATAAAAGCGACTAAAAAAATTAAGCATGAAAAAATGTTTAGGATAGATAGAAAGTATGATTTGGTAATTGTTCTTGATTATAATTTAAATAAACCAGTTCCGTTCAAGGGAAGTGCAATATTCATACACCTAACAAAAAACTATCAATCTACAGCAGGATGTATTGCCTTAAGTAAAAATGATATGCTAGTTCTTCTTAAAATAATAAACAAAAAAACAAAAATAAGTATTTACTAATTTCTATTTCCCATTATTTTTGATCCAACCCTAATGAATGTGGCAGAGCATTTTAATGCCTCTATATAGTCACCAGACATACCCATACTTAAATGTTTAACATTCAAGGTTTCAGCAAAAGATTTCATTTTAATAAAGAATGGCGTTGTGTCCTTAACAAATGGTGGTATGCACATTAGTCCAATTACATCTAAATCAAAGTTTTTTTTTATATTTGAATAAAATTTTAAAATCTCATTTTGGTTAACGCCATTTTTTTTTATCTCATCACCAATATTAACTTGAATAAAAACTTTTGGTCTAAAATTTCTTTTAATTTGCTCGTTTGCTAATTTTTCTGCCAGTTTAATACTATCTAACCCATGGATATAATCAAAAAGTGGTAGACAAAATTTAACTTTATTTGTTTGTAATTTTCCAATTAGATGTAGTTTTATCTCTTTTCGCTCAGCTTTAACGGACTCCCATTTTTCAAGTGCCTCTTGTACTTTATTTTCTCCATAATGCATATGACCAAACTCTATCAGTGGTTCAATCTTATCCATTTTAAAAGTTTTTGTGACAACTATTAACTGGCTATTAGGATTGATTTCTTGAATTTCTTTTTTTATTGATATTAAATTGTCTTTAGAATTATGCATAAAAATCTAGAAATCTATTATTTCATAGACAAAAACAATTTAAAAGAATTATCAGTAATTAAAAAGAAAATTAATATCATTTTTAGGGATTATAATAGGCAGCTAGATGAAAATGAAATTTTAAATATTAAACGTTTGTGCATAAAAAAAGGGTTTAATTTATATTTAGCAAATAATGTTAAACTAGCAATTAAACTAAAATTAAATGGAGCTTATCTTCCAGCCTTCAATAAAAAACTTAATTTTAGAAATATTAATTGTGGTAAAAATTTTAAGTTTATTGGATCAGCGCATGATTATAAAGAAATTAGAATTAAGGAGAAACAGAAATGCGAGAAAATTTTTATAAGCCCAATATTCAAAACTGAAAAGAATAAAAAATTTCTTGATACAATTAAATTTAATCTATTAGCAAATCAAACAAACAAGGAAATTGTTAGCCTTGGTGGAATTAACTCAAAAAATATCCGTAAGATTGGCTTAACTAAATCCTGTGGAATTGCCTCAATATCGTGGATAAAAAAAAACGGCCTAAATAAAATTTAGGCCGTTTTATAGAATTATTGTCTTTCGACGCAATTAGAATGAGAATCCTACTGCTAATTCTGTTACTTCGTCAGATAATGCATTCGCATCCCAACCTGGGTTATCAGTATCAGTCATATAACCTTTTACTGACATAGATCCCATTGAGTAAGCAAATTGAATTGAAGTAGACTTCATTTCTACATCTGCGATTGTACCATCGTCCTGAGCATCGTAAGTTTCTTTCAACTCACCCCAAGAGATTGAGAAGTTGTCGTTTACGTTTGCAGCAATTGACATTTTCTCGTACTCAAATAAACCACCAGCTGTTGTATAAAGCTTAGCTGTATTAGCAGCTTCAGCACCACCAGTTCTAGCGTTAGCACCTCTTGTACCAGTTGATAATGCGTTATCAGCACCACCAGTTTGGTAACCAATTGATACTGGGCCAGCTGCATAGCTTACGTGCCATGTAGCATTCATTGAGTCACCAGTTACACCACCAGCTTGACCATCTCTTTTCTTCTCGCTCGCGTATGCACCAGCAGAAATACCCATACCTGATACTTTAACACCAAGACCTTGACCTGAAGACCAAACGTTTGATGCACCAGCAGAAACACCACCATCAGTTACTGCAGCATCGTCAGCTTCTGGAGCGTACTCAGCCATTAATGATGTACTGAATCCCATCAAATCATATGATGGAGACATGTATAAGATTTGGCCGTTGTCCATTGAAGCACCGATGTTATCGATAGCTGTAGATGTTTTCATACCGTCGTGGTTTTCTTCGTAAGCTCTAGGAGTTACATCGTCAAATGCTTGACCAACACCACCATAACCGTTACCAACGATAATTGTTCCCATTGATCCCATAGTTAGTGAAGTCCAGCTAGATGAAAGTGTAGCACTCTCAGTTAAAAGTAATGAACCAGTTGCTGTCCAACCATTGTCCATTTCTCCGCTTACAACCATATTGAAGTCAGCTTCATAACCGATACCATCAGTTGTTGAAGTTCCAACTTCTTCAGATGACCAAGTGTAACCAACGTTACCAGTTAAACTTGCATCAGCTGCGATTGCAGAACTTGCAACTAAAGATGTTCCTAAAGCTGTAAGTCCTAGTTTTTTAAGTTTATTCATATTAAACTCCTTTGTTTATATATTCATATATGAATGATGGATTTATATACTTTTAAGAGCGGGTTTTTTCTAAAAGTTATTGAAAATCAACATTTTTTGATTATGTGTTGCAAATTTACAACTTAATAAGTTAATATTTAAGCGGTTTTTTTTTAATAAAAAAAAATTTATGATAAATCTTTTAATAAATTATTTTAAAGTGTTTTTTTCAATTTTGACGTTAAAAACTCTATAAACACATTTAAATGCAAAAAATATATTACTTACTTTTAATTCTTTTTTTAAGCTCTTGCGGAAAAGATATGTTTACTTTCCCTTCCGCTAAAGACGTGCCCATTGATGTAACAGAGAGAGTTGAAAAAAATATTGAGGAGGGAAGAGGTATCTCTTTTGGAGGCTCAAAAAAACAAGGTGGTATTTTTGATTTTGCTTCATCAAATGAGATGTGGAGAGCCTCTATAGAAGTTTTAGATTTTGTTAGCTTTACTAATGCAAGCTACTCAGGCGGGATTATAATCACAGATTGGTTTTCTGGATCCTCAAGCGACTCGAACTTAAGAGAATTAAAAATTACGGTAAGATTTTTAAGTAACGAGATTAGAGCAGACGGTTTAAAAATAATCATTCATGAAAAAATTTGTAATTCAACTGATACGAAAGATTGCCAAATCCAAAAAATTGATAGCGAAATAAATAATCAAATAAAGCTAGCTATTCTTAAGAAAGCTTCAATTTATAAAGAGCAAGGAGATAAATCAAAATCAGATGAAGTTAAAAAGTACAGAAAAGGATCTAAAACTAAAAAACTGGGCAACACACCAAAAGATTATAATTAATCTTTTTTAACTTTTTAAATAATGGAAAGATACAATTTTAAAAAAATTGAAAAAAAATGGCAAGATTTTTGGGGGAAAAATAAATCCTTTAAATCAAAAATAGACAAAAAAAAAGAAAAATTTTATTGCCTTGAGATGTTTCCTTACCCATCTGGAAAAATTCATATGGGACATGTTAGAAATTATACAATTGGAGACGTTCTCTCAAGGTTTAAATCAATGCAGGGTTATAACGTCTTACATCCAATGGGTTGGGATTCTTTTGGCATGCCAGCTGAGAATGCTGCTAGGGAAAATAATCTTCATCCAAAAAAATGGACGGAAAAGAATATTTCTGTAATGAAAAATCAACTAAAAAAATTAGGTTTATCTATTGATTGGGATAGAGAAATATCGACTTGTTCTGAGGATTATTACAAACATCAACAATTATTTTTTATAGAATTATATAAAAAGGGATTGGTATATAGGAAAGAAAATTATGTAAATTGGGACCCTGTTGATGAAACAGTTTTAGCAAACGAGCAAGTAATTGATGGTAAAGGATGGCGATCAGGAGCTGTCGTTGAAAGAAAAAAATTAAATCAGTGGTTTTTTAATATTTCAAAATTTTCAGACCAACTATTAAAAGGATTAGATAAATTAAATAACTGGCCAAATAAAGTGAAAACAATGCAAAAAAATTGGATTGGTAAATCTTTCGGTTGTGAAATCGATTTTAAAATTGAAGGTAAGTTACCAATAGATAAAATAACATGTTTCACTACTCGTCCTGACACTTTATTTGGGTTTTCTTTTTTAGCTGTTTCTATAGACCATCCTATTTCAGAATTCTTTACTGAAAATCAAAAATTTATAGATTTTAAAAATGAGTGCTCAAAAACAGGGACCACGGAAGAGTCAATTGCTTTAGGTGAAAAAATTGGTTTTAAAACTGATTTAAAAGCTGTTAATCCTCTAAATCTAGATCAAAAGGTGCCTGTTTACTTTGCAAATTTTGTTTTGATGGATTACGGGTTTGGTGCAGTTTTTGGCTGTCCTGCTCACGATCAAAGAGACCTTGATTTTGCAAATAAGTATAAAATACCTTTTAAAACTGTAGTCAAACCCTTAGAAGAGAATGACAGTTACTCAGTGACTAATACAGCATTTACAGGACCAGGAGAAATTTTTAATTCTAAATTTTTGGATGGTTTAAAAGTTCCTGATGAGTCAATTATTAAAACAATTGAGATTTTAGAAAAAAAAAAAATAGGAAAAAAAAAAATTAATTTTAGATTAAAGGATTGGGGAGTTTCAAGACAGAGATATTGGGGTTGTCCCATACCTGTTGCATATGACCAAAATGGTAATGTTCACTTGATACCAAAAGAAAAATTACCCGTGAAATTACCTGAAGAAATAGATTTAAATAAAAAGGGTAATCCACTTGATAATAAAAAAGACTGGAAGAGAGTTAAAATAAATAATATTGAGATGGTTAGAGAAACAGATACTCTTGATACATTTGTTGATTCTTCCTGGTATTTTTTAAGATTTTGCTCACCAAAAAATTCTGATTACGGTTATGACGATGAAGAAGTGAAATATTGGATGCCAGTTGATCAATATATTGGTGGCGTAGAGCATGCAATTTTACATTTGCTCTATTCTCGATTTTTTATGCAAGGTTTAAGTTATGAAAATGAAAATTTAGAGTTGACAGAACCATTTACAAGTCTTTTTACTCAAGGAATGGTTTGCCACGAAACTTACCGAGATGAAAATAATAGGTGGTTAAGTCCTGAAGAGGTAGATACGAAAGATGGAAAGAAATTTTTCATAAAAAATGACCCAAATAAAAAAGTTAATGTTGGACCTTCAGAGTCAATGTCAAAATCCAAAAAAAACACTATTGACCCCGAGCAGATGATAGAAAATTATGGTGCAGATGCTGTTAGATTTTTTATTCTTTCTGATAGTCCGCCAGAAAAAGATGTTCAATGGTCAGAGCAAGGTATGACAGCTGCATATAAGTTTGTTCAAAAGTTTTGGTTATTACATCAAAAAATTTTAGAGAAAATTAAAAATTCTTCTGATGATAAAAAATTAAATTCAGATATTCAATTAGATAAATTTACTACTCAGCTTATAAACAAACTAGATACTCATCTATCAAAATTTAATTACAACGTTATTATTGCTAATATGCACGAAACATATAATTTTTTGTCTAAATTTCTTGAGAACGAAGTTTCTAAAAGTAATTTAAAAGAAAACTATAAAAAAATTCTTTCAATATTTTCGCCAGTGTTACCACACATTATTTTTGAATGTTTAGATAGTTTAAATTTTGAAGTGTTTCCAAAATGGCCAAAGATAGATAAAAGATTACTAGAGGTTGAAAACATTCAATTTGTAATTCAAATTAACGGAAAAAAGAGAGCAATTTTGTCAACCTCAAAGGATATTGATGAAAAAACTTTAATGGAACAAATCAAAAAAGACGATAAAATAGCTAGATTTTTTGATGAAAAACAAATTAATAAAGTTTTTTTCGTAAAAAATAGATTAATAAATATTTTAACAAAATGATAAAAAATAAAATTTTTTTTTTAGCCATTTTTATGTTTTTAACTCAGTGTGGATATCAAACAGTTTATTCGAACAAAAACTCTAATTTTTATATTAGCGATCTTGAAATTCTAAACGATCAAAACATTGGTAGACAAATTAAAAATAGACTTAGTGCATTAAGTAGCGCAAGTAAAAATAGTGACAATTACTATTTAAGAATTGACTCAAAGTTTGAGAAAACTACGGCCTCCAAAGACAAACAAGGAAACCCTAATACTTTTAGTCTAATTGTGAGTGTAAAGGTAACTTTGACAAACAACAAAAATATCAAAGAAACTAAGGTTTTCTCAGAAGGTATAAATTATGACAACAGTGATAATAAATTTAGCTTAAAGAGATATGAAAATTCATTAAAAGAAAATTTAACTGAAAAGATAATCGATAATTTGCTTATTTATTTACAGAGTATAAGCTCAAATAAATCTAATGCTTCTTTGACAGGAAACGTCGGTTATACTGTTAAAAAACAATGATAATCAAACCATTTCGAGCTAAGGACATTATTTCAATTAAACAAAGTTTTTTTTTGCTATACGGGGAAAATGAGGGTTATAAAAATCAGATAATAGACAACATCTTAAAAAAGTTTGGTGAGAATAATATAAAATATGATGCTGACGATATAATAAATAATCCAGACATAATTTTCTCTGAACTAAACAATTTTTCACTATTTGAGAATAAAAAAACAATAATTGTTAATAGAACAACAGATAAGTTTTTTTCAATAATAGAAAATTTACTAGATAATGATTACGAGAATATTAAAATTATTTTTAATGCTGGCCCATTGGAGAAAAAATCAAAAATGAGAAACAAATTTGAAAAGTCAAAGAATTTAGTTTGTATCCCATTTTATGCTGATGATACCTCAACACTTTCAACACTAGCAAATCATTTCTTTAAGAAAAACAAAATTCCAATATCTCAAGAAAATATAAATATTATAGCTGAAAGATGCAGGGGCGATAGAAAAAATCTTAACAGTGAATTATCTAAAATTGAAAGTTTGGTAAAAGTTAAAAATAAAGTTACAGCTGATGATATTATTAAAGTTACAAACCTTGCAGAAAATTATAGTTATTCTGAGTTAAGTGATCATTGTTTAAATAGAAATTTGAAGAAAACTAGTAATATCCTTAATGAAAATAATTATTCTTACGAAGACTGCATTGCAATAATTAGAACAATGTTATTTAAGGTAAAACGACTCGTAGTTTTAAAAGAAAATCAAACCAAAAACCCGAATATTGATAATATTATCTCAAATTATAAACCGCCTATTTTCTGGAAAGATAAGGAGTTAGTAAGATCACAAATGAAGGAGTGGGATTTAGATAAGATTAGAAAACTCATGTTTAAATTGGGAGAAATAGAACTTTCCATAAAAAAACATAATTCAAATGCTATGAATATTCTTTATGATTTTATTATTTCTCAGACAAAACCTAATAGTTAGACTTAATTATCTCAATTATCCTATTTAATTGATCTAAGTCATTATACTCAAAACTAATGGAGCCACGATTATTTTTTTTATTATTTATAAAAACTCTGATACCTAATTTATCTTTTAAAATATTTTCTAAATCTCTTATATTAGCCGATTTTAAAGAAATTTTTTTGTTAGATTTGTTCTTAAAAAGTCTTACAAGATTTTCGGACTGACGAACTGATAATTTTTTATCTATTATTTTTTTTGCTATAACAAAACAATTTTCCAAACCAACAAGTATCTTGGCATGCCCTTGGGAAAGCTTGTTTGTCTCTACCAGCTGAATAACATTATCTGGTAATGATAAAAGTCTCAAACAATTGGCTATATGGGCACGACTTTTTCCTATAAATTTAGCAACTTTATCTTGGTCATAACCAAAATCATCCATTAATTTTTGATACCCATTTGCTTCCTCAATAGGATTAAGATCATGACGTTGTACATTTTCAACTATCGCAAATTCTAGAGATTTAAGATCGTCAGCTTCAATTATTATTGATGGAATTTCATTCAAGCCAGCATTTTGTGATGCTAACCATCTTCTTTCGCCAGCTATAATTTCATACTTGCCACTAATATCTTTTGATTTTCTTACTATTATTGGCTGGACGACACCTCTCTCCTTTATAGAGTTTGTAAGATCATCCAAGTAATGTTTATCAAAATTTTTTCTTGGTTGTAATTTACTACGAACAACGTCACTAATAAGAAGTTTGTTGTTTGTTGAATTGTTTTTTGAATCACCAATTAAAGATGATAATCCTCTGCCTAAACCCTTTTTTGATTTAAATGGATTCATTATGCTGCACTCTCAAATTTGTTTTCTTGATTTAAAAACTCTTCAGTAAAACTAAAATACGATTTACTACCAGGACATGTTTTATCGTAAATTAATACTGGAATGCCGTGCGATGGTGCTTCAGACAATCTTACATTTCTTGGAACTATGGTTTCATATACTTGCTCTTTAAAATAGTCTCTTGCCTCTTTTTCTACCTGTGAGGAAAGCTTATTTCTCTTATCGTACATAGTTAAAAGGATACCACGAATTACAAGCGCAGGGTTTAAGTTAGACTTTATTCTTTCAATAGTTTTAATAAGCTGGGTTACGCCCTCTAAAGCAAAAAACTCAGTCTGTAATGGTACGATTAATGAGTTAGAGGCAACAAGGGCCATAATTGTAAGCAAACTCAGTGATGGTGGGCAGTCAATCAGAATATGAGTGTACTCTGCCCTAGAATCGTTTAAATACGCGGTTAATTGGTCTTTTAAAATAAAGGCTCTCCTGTTATCGCCCGCTGTTTCTACCTCTAATCCAGAAAGATCAACATTGGACGTAACAATTTCTAGATTTTCAAAATTAGTTTTCTTAATGACATCGGCAATTTTTTTTTCACCATTTAAAACACAGTAAATACTGCTTTCAGAATTTTCTAAATTAGACAAGCCTAGCCCGGTTGTGGCATTGCCTTGCGGATCAAGGTCGATAACAAGTACTTTTTTATTTTGTAATGATAGCCCAGCGGCTAAATTTATTACTGTTGTTGTTTTGCCTACCCCTCCCTTTTGATTGATAATTGAAATTATTTTAGATTTCATTTTTTTTTTAAATTATAGATTTTAATAATTTTTGAGTCAGGGTTTGTTAAACTTTTTTTTTCTTTGTACTCAAAGTTCCATAACCCTCTGCACTTCAGTAAATGCTCTTTCCCACTTTTCCCTAAGAACAAAATTATGCTATTTGATTTTTTAAAATTATTATTGACTAAATCAAGTATCGTGGGTAATGGCTTAAAGGCCCTTGATACTAATGTGTCAGTAACTAAATTTTTTTCCTCAAAAATATTTTTCTGAAATACTTCGGCATTTAAATTAAATTTATTAATTACCTCATTTAAAAATTCTGTTTTGCGAAAGCTCTTCTCATAAAGATTAAATTTCATTGAAATTTTTTTATGTTTCATGATAATTGCTAAAACTATGCCAGGAAGGCCAGAGCCTGAACCAATGTCAGTACATATTTTCTCATTTTTATCAATAAAACTAAGTATTTGAGCACTATCAATTATATGTCTGTGTCTAACAATTTTCTCAGTCTCTCTTCCAATAAGGTTTATTTTTTTATTTCTAGAGAGAATAAGAGAACTATATTCCTCAAAATCCTCAAATGTTTCACGTGAAACATTTAGTGGTTTAAGCACAGAATATTGTAATATCTTCGAATCTATCAAGCTATATGCTTAATAGACTTTCTTTTAACGTGTGACAACAAAATATATACTGCTGCTGGGGTAATTCCGTCTATTCTGAGTGCTTGACCCATTGTTTGGGGCCTAATTTTCTTAAATTTTGATTTAACCTCATTTGACAAACCTGATAATGCCTCATAATCCATATTTTTTGGGATTTTTAGACTCTCATCTCTTTTAAAGGCCAATATGTCAGCAGTTTGCTTCGTTAAATAACCTTTATAGTGAGCTTTTATCTCCAAAGCCTCATCAATTTCCTTTGTAAAAACTGGTATTTCAGGCCAAATTTCCCTAATTTTGTGCATTTTTACATCTTTTTGACTCAAAATCTCATTTGCTGATCTATAAATTCCATCTTTAGCGATCTTGATACCAAATTTCTCGATTTTTGATGGTGAGATTTTTAATTTGGTCATTTTTTTGTAAATTTTAGAAAAATTACTAAATTTTGTTTTAAAATGATGTTTTCTCTCATCAGAGATCAAACCGATCTTCATGCCTTTTTCAGTCAATCTAACATCTGCATTATCAGCTCTAAGAGTTAATCTATATTCAGCCCTTGAGGTAAACATTCTGTAAGGTTCAGCAACTCCCTTGGTTACTAAATCATCTATCATTACTCCTATATAAGCATCTGATCTGTCTAGTATAAATGGCTCCATTTTTTTAAAAGCTAAACCTGCATTAATTCCAGCAATTAAACCTTGAGCAGCTGCCTCTTCATAGCCTGTTGTGCCGTTTATTTGCCCCGCCAAATAAAGATTTTTAATTTTTTTTGTCTCCAAAGTTAAAAAAAGCTCTCTTGGATCAACAAAATCATACTCTATAGCATATCCAGGACGTAGAATTTTTACGTCTTCTAAACCATTGATATTATGTAGTATTTCACGCTGTACTTTCTCTGGAAGCGATGTAGATATCCCATTTGGATAAATAGTATTATCATTTAAACCTTCTGGCTCCAAAAATATTTGATGCCTTTCCTTTTCACTAAATTTAACAACCTTATCTTCGATTGAAGGACAATATCTTGGTCCGACACCTTGGATACTTCCTGAATACATGGCGCTTAATTTTATATTCTTAGAAATTATATCATGAACTTTTTTATTAGTGTAAGTCATACGGCAGGAAACTTGCCTATTGATATTTTTTTTAGTCATGAAAGAAAAAAAATAAGGTTCACTATCTGCATGCTGCTCCTCAAGACTCTGATAGTTGATTGAAGAGCTATCTAGTCTAGGAGGGGTTCCTGTCTTAAGTCTGCCAATCTTAAAACTATATTTTTTTAATTGTTCGCTCAAACCAGTAGATGGTTTTTCATTAAATCGGCCAGCTGGAATTTTTTCGTCACCTATATGTATCAAACCATTTAAAAACGTCCCTGTAGTAAGTATTATCTTACTAGCCAAAACTTTTTTACCTGATTTTGTATAAAAACCATTTATTACATTTTTTTTAAAAATAAAGCTAATTACAGGATCAGAAAAAATGCTTAAATTACAATAGTTTACAAGTTTTTCTTTCATATACTTTTTATAAAGGAATCTATCTGACTGTGTTCGAGGCCCGCGTACTGCAGGTCCTCTACTCCTATTTAATAACCTGAACTGTATACCTGATTTATCAGCTACTTCTCCCATAACGCCATCTAAAGCGTCTATTTCTCTTACTAAGTGACCTTTGCCAAGACCCCCAATAGCAGGGTTACAAGACATTTCGCCTATAGTGCCAATGTTGTGAGTAAATAATGCCGTGTTAACTCCTAGCCTAGCAGATGCAGCGGCAGCCTCACAACCAGCATGCCCTCCACCAATGACTACAACATCAAATGATAAATTTTTTTTCATAGTATAAATCTATATATGAATTAAATATTTACAAGAACTGGCTTATAATATTAGTAAATTTAGCCTCATTTACCTATGCAAAAATCGTTGAAAATACTATCTAATATGTCCTCAACATCTACCTTTCCAGTAATTTTACCCAAGCTTCTTGTTGCGAGCCTCAAATCCTCGGCTGCTTTATCAAAATCTCCGACTTTTTTCTTAGTATTAAATTTTTTTAAATTAACTAAACATTCTTCTAAGTTTTTTCTATGTCTTTCCCTCGTAATTAAAATATTTTCAGAACCTTTAAATTGATTTTTGATTTTTTGTTTAATTGAATTAATTAACTTATTAATATTTTTTTGTTTTTTTATTGATAGTAAAATTGGATTAAGCTTTTTAAGTTTAGAAGATATTCTGTTAGATTTACTATCAACCTTATTTACTACTAATAAAGCTTTATCAGATGCGTAACTATCCAAAAATCGTTGATTTTCCTTACTTTTAGCCTCTATCATTATGATATTGAGATCTGACTCATCGGCCTTTTTTAATGAAAGTTTTATTCCTTTTTTCTCTATTTCATTTCTAGCGTCTCTAATTCCAGCTGTATCGGAAATTATAACTGGAAATCCCTCAATATTTAAATGGGTTTCAATAACATCTCTTGTGGTTCCTGCTGTTGAGGATACTATTGCAACATCTCTATTTGAAAGATAATTTAATAGTGAAGATTTTCCGACATTAGGCGGTCCTATAATTGCTATTCTAAAACCCTCTCTTATAATCTCGCCGACCTTTTTATCATTTAAATTTTTTTCAATCTCAAGAATAATATTCTGTGATTTAATTCTAATCTTTTTTAATATATCAGCGGGCAAGTCTTCTTCTGGAAAATCAATTTTTGCTTCAACGTTTGATAATATTTGTAAAAGATCACTTCTCCATTGCTCAAATTTTTTTAGATTGTTACCCGCAATAATTTTGAGTGCTTGCTGCATTTGTATATCCGTTTCAGCTGATATTAAATCTCCAATACTTTCCGCTTTTAATAAATCTATCTTTCCATTTCTTAGAGCTATCTTAGTGAACTCACCAGGTTCCGCTAATCTACAATTTTTTATCTGAGAAATAGATTTTAAAAGCGAATTTACAACAGCTCTACTACCATGAACCTGTATCTCACTCATATCTTCTCCTGTGTAGCTATTAGGGGCTGGGTACCATATAACTATCCCTTCATCTATCATGCTAGTTTTGTTGATATTGTTTACTTTTTTAAGGGTCGCCATTCTAGGGGTTGGAAAAGGACCGCTTGTTAGTTTTTCAATCACTATTTTGGCATCTGGGCCTGAAATTCTTACCACAGCAATACCTGATGTCCCAATACCAGAAGATAGGGCATAAATTGTCATAATAATATTATATCTTGAAAATATTGAATAGATATCGATAAATATAACATGATTTTATGGCTGGCATCTTATCCCAAGAGTGGAAATACGTGGATAAGAATGTTTTTAAGATCTTATTTTTTATCTTCAGATCAAAAATTTTCTTTAAATGAAAAAGGGAATCTTGACTTTGAAGTTTCAAACTTTCCATTATCAAACCACTTAAAAGACGCAAATATAGATCATTCCGACTTTAAAAATATTGCTAGAAACTGGATTGCTCTTCAGGATGTGATTAATTTAAATGGAAAATTAAATTTTCTTAAAACTCACAATGGAAACTTCAACTTGGGTAACTACCCTTTTACAAATACAGATAATACAATCGGGGGAATATATATTGTAAGAGATCCGAGAGATGTAGTCTTATCAAATGCAAATCATTTTGGTATTGATAACGAAGAGTCTACCAATATGTTAATAAACATAGAAACTTACGAAATAGAATATTTTGATGAAAGTTTAAAAGAAAAATACCGAAAAAGTCTTATGGGCTCCTGGTCAATGAATTATTTGTCCTGGAAACATTATAAAGGAAGAAAAATACATCTTGTGAAATATGAAAATTTAGTTGAAAACCCCAAAAAAAATTTTCTCAAGATGCTAGAATATATAAATTCAATAGTCTCAATAAATATAGATCAAGATAAAATTGCCAAAGCTGTAAAGGAAACAAATTTTAATAATTTACAAAATTTAGAGGAGAAAGAAGGATTTACTGAGGTTGGCATGGGAAAATTTTTTAGAAAGGGAAAGGTTGGTGAATGGAAAGAAAAACTTGACCCAAAATTAGTAAAAAAAATTGAGGATCATTTCCGAAAAGAAATGATGGAACTTAATTATCTTTAAAATCTTATAAATTAGCTAGGTTTATTCATTGAATTAAAAAACTCTGAATTATTTTTCGTATTTTTTAACTTAGAATTAATAAATTCAATAGCGTCCATTGAACCCATAGGAGCTATTATTCTTCGAAGAACATTCATCTTTTGGAGATCAGCCTTATCAAATAAAAGTTCCTCTCTTCTTGTTCCTGACTTGGTGATATCAATTGCAGGGAATATTCTTTTCTCGGATATTTTTCGATCTAATATTGTTTCGCTGTTTCCCGTTCCTTTAAATTCTTCAAAAATTACTTCATCCATTCTGCTTCCAGTGTCAATCAATGCAGTTGCTATTATTGTTAATGAACCACCTTCCTCTATATTTCTAGCTGCACCAAAAAATCTCTTTGGTCTTTGAAGGGCATTAGCGTCAACACCACCGGTTAATACTTTTCCTGAGCTAGGAACAACAGCGTTATAAGCTCTTCCTAATCTTGTTATAGAGTCGAGCAATATAACAACATCTTTTTTATGTTCTGTTAGCCTTTTAGCTTTTTCAATCACCATCTCAGCTACAGCAACGTGTCTTTGTGCCGGTTCATCAAAAGTTGAACTAATTACCTCACCTTTTACTGTACGTTGCATATCAGTTACTTCCTCTGGTCTTTCATCTATAAGCAATACCATTAAATAACATTCAGGATGATTAGCAGTTATAGAATTTGCGATACTTTGAAGTATCATAGTTTTTCCGGCCTTTGGCGGTGAAATTATAAGAGATCTTTGACCCTTACCTATTGGACTTACTAAATCAATTAATCTAGACGTGAGATCTGGTTTTTTTTCAGTTTTATTATTTTCAACTTCCATAACTAATTGTTTGTTTGGATATAAAGGTGTTAAGTTATCAAACGCAATTTTATGTCTAGCTTTCTCAGGGTCTTCAAAATTTATTTTGCTCACTTGTAAAAGTGCAAAATATCTTTCTCCATCTTTTGGGGCTCTGACTGGGCCCTCTACAGTATCACCTGTCCTTAATCCAAATCTTCTAATTTGACTTGGGCTGATATAAATATCATCTGGTCCAGGCAGATAATTTGACTCCATTGCTCTTAAAAATCCAAATCCATCTTGTAATAACTGTAACACTCCACCACCCGTAATTTCTTCGCCTTTTTCGGCTAATTTCTTTAAGATTGCGAATAAAATTTCTTGTTTTCTTAGTGTGCTGGCGTTCTCTATACCAAGCTCCTCTGCCTGCGTAATAAGGTGTTCTGATGTTTTTTTTTTAAGTTCTTGGATATTCATAATGTGGGATTTTTAGATTAAGATGTACTTAATATATATATTTGTTTGTAAAATTCAAGTGTTGATTGGTTAAATTTAGTCAAAAAAACCTTAAATTTGTTTGATTTAAAGATTTTCCAATTCATTGGTAAACTTTTTAATATTATCCCAATCTGTGAATTCATATGATCTGCTAGTGTCAGTAGGTCCTTTTGTAACAAACATGATAAATCTTATAATTAACTTGTTAAAAAAATTATAGTTAGGATAATCAACCTTTCCTGCAAAAACTCCAATTTTTGTTGGATACCATTCAGACTTCCTTATAAATTTTAGAATATATGGATTGTTTTCCGGGGAGTTTTTTTCTGGTTTTCTA
Source organism: uncultured Pelagibacteraceae bacterium (assembly GCA_902626575.1). Lineage (GTDB taxonomy): Bacteria > Pseudomonadota > Alphaproteobacteria > Pelagibacterales > Pelagibacteraceae > Pelagibacter. The sequence goes on along the minus strand of CACOFY010000001.1, from coordinate 189,389 downwards.
GCGACGACATTCACAGAAAAAAAGGCATTTTTCTTTGAGTTTAAAATTTCTTTGTTACTACTTATGAATTTATAAATAATACTATTATGTTTTCCATACCTTATGCTGGCTCCAAGAACAATGAGATCATAATTATTTAAATTAATTTCGTTTATTTTGTCGATTGAAAAAATATCAAAGTTATTTTTAATTGAATTTGATTTAATAAAGTCACATATTTTTTTTGTATGTCCATCTGTAGTAGAATAAATTAATATTGATTTCATCTGCTCAAGCCGTTTTATATCTACCTATTAATTTTTCGAACAAATCAATGTGATCATTATTGTCGTTCAGACACGGAATTAAATCAAAATTCTTTCCACCAGAATTTAAAAAACTTTCTTTGCCCTGAATTAAAATTTCCTCTAAAGTTTCAACACAATCTGAGGCAAAGCCTGGACAAATTACTAAAATATTTTTAACACCTTCGCTTGGTAACTGCTCAAAAGTTTTATCAGTATAAGGTTGTAACCATTCTTGTGGACCAAATCTAGACTGGAAAGTTGTCTTTATAGGAATTTTTGTAAACTTTTCTTTAATCAAACGAGATGTTTTTTGACAATAACATTGATAAGGGTCTCCTTTGTCAAAATATTTTTTTGGTATCCCATGGTAAGATGCAATTATTAAATCTGGTTTCCAAGTAATATCAGCTATTTTCTTGTTTATACTATTTATTAAAGCATCAATGTATAATGGCTCAGACTCATAATGTGGTATTATTTGTAAGCTTGGTTGCCATCTAATTTTCATAAGTGATCTATAAACTTCATCACAGACTGTGGCTGTAGTAGCCGCTGCATACTGTGGGTATAAAGGTAATATAATTAAATTTTCACATCCTTCCTCTTGCAATTTTTTAATCTTACTATTTATGCTTGGGTTTCCGTATCTCATAGCATAATCGATAATTACATCTTTGTTGTTCATTCTATCACCGAGCTTTTTTGCTTGCATTTGTGTATAATATTTTAAAGGGGACATATTAATTTCTTTCATCCATATTTCTTTATAAGCCTTAGCTGTTTTAGATGGTCTAAAAGTTAATATAAATAAGTTAAGGATAATCTGCCATATTATTGGATTAACCTCTATAACCCTCTTGTCTGATAAAAATTCTTTTAAATATTTTCTAATATCCAGCCAACTTGTCGAGTCAGGTGTGCCCAGGTTTACTAGAAGTACCCCTGTTTTTCCGAACTTTACCTCTGGGTGATTTGATTTCATCATAAAAGTTACAACATTAATTGTCTTTAATAAACTTTATTAAATATTCTACCATATTGGGGTTTGTTTCTGGCAGGATACCGTGTCCTAAATTAAATATATAAGGATGATTTTTAAAAATTTTCAAATATTTTTTTACTTCTAGTTTTAAAGTAGCTTTATCTTCTAACAGTTTATTAGGGTTTAAACCACCTTGCACGGGTATGTCAATTTCTTCTAATATTTTTTCTGGGTTAACATTGTAATCAATGCTTATTACATCGGGATTAACGATATTAACAAATTCTTTATAATTTTTTATATTTCTTGGAAAGCAAATTGATGGGACGTTTAATGTTCTTATAAAATCAGTGATTTCTTTCGTAGGAGTATATATGTATTTTTCTAAATCCTTCTCCTCTAATAGTCCTGCCCAACTATCAAAAATTTGAATTATATTTGCACCACTTTTTATCTGATTTAAAATGTGTATCTTAATATATTTAATTAACAATTTTAATAATTTATCAATTAAAGATTGATCAACAAAAAAATTCTTTTTTAGATTTTTTTTTGGTGATGCTTTATTAATAATATAAACAAGTAAAGTCCACGGGGCACCTACGAAACCAATAAGGTCTTTATTTTTTAGTATTTCATTTTCTGATAAAATTTTTATTGAGTTATAAATAGGATTAAGTTTTTTTTTAAAGTCTTTTTCATTGATATTAGAAAGGTTACTTTTATTAATTATACCAAGTTCGGGCCCAAAACCTTTGTTAAAAGTAACGTTTTGCCCTAAACCATATGGGATCATTAATATATCGGAAAAAATTATAGCTGCATCTAAATCAAATCTTTTAATTGGCTGTAAAGTTATTTCAGGTACTAATTTTGTATTTAAACATAAACTAATAAAATTTTGATTTTTTTTTCTAATAGCTCTAAATTCAGGGAGATATCTACCCGCTTGTCTCATTAACCATACAGGTTTAATCGAAGCATCTTTATTAATAATGCATTTCTTAATTAGACTCATAAAATATAAGTATATTAGTTTAGTATTAGTTTAATGTTCTGTTAATAGTGTTAATTAAATTTAATTAACCTTTTTTACAAAAACTATCCACAACCATTTTTTAAGATTTTTATTAATAGAACATAAATTTATTTTAATTTTAATATTTATGCACAATAAGTTATAATAATTCTTAACATGTTTAAATTTGTTAATTAAAAGGGTTTTTTTCACTTAAATAACAATAATATTCAAATTTATAACAAATAAGTTTATTATTAGTTATTTATAAACATATTTATACATGAGTAATCCATATCAAATATACTTGATTTCCGACTCAACTGGGGAAACTTTAGATAGAATTTTCCTTGCCTTGAAAGCGCAATTTAAAAACTTTTCTTATGAGACTAATCATTATTCTTTTACAAGAACAGAAAACCAGGTTTTAAAGATATTAGAAACATTGGATGATATGGATAAAACTATTATACTTTATACAATTGTAGATAATGATTTATCAAAATTTCTTAACGAAGAAGCTAAGAAAAAGAACATTCCATGTTTTGGAGTATTAGGAGATTTAATTATAAGCTTTTCAAAACTATTAAATCAAGAGGCATCCTTTAAACCCAGTGGTCAACATGCTTTGACAGATGAATACTATAAAAGAATTGAAGCAATTCAATTTACCATGAACCATGATGATGGCAACTTGTCTGACGATCTGAGTAAGTCGGATATAATTTTGTTAGGTGTGAGCAGAACCAGCAAAACTCCCACATCAATATATTTAGCTAATAAAGGATTTAAAGTATCAAACATTCCCTTGGTTAATGAAAATTCAATACCAGATATCCTTAAAGATAAAAAGAATAAATTTTGTATAGTTGGACTAACTGCTGATGCGGATAGATTAGTTGAAATAAGGAGAAATAGACTAAACTCTTTAAAAGATAACACTAGTACAAACTATATAAATCTCGAAAAAATATCTAAAGAGGTTGAGTCAGCAAAAATGACTTTTCAAAAATATAAGTGGCCAACAATTGATGTCAGTAGAAAATCAGTTGAAGAAACAGCAGCATCCGTAATAAAAATATATGAAATAAGTAAAAAAAATGTTTGATATTATTTTAGCATCTAAAAGCAAGGTAAGATTAGATATACTTAATAAAAACAATGTTGTTTGCAGTGCTAAACCATCCAATGTAGATGAAGATGAAATTAAGATTTCAATGCTAAAGGATGGAGCATCCCCAAAGGATGTATCAAAAAACCTTGCAGAAATTAAAGCAAATAAGGTCAGTCAAAATAATCTTGATAAAATAGTAATTGGTGCTGATAGTGTAATCGATTTAGAAAATGAGATTATATCAAAACCAAAAAATAGATCCGAGGCTTTAGAAATTCTAAGAAAACTCAATGGAAAAACTCATTTTTTAATTAGTTCAGTTTGTATTTCAAAAAATGGTTCAATGATATGGCATTACACGGATAGGGCTGAACTGAAAATGAAAACGATGACAGAGGATGAATTAAAATTATATTTATCAAAAATCGAGGATGAAAAATTATATGCATACAATGTTTATCAAATAGAGGGTGAGGGTAAAAATTTATTTAATAGCATAAAAGGTGATATGGACACTATAATGGGTTTACCAATTAAAAAAATTAAAGAATATCTTAGTAATTTAAAATGAAAAAATATATAGTTGTAGGAGATCCCATAGAGCATTCTTTATCACCAGATATACATAATTACTGGTTAAAAAAAAATAAAATAAATGCTATTTATGAAAAAAAACTTATTAAGAAGAAAGAAATTCCAGACATTATAAACTCACTTAAAAATGGTAATTTAAATGGAATTAATATTACAGTTCCATATAAAAAAGATTTTGTTCAACATGTAGACAGTTTAAGTTTAGAAGCTAAAGAAACAAATTCTATAAATACAATATATTGCGTTGATGGAAAACTGATAGGACATAATACCGATATAGCTGGTTTCGAATTATCCATTAGACATTGCAAATATAATGCAAATAAGAAAAAAGTATTAATAATAGGAGCAGGAGGGGTGGTTCCATCAATAATTGTTGCTTTAAAAAAAATGAATGTTGAAAAAATCTTTGTTAAAAACAGGAGTGAAAACAATGCACTTAATTTAAAAAAAAAATTTCCTGAAATAAATTTAATTGATTGGAATAAAATTATTGATGTGGACATGATTATAAACGCGACTAGCATAGGTTTAAAAAAAGGAGAAAAACTAGATATAGATTTACAAAAGTTTGGAGGAAATAAATTCTTTTATGATGTTATTTATAATCCTAAAGAAACCAATTTTTTATTAGATGCTAGGAAATTGGGAAATCTTGCGGAAAATGGGAAAATGATGTTTATATATCAAGCTCACCAAGCATTCTCTGTTTGGCATAAAATATTTCCAATAATCGACGAAGAAGTTATTGGAATAGTTGAAAAATGATTAGAATAGCAGTAGTCGGCAACATAGGATCAGGAAAGTCATTTATAGCTAGATCATTTGGTCTGCCAGTATTTAATGCCGATAAAGAGGTTTCTTTAATATATAAAAAAAATAAATTTTTTTTTAAGAAACTTCACAAAAAAATCCCAAAATTTATAAAGTCATTTCCAATTGATAAAAAAGAGATTTTAAGTTGCATATTGGCAAATAGCAAAAATTTAAGAATAATAACAAAAATTATTCACCCTATCGTAAGAAAAAAAATGAACTTATTTATTAAGAGAAATAAAAAAAAAAGAGCAATAGTGTTAGACATACCTTTGTATTTAGAAAATAGACTTAATAAAAAAGGGGATATAATAATTTATGTCAATGCAAAGCAAAGTCTAATAAACAAAAAACTAAGAAAAAGACCAAATTATAATAAAATATTAATCAAAAAGTTCAAAAAAATACAACTTAAAAGCAATTTGAAGAAAAAATATTCAAGCTATAAAATAAATAATAATTTTAATTCTTTGGCCGTAAAAAAAACTATTAATAATTTAAAGCTTAAAATTTTAAAAACAAATGAGCAATAGGGAAATAATACTTGATACAGAGACTACTGGTCTTGATGTTAGGGAAGGTCATAGAATTGTTGAAATAGGTTGTTTGGAAATTGAAAATTTTTTACCCACAAAAAAAACTTTTCATTGTTACCTTAATCCAGAAAGAAAAGTTTCAGAGCAGGCCTTCAGGGTTCATGGTTACTCAGATGATTTCTTATCCAAACAAAAGAAATTTTCAGATATTGTTGACGAATTTTTAAAATTTATTAATGGAAAAAAATTGGTAATTCACAACGCAAAATTTGATATTTCTCATATCAACAATGAATTGACGATGGTAAATAGAGATAAAATAAATTTTGAGAATGTTGTAGATACACTTGAAATAGCAAAGAACAAATTCCCTGGTGCTCAGATAAGTTTAGATGCTTTATGTAAAAGATATAAAATTGATAACTCTAGGAGGGTTAAGCATACTGCAATAATTGACTGTGAGTTGCTTTCAAAAGTTTATGTTAATCTTTTTGATCAAAAAGAGCCTTTATTGAACTTTGAAAGCACAGATAAAATATCAAGATCAAATGCTAATAAAGAAGTTTTATATTGTAAAAAAATTATTAAACCTACTGAGAACGAAATTGAAAGACACAAAACATTTTTGAAAAATAATTTAAAAAAAAACTTTTTTTAATTAAATTTGTCGTTGAATAATTTATTAAAATCCACTTTCTTGTCAAATTTCACATTTGAATACCCAGAATCAATTAATAAATTTAATAGTATTTTTTCTAGTTTTGGATAAATATCATTTTGAATATCACATAAAATAATTTTTTGAAGATCCTTTTTATTTTCGACGCTTTCTTCAATCTTAACAATAGATGCATAAACAACCTCAAAGTAAGACTTCTTATCTACTTGGGATTTATTTTGAAATTTTAGACTTGTGTTTACCTCTATAAGTTTATTTTTTAGTGGCTTAGAGGTTATGTCTATATCTAATTCGTATTTATTTATATTATTTTTTGTTGATAAAAAACTTTCCACATCTGGTGTTTCGCTGGACATATCCTTCACAAAATTTGATAGTATTTTATATTTTTCACTCATTTATTTTCTTTCGTCTATGTCTTCGGACTCGCCTTCAATCAAATCTTCCTTATCATATTTTCTCGTAGAATGTTTATTTTTAAATTTCTTAAATAAAAGATAACGTGTAGGTGGGAAAATTATTAAAAATCCGATTAAATCTGTTGCAAATCCAGGTATTATTAGTAGTAATGCTGCAAAAGCCAAAGCAGCACCTGATATAATTTCATAAACTGGTATTTCGTTTTTAACCATTTGTGACATTGCAGCTCTAAGCGTATTAAAACCCTCATACCTTGCATAAAGAACACCTACAAATGCAGTAATAAAAATTAGGGATATTGTGTTGAAAGCACCAATTTTGCCCCCTATCTCAATAAAAAGGTAGATCTCTACAATAGGAATTAAGATAATTGATAATAATATAGCGTTCATTTGTCTTTAGTCTAATTTGCTAGTTGAAATTAAGCAACATAGTAAATATTATTTAAATATGAGTTATAGTTTTGAATATATTGATATCATACTTTTAGCAATGATTGCTGGATTTATATTTCTAAGGCTGAGAGGAATTTTAGGAAAAAAGTCAGGCTATGAGGATGAAATGGCATCAAGCTTTCCGCATGACTTTTCAAAAGAAACACTTCAAAAAAACCAGAGGAAAATGGAATTTGATGATGATGCAAAAAATAACTTTATTAAAGGGGCAAAGATTGCTTATGAAAATATAGTGGTTAGCTTTTCATCAGGTAATCTTAGCGGCGTAAAACAAATATTAAGCAAAAAAGTTTATGATCAATTTGAGAATGCTATTAAAGACATGAAAACTAATGGACAAATCTCTGAGACAACTTTCATAGGAATTAACTCAGCTGAAATTAAAAAACATGAGAACAATAAAGGCTTCCTGGAGGTAACCGTTGATTTTGCAAGTGAGATAATTTCATGTATTAAAGATAAAGATGATAAAATAATATCTGGTGATCCAAAAAAAGTTAAAAAAGTTTATGACACGTGGGTATTTTCAAAAGAAATTTCTTCAAATAATCCAAATTGGCTTCTAATTGGAACAGAGAGTTGATTGAGCAAGATAAGCAATAAAGACAAAAAAGATTGGAATAATTTTATCAATAGTAAGAATAAATTGGAAGATAAAGATAAAGCATCTAATATCCCTTTTAACACCCAATCTAGTTTATCAATTGATTTGCACGGTTACACTTTAGACCAAGCAAATAACAAAGTAAGAGAATTAATATTAAATTGTTTTGAGCGGGGGATTAGAAATATTAATATAATTACTGGCAAAGGGAATAGATCTAATAATCAAAAGGATCCGTATCAATCAAAAGATTTATCCATTTTAAAATATGCCGTTCCTGATTACATCACAAACAATTCTGATTTAATGGATAAAATCTTGAGAATTAATAAAGAAACAGCAAATGAAGTAAGTAGTGGGAGTTTTAATATATTGTTAAAAAAAAAACAATTATAAAATAAACTTTGAAAGATCAGTATCTTTAACTAATTCTCCCAAATTTTCCTTGATGTATTTTGAGTCGACCACTATTTTTTCTCCAGATCGGTCTGTAGCAGTAAAACTTATTTCGTCTAAAACTCTCTCAATAATAGTATGAAGCCTTCTAGCACCTATGTTTTCAACTGTTGAATTCACCTCAGTTGCTATATTTGCTATTGCATCAATACCATCGTCAGAAAACTCTAAATCAACGTTTTCAGTTTTTAATAAAGCTTTATATTGCTTTATCAAACTATTATCTGGTTCTCTTAAAATTTTTTTAAAGTCATCACTTGTTAAAGCTTCAAGCTCAACTCTAATTGGGAGTCTACCCTGTAGCTCTGGTAGTAGATCTGAGGGTTTTGCCAATTGGAATGCTCCTGATGCAATAAATAATATGTGATCAGTTTTAATTGGTCCATATTTTGTACTAACTGTTGTTCCTTCTATTAAAGGTAATAAGTCTCTTTGAACACCTTCTCTAGAAACATCACCTCCTACACGATCGGTTCTTGCAGAAATTTTATCTATTTCGTCTAAAAAAACTATTCCATTGTTTTCTGTTGAATTTTTTGCAGATTTTATGATTTTATCTTGCTCTATAAGTTTATCTGACTCCTCGTTTATTAATATTTCATGAGACTCTTTTACTGTCATTTTCTTTTTCTTTTGCTGCTTACCCATTCCTTTACCAAGCATCTCTCCAATATTTATCATACCAACATTAGCTCCAGGCATTCCCGGTATTTCAAATGAAGGCATAGATGAATTACTTTCGTTTACAGCAATCTCTATTTCATTATCATCCAAATCACCATTTCTTAGTCTTTTTCTAAAACTTTCTCTAGTTGCAACACTTGCTTTGTTTCCTACAATTGCATCTAAAACTTTTTCCTCCGCTTGCTTTTGCGCTTGAGCATAAACTTCTTTTCTTTTTTTAACTTTTTCCATGGCAATGGCGATTTCTAATAAATCCCTAACGATTTGCTCAACGTCTCTTCCTACGTATCCAACTTCTGTAAATCTCGTAGCCTCAACTTTTACAAAAGGAGCTTCAGCAAGCTTAGATAATCTTCTTGAAATTTCAGTTTTTCCAACACCTGTTGGTCCAATCATAAGAATATTCTTAGGCAACACTTCATCTTTCATATCGCCTTTAAGAGCTTGTCTTCTCCATCTATTTCTAAGTGCAATGGCTACAGCACGCTTAGCTTTATTTTGCCCAATAACAAATCTATCTAATTCGGATACTATTTCTCTTGGTGAAAGTGAGCTAATATAAGTCTCATTATCTTTTTTTCCATCTTTAAGAACTAGTGGTGTTACGTTTGATTTTTCCATTATATTTTTTCCACAGTAATATTATTATTTGTAAAAACACAAATTTCTGATGCAACCTTAATAGCCTTTTTTGCAATTTCTTCAGCTGATAAATCGGTATCCATCAATACTTTAGCTGAAGCTAATGCATAATTTCCTCCAGATCCAATTCCAATTACATCACCTTCTGGTTCTAGAACATCCCCAGTGCCAGAGATTATAAAACTTTTTTCTTTATCTCCAATTGCCATTAACGCCTCAAGTCTTCTTAAATACTTGTCTGTTCTCCAATCTTTTGCAAGCTCAACAGCAGCTCTTGTTAAATTACCTGCATGTTTTTCTAATTTAGACTCCAATCTTTCAAATAACGTTAATGCATCAGCAGTTGATCCTGCAAATCCAGCGATCACATTTCTTTTCTCAATTTTTCTAACTTTATTAGCAGTACTTTTGATGACAGTATTTCCCATACTAACCTGCCCATCGCTAGCAACCACAACATCTTTATTTTTTCTTACTAATACAATTGTTGTCATACATGTTAGATGGACATTAATTTCTATAATTCAAGCTATTGATTACTTTTATTGATATAAGCAAATAATGAATATATATGTATTAAAATAATGAAGAGAAAAGCTGATATTACTAGAAAAACAAAAGAAACATCAATCAAGGTTGAACTAAATATTGATGGAAAAGGTCAATACAAAATTGACACAGGAATTGGTTTTCTTGATCATATGTTAGAGCAATTATCTAAACATTCTTCAATAGATCTAAAAGTTAAAGCCAAAGGCGATACTCATATTGATTTACATCACACAACCGAAGATACTGGAATTGCTATTGGTGAATGTTTGAAAAAAGCATCAAAAAATTTTGTTGGAATAAAAAGATATGCACATGCACTTTTACCTATGGATGAAACACTAACTAGAGTAGCGCTGGATGTATCTAATAGGCCATATTTAATATGGAATGTAAAATTAAAAGTAGAAAAATTAGGCGAAATGGATACTGAGTTATTTAAGGAATGGTTCCAAGCTTTTGCACAATCTGCCGGAATCACTCTTCACGTAGAAAATATTTATGGTGATAATAGTCACCATATTATCGAATCTTGTTATAAAGGACTTGCTAGATCACTTAGAGCAGCGCTTGAATTAGATCCAAGAAATAAAAATACAGTGCCCTCTACAAAAGGTTCTTTATAAAAAAAGAATTAATGAAAGTCACAATCGTCGATTATAGCTCAGGCAACATTAGCTCTGTAGTAAACTCATTTAAAGAAGTTGCACAAAATAAAGCAAGAATAGAAGTAACTTCAGATTTAGAAAAAATCAAAGCATCTGATAAAATTGTTCTACCAGGACAAGGATCATTTAAAAGCTGCGTAGATGCATTAAACAAAATAAGCGGTTTAAATGATACTTTAAATGAATTTGTGACGGTATATAAAAAACCACTTCTAGGTATTTGTGTCGGGTTACAAATGTTTGCAGATGTCGGTTACGAGGAAACTGAAACAAAAGGTCTTGGATGGATTTCAGGCAAAGTATCAAAAATAGATAACCGGAATGGCAAATTTAAACTTCCTCACATAGGCTGGAATCAAATAAACATCTTAAAGAATAGTAAAATTTTTAAAGAAGTAGAAAATAATTCACACATGTACTTTGTTCATAGTTATGAATTTATACCTAAAGATAATAGAGTTATTTCAGCTACTACCGATTATTCAACAAAAGTTGTTTGTTCAGTTGAGAAAGATAATTTATTTGGAACACAATTTCACCCAGAAAAAAGTGATAAAACTGGATTAAAAATAATTAATAATTTTATAAATTTATAAATGAAAATATTTCCAGCAATAGACATTAAAGATGGGAAGTGTGTAAGACTTATCAAAGGAGATTTTAAAAACAAAACAGAATATGAAATGTCTCCAATTGAGCAAGCCAACAAATATAAAGATTATGGTTTTAAAAATTTACATGTTGTTGATTTAGACGGTGCTTTGTTTGGCGAAACAGTAAATATTGATATTATCCAAAATATTGTTAGCAACTTTGATCTAAAAGTTGAGATAGGCGGTGGTATTAGAAATCTTGATAGTATTCAAAAATATATTGATATTGGTGCTGAGAAAGTAATCTTAGGAAGCGCCGCTATTAAAGATAAAAATTTTTTAAAAGAGGCATGCGATAAATTTCCAAATAAAATAGCTTTAAGTTTAGATGCTAAAGACGGATATTTATCAGTATCAGGATGGAAGGAAAATTCTAATCAATTAGCTTTAGATTTTCTGAATGAGGTAAATGATTATGGGGTTAGCAGACTTATTTATACTGATATAAATAAAGATGGAATGAAGCAAAGTCCAAATTTTGGCGGAACATCAAAAGTTGCTGCTAAATCTAATTGTCCTGTAATTATATCCGGCGGGGTTTCATCAATAGATGATATTAAAAAAGCAAAAGGTTTAAAAAATATTGAAGGTATAATAGTTGGTAAAGCAATTTATGATGGCGATATTAAATTAGATGAACTTATAAAAGAAGATGCTTAAAAATAGAATTATTCCTTGTTTAGATGTTAATAATGGTCGTGTTGTTAAGGGTATCAACTTTGTTGATTTAAAAGATGCAGGAGATCCTGTTGAACAAGCTAAAATTTATAGCGATGGTGGCGCTGATGAAATTTGTTTTTTAGATATAACAGCCTCAAATGAAAATAGAGATACCATTTATGAGGTTGTAGAAAAAACTTCAAAGAAATGTTTTGTTCCTTTAACAGTGGGTGGAGGAGTAAGAAGTGTTGAAGATATAAGTAAACTACTTAACTGTGGCGCTGATAAAGTTTCAATAAATACAGCTGCGGTAAATGATAAGCAGGTTGTTGTTAATAGCTCAAAAAAATTTGGTTCTCAATGTATTGTTGTTGCAATAGATTCAAAAAAAAATGGAGATATATGGGAGATTTATACTCATGGTGGAAGAAATAAAACTGGTATTGATGCACTTAAATTTGCAAAAGAAATGGAAAGAAGTGGTGCGGGGGAATTACTCGTAACATCAATGGATAGAGATGGTACACAGGTCGGATATGATATTGATCTAATGTCCAAGATTACATCTGCTGTAAATATTCCTGTTATTGCTTCTGGTGGAGTTGGTACTTTAGATCATTTAGTGGATGGTATTAAATTAGGTAATGCGAGTGCTGTGCTAGCAGCCTCAATCTTTCATTATGGTAAATATTCAGTAAAACAGGCAAAGGAATATTTGGATTCAAAAGGAATTCCAGTTAGAATTTAAGATGCTAAAAATTTTAGAAGATTTAATAAAAATAATAAGAGAAAGAAAATTATACCCAAATAAAAAATCTTATACTTCAGAACTTTTGAGAGATAAAAATTTGAGTGTTGCAAAAGTGAAAGAGGAAATAGCCGAATTAATAGAGGCTGTTGAAAATAATTCTAATACAGTTCACGAAGCAGCAGATGTCCTTTACCATTTATTAGTCTATCTCGAAGGAAATGGCGTTCGTATTGAGGATATTATGTTAGAATTAGAAAAAAGACGAAAATAAAGAGTCTTAAAAAGTCCAAAATAGTGTTAGCTTTTACATATTAAAAAATCCTTATGAGCCATAAATTTTATAAACCAGCAAGAGCAAGACTTCATAGAAGTGAATTGGCAGTTCCAGGCTCATCTCCAAAAATGTTTGACAAAGCATTAAATTCTGAAGCAGACGTTGTCTTTCTAGATTTGGAGGATGCAGTATCTCCAAATGACAAAGTAACGGCAAGAAAGAATACCATTAAAGCATTAAATGAAATGAATTGGAGAAATAAAGGCAAAACTATTTCAGTAAGAATTAATAGTTTGGATACTCATTATATGTACAGTGATTTAGTTGAAATAGTTGAACAAGCTGGAAAAAATGTTGATACAATATTAGTACCAAAGGCAGGAACTGCAAGCGATGTCTATATGGTGGATTGTTTATTAACACAAATTGAAACTAATAAAAAAATACAAAATAAAATTGGAATTGAATGCTTAATTGAAACAGCATTGGGTATGGCAAACATAAAAGAGATTGCTCAATCAAGTTCTAGATTAGAAGCTTTACATTTTGGTGTGGCAGATTACGCAGCAAGCTTAAGAGCTAGAACCGTTGTTATTGGAGGATTAAATCCTGACTACCCAGGAGATCAATGGCATCATGGTTTATCAGAGTTAGTAGTCACTTGTAGGGCCTATGGATTAAGAGCAATAGATGGACCATTCGGTGATTTTAATGACCCGAATGCTTACATAGAGTCTGCAAAAAGAGGAGCAGCAATTGGTATCGAAGGTAAATGGGCCATTCATCCATCACAGATCGAACTTGCAAACAAAGTATTTACACCACCAGAGTCAGAGGTTGCCAAAGCAAAAAGAATAATAGAGGAACTTGATAAAGCGGCAAAAGAGGGAAAAGGTGCGGCCCAACTTGACGGCAGAATGATTGATGCAGCCTCAGCTCGAATGGCTGAAAATATTGTCAACATAGATAAATTAATACATAATAAGTAATTTATGGATATTCACGAATATCAAGCAAAAAAAATCTTATCAAGTTTTGGAGTAACGATACCAAGAGGAGGTATTGTTTATAGTCCTGAGAATGCAGAAAACAAAGCTAGAGAAATCGGCGGATCTAAATGGGTTGCTAAGGCTCAAATACATTCAGGTGCAAGAGGAAAAGCAGGTGGTATAATTGTATGTAACTCACCACTAGAAGTAGCACAAGCAACAGATAAATTACTTGGAAAAAAATTAGTTACTAATCAAACAGGACCTGAGGGAAAAATAGTAAATAGAATTTATATAGAAGAAGCAACTGATATTGAAAAAGAATTATACTTAGGTTTAGTTTTTGATAGAAGTTCAGAAAGTATCATGATTGTTGCCTCAACAGAGGGAGGTATGAGTGTCGAGGAAATTTCAAAGGAAAAACCAGAAACTATAATAAGATCTAAAATAGAAGTTGCTGTTGGAATACAAAATTTTCAAGCTAGAGAACTTGCTTTTGGTCTTGGCATTGAGCCAGCTTTAATTCCACGTGTTTCAGATACAATAGTCGGATGCTACAAAGCTTTTAGTGAACTTGATGCAACTATGGTTGAAGTAAACCCGTTAGTAATTTCAAAACAAAAACAAATACTAGCATTGGACTGTAAAATGAGTTTCGATAACAACGCAATGTTCAGGCGTAGTCAGGTTTCCGAATTAAGAGATAAAACTCAAGAGGAAACAAAAGAAGTTTATGCATCCGACAGAGGCCTAAACTATGTAAGTTTGGACGGGAATATCGGAAACATAATCAATGGTGCGGGTCTCGCAATGGCTTCGATGGACATGATTAAGCTTGCTGGCGGGTCTCCAGCTAATTTCTTAGATGTTGGTGGAGGAGCAACCCCTGAAAAAATTGTAAAGGCATTTAGATTAATAACAATGGACGAGAAAGTAAGAGTAATTTTAGTAAATATTTTTGCTGGTATAAATAGGTGTGATTGGGTAGCAGAGGGTATTGTTCAAGCTTTACAAAAAATTGAGGTAAAGGTTCCTTTAGTAATAAGATTAGCTGGTACAAACGTAGAAAAGGGAAACGAAATTCTAAAAAAAAGTAAAATTAAATATATAGAGGCGAACACTTTAGAAGATGCTGCAAATAAAGCAGTTAAAGCTTTAAGAAAATAATTTATGGCTGTTATAATTGATAAAAGTACAAAAATAATCATCCAAGGTTTTACTGGTAAAATGGGAACCTTTCATGCGGATGAAATGATGAAATATGGATCATATGTTGTCGGCGGAGTGACACCTGGTAAAGGCGGAACCAAACATTTGGATCGTCCAGTATTTAATACTGTCAAAGAAGCAGTTAAGGAAACAGGTGCAACCGCATCAATATTATTTGTTCCTCCTGCATTTGCAGCAGATAGTGCTATGGAAGCAGCGGACGCAGGAATTAAAACCTGTGTTGCAATTGTTGATGGAATACCTTCCCATGACATGATTAAAATTAAAAGGTACATGAGAAGATATACAAAAAGTGGTAAGATGACTCTTGTCGGACCAAATTGTGCAGGTATAATTAGTCCAGGTAAATCTATGTTAGGAATAATGCCTGGTCATATTTATAAAGAGGGAAGAATTGGTATCATAAGCAGGTCAGGAACTTTAGGTTATGAAGCAGCCCAGCAATTAAAAAATTTAAATATAGGAGTTTCTACAAGTGTAGGAATTGGAGGTGATCCAATTAACGGGAGCTCTTTCAGAGACATTATTGAGAAATTTGAGACAGATAATGAGACTGATGCAATTTTAATGATAGGGGAAATTGGAGGTCCACAAGAGGTAGCAGCAGGTCACTTTGCTAAAGAAAATATGAAAAAACCTGTTATTGCTTATATTGCTGGATTGACAGCTCCCAAAGGTAGAGTGATGGGACATGCTGGTGCAATCGTCTCAGCATACGGCGAAAGTGCAGTTGAAAAAGTTGAACTTCTTAAAGAATGTGGAGTAACAATTTCAAAAAATCCATCTGTAATGGGCGATACTGTAAAGAAAGTATTAGGTAAAAGCTGATAAGAAATGAGTAAAATAAAATTTGTTTTTTTATTAATATTAGGTTTTATTATTTACAAGGGATATGTAGCGATCAAAAATTTTGAAGTTGGTATAGATACAGAGGTGGCCCAGATAGAAAAAATGGGATTTGAAAAGCAAGATAAGGTCATTGGATTAATGATGTATCTTGGCGATCCTGACGATTTACAGTTAATTGAGCATTTATTGGTTGAAAGCAAAGGCAAATGTTTTGAAATGAAAGAAATAGCAGAGGCAAATTCAAATGCATACTACGAGTGTGCTAAATTGGAGGCTGTAGTTAGAGAGGGAAAAATCATTAGAATAATAGAGGAAATCGAGGTCCTGTAATGAGTTATGACGAAAATAACATTTTTGCAAAAATTTTAAGAGGGGAAATTCCTTGTAAAAAAATTTACGAAGATGAATTTATTTTATCTTTTCATGATATAAATCCTCAAAAAAAAATTCATGCTCTTGTAATACCAAAAGGAAAATACATAGATTTGGATGATTTTACAAACAAAGCATCAAAAGATGAAATCGTTGGACTTTTAAAAGGCATCACGAATGTTGCTGAAAAACTAGGTGTGTCGATAAATAAAGGTAAAGGATATAGAACTTTAGCAAACATTAATGAACACGGAGGTCAAGAAGTACCTCATTTACATTTTCATATTTTTGGGGGCGAAAAAGTTGGGAGAATGGTTGAGTGATAGAAAAAATTGATAGATACTATTTAGAAATTACGTCAATTGATAAACTTAAAGATAAGCAAAAGCCAATTGATAATTTAAAAATAGATTTATTAAAATCTGAAAATTTTGAATTGAATAAATTTTTCTACAAACAAATTGGTAAAAAATATCAATGGGTTGATAGATTGGTGTGGAGTGACGCAACTTGGCAAAAATACACAGCAAATAAAAATTTAAAAACTTATATATTGAAAGAAAATAATAATTTGATTGGTTATTTTGAGCTGATATATAACAACGAGTCTTTTGATTGCGAAATAGCATATTTTGGAATTCTTGAAGAATTTTTCTCGAAAGGGTATGGAGGATACTTATTATCAGAAGCTATCAAACTTGGTTTTCAGTCTGATGTAAAAAGAGTTTGGGTTCATACTTGCTCTCTAGACCACCCAAATGCAATATTAAATTATAAGTCAAGAGGAATGCAAGTTTTTAAAAATGAAATCCTTAAGAGGCAGGCTATTTAATTTATCGAAGGTAATTTGAACTGATCTTTCTCAAGTTGAGAATTTATTTTTATATTAAAAAGATATGTAATGACTAAATTTTGATATATATCAATATTTTGCCAACCAATAAGATTTAAAGTTTTTCTATCAAAAAAAATATTAATTGTATGTTCATTTTCATCAAATCTAAATCTATAAAGTTTGTTATCAACCAAGTCCATATTTGCTTTCTCAATTTTTGAAATAAGAAAATCTTTATCCAATATTAGATTTAGGGCAGTTTTTTCAATTGGATAAATATAATACTGATCTATTTGTTGGTTTTTAATTACAAGGTCTTTTCCATTGGATACCAAAAGTTTTTTATTAAAATTATCATATAAACAATAAATTTTTTTTGGATATTCTACAACACAATTACCTTTCTCTATTTTTTCATTAATATTTTGTTTAAATGAGAAAGAAATATTTTCAATTTTTTTAAAGTGATTTATTATATTTTCAATTTCAGTAGCGTTTAGATTTACACAAAAAAAAAAAATACTAAAAAAAAATACGCTTACTTGTTTCATGACTTTAAAACATCCCTTTTACCTACATGATTTGCTTTGCTCACTATTCCATCATCTTCCATCATATCAATTATTCTTGCAGCTCTATTATAACCAATTTGTAATTTTCGTTGCAAAAAAGAGGTTGAGGCTTTTCCTTCAGACTTAATTATACCAACAGCTGTATCATATAATTCATCCTTATTACCATTTGATAATGAGGCTCCTTCATCTCGTTCATCAGCAAAGCTAAGTATCTCATCGACGTAATCTGGTTCTGCCTGAGACCTTATGTAATTATTAACTTTATTAATTTCATTCTCAGAAACATATGGGGCATGTATCCTTACTATTCGATTAGCTGAAGACATATAAAGCATATCCCCTTTTCCTAATAGTTGTTCAGCGCCTTGCTCACCTAAGATTGTTCTACTATCAATTTTTGATGTTACCTGAAAAGATATTCTTGTTGGAAAGTTAGCTTTGATAGTTCCAGTTATTACATCAACACTTGGTCTTTGGGTTGCCATAATAATATGAATGCCAGCAGCTCTAGCCATTTGCGATAACTTTTGAATATAATTTTCTATCTCCTTCCCAGCAACTAACATTAAATCAGACATTTCATCAACAATTACAACTATGTAAGGCATTGAATGAGTATGTTTAGAATTATATCCATCAATATTTTTAACTCCTTCTCTTGTCATAAGCTTGTATCTACTTTCCATCTCTTTAACTACCCAGCCAAGCACAGAGGCAGCTTTTTTTGCCTCAGTTATTACGGGACAAAGCAAATGTGGTATACCTTCGTAAGTTGATAGCTCTAACATTTTGGGATCTATTAGAATAAATTTACATTTATCAGGCGAGTGTTTATACAAAAGAGATAGAATAATTGTATTAATGCAAACAGATTTTCCTGATCCAGTTGTTCCTGCAATTAATAAATGAGGCATTGACGATAGATCACCAGTAATTGGAATGCCTGATATACTTTTGCCTAAAGCAATAGGTAATTTAATATCTTTATTTTTAAAATTGGAAGACGAGATTATTTCGCTTAGGTATACATTTTCTCTAAAAGTATTTGGAAGTTCAATCCCTATAGTATTTTGGCCTGGAATTGTAGATATTCTTGCAGACTCTGAGCTAGTATTTCTAGCTATGTCCTCTGAAAGATTAATCACTTTTGAAACTTTTACGCCAGCTGCTGGTTCAAATTCATTTAATGTTACAACTGGTCCATTACTTACTTTTTTTATTTTTCCTTCGACACCAAAATCTAAAAGAATTTTTTCTAATGATTCTGAATTATAATTTGGATCACTATTTTTTTTTGATCTTTCATCTTTGGATGCGGTATTCAAAAACTCAATTTTAGGAGTCTTATATTTAATTTTGATATCTTTATTTATCTTGATCTTTCGATCAAAAGAAAAATTTTCTTGAACTTGTTCATCCATTTTTAGTTGTTTTGAATTTATAACTTCTGAGTTTTCAAATTGGTTTTCAGTTATTTTATTGCTTACATTTCTAGTTTTTATTTTTTTTATAAAATTAATTAAACCTATGGGACTAAAATTAATACTCTTTAAAAATAGTAAACCTGTTACCAAAATTAAAATATAATAAGATATTTCTTGATTTGTTAAGATTAGATTTTCTAAAAAAGTTTGAGTTAGGATATTTCCGACGAAACCACCATTACCGTTAACAGGTAGCCAAAATGAGTTGAGGTAAAAAATGCCCAAAAAAACCGTTCCAAAAATAATATACAAGATCGTATAAAAAAAATTTTCTAGAATAATTACTAATCTTTTTTTTATTACAACATTTATCCCTGTAATAAATAAAGTGATTGAGAATAAAAATGAAACTAGTCCAATGGTTTGTAAAAGAAAGTCAGAAACAACACTTCCTTGGAACCCAAATATATTATTTATTTCATTATTGTTTGAAAATACAAAATTTGGATCTTCAGCAGAGTAAGTAAAAAGTGCTAGAAGAATAAATATACTTAAAAATGTTAAAATAATACCTATTAATTGAACAAGACTATCAAACAAAAAATTTGATATATTTTGTATTAATGGCTTAATATTCATAAAATAATATAGAATCCAATTTATCACTTTGTATCATTTAATATTTGTTGTTAAAATTATTTTTTTATGAAAATAAGTATAATTGGAAATAGTCTCACAGGCCTAATTCTTGCTAAAGCTTTAGCAAATAAAAATATAAACTTTGAAATATTTTATAAGGCCAAATCTCAAAATCTTAAATCTAATAGAACTATAGCAATTACAAATAAAAATATGGCTTTTCTAAAGGCAGATATTCTTTCAATACCTAAAAAACTTGTAAATCCAGTAAACGAAATTGGAATTTTAACGGAAAATGATCCCTTAAAAGAAGTTTTAAATTTTGACAATAAAAAAGTGCTTTTTTATTTAATACGAAATCAAGAACTAATTAAAATTTTAAAAAAAAGTTTAAATAAAATCAAATTCACTAAAATTAAAAATAAAAAGTTTTATGAAAAAATGCTTAGTAATAGTAAAAATCAATTAATTATTAATTGTGAAAGAAATAATTTTTATAATAATAATTTTTTTAATCAAAAGTTCACCAAAGATTACAAAAGTATCGCATATACCTCAATTATAAAACATAAATCTATTCAAAATAATAAAGCAAGACAAATATTTACAAATTATGGACCATTAGCTTTTTTACCTTTATCTAAAACCATGACCTCAGTAGTTTTTTCGATTCGAAAAAGAAATAATAGACTTTTAGATGAAAATATAAAAAATTTAATTAAAAATTATAATAAATATTATGATATTACAAATTTTTCTAAGTTTGAAATAGCAGAATTAAAATTCGAAGCAGCAAGATATTATTTTCATAACAATATATTATTATTTGGTGATGCACTTCATAAAATCCATCCATTAGCAGGTCAGGGATTTAATATGACTTTAAGAGATTTAAAAATACTAGTAAATGAATTAGATAAGTCTAAAAATCTTGGTCTTCCATTCAATAAAAATTTACTCAGTAGTTTTCAAAATAAAACAAGACCTTACAATTTGCTTTACTCTAATGGAATAAACCTAATTGAGAGCTTTTTTAAATTTGATACAACTTTTAACAATAAATTTTCAAGTTCTATTCCAGCATTAATTAATAAAAATAAAAAGTTAAAAGATTTTTTTATTAATTTTGCTGATAATGGATTAAGAAATATTTAGTTACTGCAAAGTATTATTGCCAAACTCATCTAATAAATACGTCTTTAATATATTCTCTAATTTTGACTTTCTATCATTGATACTTAAACTCTCGAGCAAAGTTTGTTTTTCTTCTAAAGAAATTGGAGAGGCCATAGATAATGTATTTACAGTATTATACATATCTTGCTTTTTGAGTTCAGACCAGTTAATTGCGTAACCCTTTTTGTCAAAAATACTTTTTAGATCCTTTAAAATTGATTCCAAATTTGAAAAATTAACTTTTTCTTTAATATTATCGGAGTCAGCGGAATATTTTTCATAATTTACTTCACAAATTCTATAAAGCTTATCTGTTGATATTTCATTTAAAATTTGAAAACGGCTCAATCCATTTAATACAATTAGATATCTACCATCCTCTGTCTCATTAAAACTTGTTATTTTTCCAAGACATCCCACGCTATATAAATCTGGTTTTTTCAAATCTCCAGTTTTTTTCGGTTGAACCATTCCAATTAGTCTGTGCGATTTCATTGAGTCATCAATCATTTGTATGTATCTAGGTTCAAATATATTCAAAGGGACTGTGGTTTCAGGAAAAATGATAAAATTTGATAGTGGAAAGACTGGTATTTCAGAAGGTAGATTAATTTTATTTTTCATAATTATACAAATTATATTAATCAAATATTATTAGTAAATGATAATTAGGTAGCATTTAAATAATATTAATTTTCTTTAAGTTGTTGCAATTAAAAAGATCGCTCATTATAATAATTCAATAAAAGCGGGCGTAGCTCAGTGGTAGAGCGTCTCGTTGCCAACGAGAAGGTCGTGGGTTCAAGTCCCATTGCCCGCTCCAAATTAAGGAAATTTATGGATGATTTAGCAAATAAAAAGTGCGTCCCTTGTGAAGGAGGAATACCAGCATTTGATAAGAGTGAGGTACATAAATATTTAAAAAAAGTTGACGGTTGGGATGTTAAAGAAGACGAAAAAAAAAATTTTTATTTATTTAAAGAATTTAAATTTGAAAATTTTTTAGAAAGCCAATCTTTTGTAAATAAAGTCGGAGAAATCTCAGAAAAAGAGGGTCACCATCCTGATATAGCTTTTGGATGGGGGTATGCAAAAATTAAAATATTTACTCATGCTATACAAGGATTAGCAGAAAGTGATTTTATACTAGCTGCGAAGGTCGACAAAATTGGCTAGTGATTAAAGTGACGTGATTTTGAAAAGACCAGTATAGTTCCAGTTTCATTAGCATATTTTATAACCTCTTTATCTCTAACTGAGCCGGATGGTTGAATTACAGCGGTAACACCAGATTGAACCAAAGTTTCTATACCGTCAACGAAAGGAAAAAAAGCGTCTGATGCAGCTAAAATTTCACCACTTATATCAGAATTAAATTTTTTTAATTTATCAATTGCTATTTTACAACTATCTAACCTACTGGGTTGACCGGAGCCTATTCCTACCGTTGTGCCTTTATGAGTTAAAACTATTGCATTTGATTTTACGAATCTACAAATATTGAAAGCAAAAATTAAATTATTTAATACTTTTCTAGTTGGTTTTAGTTTTGAAACTACCTTAAAATTTTTAATTGAAAATTTAATGTCATCAGAACTTTGAAGGAGCAACATGTTAAAGTCGTTTTTAAAATTTTGTAAATTTCTATTTTTAAGATTGCTCGAATCAATTAATCTAAGATTTTTTTTTCGTCTAAAAATTTTTAGTGTTTCTTTATCAAATCCATCTGCGATAATTACTTCAAAAAAAACTTTGTTAATTTCTTCTGCTACTTTTTTGTTAATTTTAAAATTACAAGAAACAATGCCCCCAAATGCACTTATAGGATCTGATTTAAGTGCAAGTTTAAAACTTTCCACTTTATTTGTTTCAATTGATACACCACATGGATTGGCATGCTTGACAATTACTGTTCCTTTATTTTTTGGCAAAGTCTTTGATATTCTTAAAGCAGCAAATATATCGCTATAATTATTATAGCTTAATTTTTTACCGTTTAATTGTTTTAATTTATAATCTCCATCAATATAAACCGAGGCTTCTTGGTGAGGGTTTTCTCCATATCTAAGTTTCTCATGTAATTTAAAAGCGAGTGTTTTTTTCTTTGGAAAACTATTTTCTGTAATATTATTAAAATAATTAGCAATGTTACTATCGTAAGAAGCTGTTGTGTTAAATGCCTCGGAGGAAAGTTTTTGTCTCAATTTCAAACTTGTAGAGCAATTATTTTTTTGCAAATGATGAATTACTTCATCATACTGCGAAGTATCTGATATTATAGTCACATCTCTATAATTTTTTGCTGCAGCTCTTGCTAATGCAGGTCCTCCAATATCTATATTTTCGAGAATTTCGTTATGATTATTAGTTCTCTCCGAAGCATTTTTAAATGGGTAAAAGTTCACCACAACTAAATCAATTTCCTGAAAGTTATTTTTAATGGACTCTTTTTTATGTTTGTCATTATTTCTTTTCATTAAAATTCCAGCATGTATTTTGGGATTTAATGTTTTTACTCTACCATCAAGAACTTCTGGACTTTTTGTATAATTTGAGATCTCAATAGTTTCAAAACCTAATTTTTTAATTTTTTTGTAAGTTCCACCTGAACTTAAAATTTGCACATGATTTTTTTTTAAGACTTTTAATAGGTTTTTTAATTTTTTTTTATCGTAAACAGATATAAGTGCTCTCTTAATTTTTTTCATACAAGTCTTTCAATTTCCCATTTCATTTCTTGTACTTCATTTTTTACTATACCAGAAACAAGTATATTTTGATTTTCCAAGAAATTATTTTTTTTTCCAAAAAATAAACCAGTTTCGTAACTTATATTATGCTCTACTGATTTGAACTTCCAGGCTTCGTTATTACACTCAATAAAAATTGTTTTCTTATCTTGTGTTTTCATTACTCTTGCTTGGGGATCCAAGTGAAACCTTATTTCAAAATTAAGTTCTTTACCATTTTTTTTTCTTATAATTTTATCTAATCCAACAAATTTATTTTGATCTAAAAGACATTCGATTTTTCTTGAGTGAATAATCCCATATCTTTTAAGATAACCATCATGCTCGGCGCTTATAATCCAATGGTTTTTTTTAATATTAATATTTTTTCTAGTAACTCTCGTCGTACTATTTACATATGAAATTCCACTAGATTTTTTAATGAACTGAGTAGAGGAACAGTTATTTAAAATTAGAGTGCTATGGCATGCTGTACTTTTTGAAATTAAATTTAATTGGTGTTTAAAGTTTTGAAAATAGCCTGAATTTGAGACAATTCTTTCACCATTATAAGATATTTCAAAAGACAGCGTACCAGCTTGATAATTCTCTGAAAATTTCTTTTCAGGAGTAGCACCCAAATCTATAGCTAGAGAAAGTTTTTTGTTATTTAAAAAAGCATAGCCACCCACTTCAAAACTTTCGCTTTTGAAATTATACCCTAATCTTTTTAAATAATTGTCAAAATTCGCATTATTTGAAATTTGACTACCATTAAATAAGAATGTTGGTGCAGAGTCCTTACTAATTAAATTATAAGCTTGGCCTAAATGATAAATAATTTCATCTAGATATTCTGGAATATCGTTTTGGGATTCTTTCAACCATTCTCTAATCAAAATAAAATATTTTAAAAAAAGAGTAAGTTGCCTTAAATTTCTTGATTTGGGGAAGCCATATCCATCAAATGTATTGTTAATAATTCGCTTTAAAAGATTCAAACCATAATTAAGAAATTTTGTTTTATCATTAAATGATAAGCCTGCTAATATTATCGCGGCACATCCAATTATTTTATCATCAATTTTTTCTGATCGATCAATCTCATTAATAAGATGATTAACTTGTTTTTTAATTAAATAATCAAATTCATTTTTATAAATTTCATCACTACCCTCATATGTTATTTTTGTATTTGAAATCCAGGATATTATTCTTTTTGATAATAAGTCGATTTCCCAGCTATTAGCATTGTAGTTATGATACTTTTTAAACCATTTAAGTAAAATATTTTGTACATCTTTCTTTGATGAATTAAGATCAAGTGTGAATAACCAGAAAAACCCGTGTAATTTTTTAAAATCTTTTTTTGAAACTTTATTATCTGACCACACATCATTAAGTGAAAAATCACTAATATTTTTTCTAATTTTAGAATACTTTATAATTCCATCTAAAAGACTTGGACTAGGCTTGTAATCTAAATGATTAGAGTCAATTTTAGATATCTTATTATTATAAATGTTAGACTTTAAGTAAATTTTTCTTAATTCCGTGAAAATGAAAAAAAAAAATTGATTAATATAAATTAATGAATTTTTTAAAAGCATATTACCCAGTTCTCAAAGCATCAATATTTTTTTTTATATCACCGTTGTTATTTTTGAATATGGTTGTTCCAGATACAAGAATATTTGCTCCAGCTTTTTTAACCAATTTAGAGTTATCAAAATCTATACCACCATCAACCTCTATATCGAAAGTAAGTTTTTTTTCTTTTCTAAGTTTTGATAGATCTTCAATTTTATTTAGAACTTCTGGCATAAATTTCTGACCACCAAAACCTGGATGTACACTCATAACTAAAACAAGATCTATTTTATCCAAGAAGTCTTTAACTAAATCAATTGGAGTTTGTGGATTTAAAGACACTCCAACTTTTTTTTTTAATTTTTTAATAAGACTGATTGTATCACTCATACTTTCAGTTGCCTCAGGGTGAAATGTAATTATATCCGCACCTGCATTAGAAAAACTCTCAATATATTTATGAACTGGCGAAATCATTAGATGAACATCAAATATTAGATTAGTATGTTTTCTCAAAGATTTTATCACAGGGGGTCCAATTGTTAAATTCGGCACAAAGTGCCCATCCATCACATCTACATGAATCATGTCAGCCCCTGCATCCTCAAGTTTTTTAATTTCTAGACTAAGCTGACTAAAATCAGCAGATAATATTGAGGGTGAAATTTTAATTTTTTGCATTGATAACTTTAACTAGTAGTATCAATAAAAATTTTTAATTTGAATTAATTTTTACCAAAAATTTGATAAATTTGGATTGCAATTTCGCTTTCCAATGGAAAAGATAGCATACCCATTACAGAATAACCTAGCAGATATGGAAAAAGGTAAAATCTAAACATGTAAAAAAACCATGCGACATATAGTGGAACAAGAGGTCTTACAATGAAAGATGGAGTTATAAATTTAAATAGATTTATTAAGGGATCTGTCAATTTTACAAAAACTCTCATAAAAAAAAAGCTAGAGTCTTCTCTTTGAAATATATTCATCGCAACTCTACCAATGAGTGTCCACATGATTACTCCCATTACATAGTCTATTAAATATACTAAAGGGTGAAAATTAGCAGACATAACGTTCTTGATTTGAAGTTAAAGGGGCGAATAATTCGCCCCTTTAAAAATAGATTTAATTAGTGTTGTTTACCAAGTACCGTTTTACCACTTGGTACACGTACTTCGTCAACCATCCTCTGTGTAGCTGCATCTGGTGCTTTAGTCATTAAACTTACCACAACCATAGAAACTAAACTTACTAATGATCCAACAATACCGAATGTTAATTGCGTAACACCCCAGAATCCTGCTCCACCAGTTCGTACCCAAACTAAGTACGCTGTTCCTGAAGCTAGACCAAGAAGCATTCCAGCAACTGCACCCTGTGCATTAGCTCTCTTCCACCATACACCAAGTACAAGTGGGAAGAATAACCCTGACATCGCAAAGTCAAAAGCCCAGATAACCGAACCTAAGATACCTTGAATTTCAAGAGCTGCAATTGTTGCTCCAGCAAAACCAATTATTACAAGTAATACCCTTGCAACAATTAATCTTTTTGCTGTTTCCGCTTTAGGGTCAATGATCTTATAGTATAAGTCATGAGATAAAGCGTTCGCAATTGCTAAAACTAATCCATCAGCAGTAGACATGGCAGCAGCCATACCACCTGCAGCAACTAGTCCTGAAATTACATAAGGTAATCCAGCTATTTCTGGTGTTGCTAATACAACGGCTTTACCACCCATGAAAAACTCGTTTAACTCAAGAGTTCCATTTCCGTTAAAGTCGCTAACAAACATTAGGTTTGCTTGGTTCCAGTTTTGGTACCAGTCTAATGATTGAACATCAGCAATTGATTTACCAATAATTCCAGTTGCTAAGTTTGGATCCATTAATGAAAGCTTAGATAATGTAGCTAACATCGGCGCCGAAGAGTATAATAGGAAGATAAAGAATAATGACCAACCTACTGATCTTCTAGCTGATTTAACACTTGGAGTAGTAAAGTATCTCATCATAACGTGAGGTAATGAAGCTGTTCCAGCCATCATACAAACCGCTAATGAAATAAATTTCCAAGGTGTTGTGTTTACATCCGAGTGAGCTTTAGTTATTCCAGCTAAACCTTTTGGTACTGTAGCTAAATCAGCTGCAGAGTTTTTAACAGTTCCTAGACCAAACTGAGACTCAAGTTCAGCAATTCTAGCAACTTCATCTGCTAACATAAAGTGCGGAAATACACCAGCACCTAATTTGTTACTGATCCAGAATACAGGTAACAAGTATGCAATAATCAATACAATGTATTGTGCAACTTGTGTCCAAGTAACTGCTCTCATTCCACCTAGCATAGAGCACATTAAAATACTCGCTAGACCAACATAAACTGCAATCCCAAAAGGAATATCTAATGCAACTGATGCAATAGTTCCTGTTGCATTGATCTGTGCAGTCACGTAAGTGAATGAAGCAACCGTTAGTACTAATACAGCACATAGTCTTGCCGCGTTACCACCGTATCTTGTACCAATGAAATCTGGCACAGTATAGCAACCAAACTTTCTCAAGTAAGGTGCAAGCAGTGATGCTACAAGAACGTATCCACCAGTCCATCCAACTAAAAGCGCCATGTAACCATAACCTTTGAAGTAGATACCACCAGCCATTGCAACAAACGATGCTCCTGACATCCAGTCAGCAGCAGTTGCCATACCGTTAAATACTGTTGGAACCTGTCTTCCAGCTACATAATACGCATCAACTTGAAGTGTTCTAGATAGATAACCAATTAGTGCATAAATTAAAACTGTAAATGCCACAAAAAATATTCCTATTAATTTTGCAGACATTCCAGCTTGTTCAGCTATTGCCATTAAGATAATGAATACAAGGAAACCTCCTGTGTATGTTCCATAAATCTTAGGCAAGTTGTCTATAAATTTACCTTTAAACATTAGTCATCCTCCTTTTCTGAATAGCCGAACTCTTCATCAATCTTTTCTTGTCTTCCCGCAAACCAAAAAATTAGTATTACGAAAATTCCAAGAGAACCTTGACATGTAAACCAGTACGTTAAAGGATATCCAAATGGTCTAATGTTAGATTCTTGCATTTCGGCTCCGAAGAAAAAGATGCCAATTGAGAAAACAAACCAAATTGCTAATGTTACAAAAAGCAATCCCCTGGTTTTTTCCCAGTGTTGTTGTTGTTTTGACATTTTTTTTGCCTCCCTATAGGTTAAAAGATGAAACTTTACTCAAAATGAAGTAGATTGAAAGACTTAATGTGATCGAAAATAGGGGTTTTTTGTCATATAATACAACCACAGGTATATAAATGGTGTTAAAGTATAAGTTTAATTTAAAGGACATATCTATAGAGGATTTTAAGGTTTATTTTTTAGCTTTATTCAAATCTATCCTACCTAAAAAAAAAATTAAAAATTTATCTGATTTAGAAACTTTTATTCAAAAAAAATCAGCTTGGGTTTCTCAAGTTACACTTTATAGCTATCTTAAAACAAGAATGGGAACTAAATATGTACTTCACTTTGATAATGAGAAACTATTATCATCGATAAATAAAGCTAAATGGAATATTTATTCAGTAGCGCTTCAAGATTTAACTTTTTTTAGCTTCTCTTATCTAAATGTTTTTTTTAATTATGATGATATAATTAAATCAAAAGATATTTTTTTTTCAATTTTAGATAAAGAAAAAATTAACGGGATGCCAGATGATGTTTTCAATAGTGCTAAAAAATCCTTTGATGATAGGTTTCAAAAAGTCGATTGGAAAAAATATTACAACAGTCTACCTTTTAACGAAAGTGCATTAGCTTTATATCACTGGGCACCAATAGCTGATGAATTAAAAACTTTAGATAGAAAAATTGTTCTTAATTCAATGATTTTAAAATGGGATAATATTAAAGACGAATTTACAAGACTTATAAATATTTAAATATTTTTTCTCTCGTTTACAAGGCTCTCAACAACACTTGGATCTGCTAATGTTGTTGTATCCCCAAGCTGCTCATGTTCATTTGCTGCAATCTTTCTTAAAATTCTTCTCATTATTTTTCCTGATCTTGTTTTAGGTAAACCAGGTGAAAAATGAATTAAATCTGGGGTAGCGATTGGGCCAATTTGTTTTCTCACCCAAAGTTTTAAGTCTCTTTCTAAATCACCACTAGGGCTTTCACCCACATTAAGAGTTACATAACAGTAAAGACCATTACCTTTTATATCATGTGGATATCCCACAACTGCAGCCTCAGCTACTTTTGGATGAGCAACAAAAGCGCTTTCTATTTCCGCAGTTCCTAGATTATGACCAGATACAATTATTACATCATCAACTCTGCCAGTAATCCAATAATATCCATCTTTATCTCGTCTACAACCATCCCCTGTAAAATATTTTCCATCAAACTGTGAAAAGTATGTTTCTATAAATCTATTATGATCTCCATAAACCGTTCGCATTTGACCAGGCCATGATTGAGAAATACATAGCCTTCCTTTTGCTTCGCCTTTTAAAACTTTTCCATCTTGATCTACAATAGCTGGTTTTATTCCATAAAATGGCTTAGTTGCAGAACCAGGCTTCAAGTCAATTGCGCCTGTTTGAGGACTTATTAAAATTCCTCCGGTTTCAGTTTGCCACCAAGTATCCACAATGGGACATCTCGAATCCCCAACGGTTTTAAAGTACCATTGCCAGGCCTCTGGATTTATTGGTTCGCCAACAGTTCCTAATAATTTAAGAGTTTTCCTTGAAGTTTTTTTAACCGGCCCTTCACCCTCTCTCATTAAAGCTCTTATAGCTGTTGGTGCAGTATAGAAAATATTTACTTTGTACTTATCAACTATCTGCCACCACCTCGATGTATCCGGATAAGTAGGAATTCCTTCAAACATAATTGTTGTTGCACCATTTGCAAGCGGACCATAAATTATGTAGCTATGACCAGTAATCCAACCAATATCTGCTGTGCACCAATAAATATCTTTAGGCTTATAATTAAATATGTATTGATGTGTCATGGATGCATAAACCATGTAGCCTCCAGTTGTATGTAACACTCCTTTTGGCTTACCAGTAGATCCTGATGTGTATAGAATGAAAAGAGGGTCTTCAGCGTTCATTTCCTCTGGTTCGCATGTTGAGGATGCTTTTTTAGTAATTTCATGGAACCAAACATCCCGGCTTTCATCCCAATTAACTCTGTTTCCTGTTCGTTTAACAACTATGCATTTTTTAACATTTGGGCAGTTAAGTAGAGCTTCATCAGTTATTGATTTCAAAGGGATTATTTTTCCACCTCTAAGTCCTTCATCTGCAGTTATAACGTAATCTGATTTACAGTCGTTGATTCTGCCAGATATGCTATCTGGTGAGAACCCACCAAAAATAATAGAATGTATTGCACCAATTCTAGCGCAGGCTAACATAGTGTAAGCAAGCTCAGGTATCATTGTTAAATAAATTGTAACTCTATCACCCTTTTTGATACCTAAATCCTTAAGAGCATTTGCAGTTTTAGAAACCTCATTGTGTAGTTGTTTATAGGATATTTTTTTTTGAACTTTTGGATCGTCACCTACCCAAATGATTGCGGTTTTATCTTTATTTTTTTTTAAATGTCTATCAATACAGTTTGCTGATGCATTAAGCGTTCCATCATAAAACCATTTAATATGAACATCTGATTTGCTATATTTTACATCCTTGATTTTAGTATATGGCTTTATCCAAGTAATTCTCTTACCCTCTTTTTTCCAAAATTCATCATTTTGTTTAATAGAGTGACTATATTTTTTTTCGTACTGTTTTTTGTTTACAAAAGCTTTTTTAACCCAATCAGATTTTGTTTTAAAAATTGTTTCTTGATTTGTATTTGAAATTTTTTTAAGAATTTTTTTTCTTTTCTTGTTGGTTTTTTTTCTCTTCTTAGTTAATTTTTTACTCTTTTTAGAAGATTTTTTTTTGGATTTTTTTTTTGGTCTTTTAGCCATTTTTTTATTTTTTAATTTCTATCTTACTCATCTTATTAATAATTTTCCAGCTTTTAGTATCAATTGGCATCACAGATAATCTACTCTGTTTGATTATCGCCAAATTTTGAAGATTTTTATTTTCCTTTATCTTTTCAAGACTAACTGCATTTTTAAGATTACTTTTAAAGCTCACTTTGATCGCTACAAATTTTTTAGATTTATCAGTTGGATCAATAAATGCTTCTTTTACAACTTCAACAATTCCCACAATCTCTTTCCCTATGTTCGAATGGTAAAAGAAACAAAGATCTCCAACTTTCATACTTTTGAGATTTTTTGCTGCTTGATAGTTTCTAACACCATCCCAAATAGAAATACCATTTTTAGCTTTTTTTTGATTTTCTATAGACCAAACATCAGGTTCAGATTTTAATAACCAATATTTCATATAATTTTTATTTAAGATTTATTATAATAATCAAAATTTATAACATATTTAAATGGATACAAAAATTGCAAATATAATAAGTTTATTGAGAAATAGAAATTTCAAAGAAGCAAAATCTAAATGCTTGGAAATTGAAAATTCTTATATTAACAATCCAGAATTTCAAAATATATTTGCTGTAATTTTATTTGAACTAAAAGACTATAGTCAATCAATTGAAAAATGGAAAAAAGCCATAGATCTCAATTCAAATTATTTCCAAGCTTACGACAATTTAGCAAACGCTTTCTTAAATTTAAAAAAATATGATGAAGCCTTGGAATATTTTCACAAAGCAATAAAAATTAATCCAAACGCTTTTTATGTTTATAACAATATTGGAAACACATTAACAAAACTAAACAAATATAAAGAGTCTCTAGACTTTTATGATAAAGCAATAAAAATTAAACCAGATAATATATATGGTCATATTTTTAAGGGTCATGTCTTAACAGAACTTGGTAAACTAAGTGAGTCTCTAGAGTGTTATAAATCCGCTTACATTATAAATCCTGAGCATCCGCTTTTATTAGGATATATAGTTCATACCAAAACTAAAATGTGTGATTGGGAGAATTATGAAGCAGATATTGATTTAATTAAAAATAGTTTAGAAAATGGTAAAAAAGCTACATATCCGTTTACAATTTTAACAATATTAGACTCACCAGCTTTACAGAAAAAAACAGCTGAAATTTGGACCGAGCAATTCGAAAAAATATATCAAAAAATTCAAATTAAATTAAAAAATAAAAATAAAAATAAAATAAGAGTTGGATACTACTCTGCGGATTTTAGAAATCATGCAACCTCTCATTTAATAGCTGAAATGTTTGAGCATCATGATAAATCTAAATTTGAAATTTTTGGTTTTTATCTTGGAAGAAAAATTAATTACGAAGATTTATGGCACGAAAGAGTTAAAAAAAGCTTTGATAAGTTTTTTGATGTCAGTTCTTTAACAGAGGCTCAAATATCTCAAATTTCCATAGCAGAGGAAATAGATATAGCAATTGATCTTATGGCTCACTGCAACAATGGTATGGAAAATAGATTTGGTGCATTTGTTATAGGTTGCGCTCCGTTACAAGTTAATTTTTTAGGTTATCCTGGTACAAGTGGTGCAAAGTCAATTGATTATATTATAGCTGACAAAAATTTGATTTCTGATGAAAATAAAAAATTTTACACTGAAAAAATAATATACTTACCTAACTCATACCAACCAAATGTAAAAAAAAATAAAATATCTGTTAAAAATTTGACAAAAGAAAAATTAGGGTTACCTAATGAAAAATTTATATTTTGTTGCTTTAACCAACACCAAAAAATAAATCCATTTATTTATGATATTTGGATGAGAATACTTAAAAAAAATTCTGAGAGTATTCTTTGGCTTTTGGACGATAATTTTTACTCAAACAAAAACTTGTTATTTGAAGCAGAAAAAAGAGGAGTAAGTAAAAGCAGGATTGTTTTTGCAAAAAGAGTTCCTCTTGAAGATCATTTAGAAAGAATTAAATTTGGAGACTTATTTTTAGATACATTTCCATATACGGCTCACACAACTTGTAGTGACGCACTGAGAGTTGGTCTACCCGTTCTCACATTAAAAGGAAATTCATTTGCTAGTAGAGTTGCATCAAGTCTACTAAAAACTATAAAACTAGAGGAATTAATCTCGAAAAATTTAGAGGAATATGAGTTTATCGCTAATAAATTTGTTACAGACTCTGATTATTTTAGAAAAATAAAAAATAAACTCAAAGAAAACTTACCAAAAACACCTTTGTATGACTCGCAACTATT
Source organism: uncultured Pelagibacteraceae bacterium (assembly GCA_902626575.1). GTDB lineage: Bacteria > Pseudomonadota > Alphaproteobacteria > Pelagibacterales > Pelagibacteraceae > Pelagibacter. The sequence continues at coordinate 155,836 of CACOFY010000001.1, read as the reverse complement.
TACCAAGAACTTAGAGCTAGCTTATAAAAAAATTTTTGAAAATTATAAAAACAATCAGGCATTAAAAAATTTTGAAATATAATTATTGTATAATACAATTAGGTCTATGAATAATGACTTTCGTAAAGCTCTAAATTTTTTTCAGAGTGGCAGGCTCGTTGAGGCTAGAAATTTAGTTGAGGAAGTTTTAAAAAGTGACAGAAATAACTCACAAGCGTTAAATTTATATGCATTTGTTCTTTACTACCAAAATAATTTAAATGCTGCATTAGAACAATGGCAAAAAGCAATTCAAATTAATCCAAATTATATTGAGGCTTATAATGGATGTGGAAATGCTTACAAAAATTTGAAAAAATTTGAAGAAGCAGTCCAAAGTTTTAAAAAAGCTATTCAAATCGAGCCAAAGTACTTCGAAGCCCGAATTAATTTAGGAAGCGTTTTAATAAAATTAGAAAGATTTGAAGACGCAATAAAAAATTTCGACAAAGTTATTGATGTTGATAATTTGGCTGCTCAAGCCTTTCAGGGAAAAGCATATTCATTAATGAAATTAAGAAAATACGAGGATGCAATTTATAATTTTAATAAATCTATTAAAATTAACCCTAATGATGCTAATGTTTTTTATAATTTAGGAGCAACTTATGAAAATCTTAAAAAATGGCAAGAGGCTGCAGACTCTTTTTCACAAGCAATGCAAATAAATCCAAATCACGAGGAAGCATACAGAGATTTGTTGCATCTATTAGAATTTTATCTTCCAAATCAAGAAAGTAAAAATTTTGTTATTAAAACAAATAATTTACTTAAAGATCAAAATATAAACATTGACTTAAATAATAAAATTTCAGATGAAATAATTGTCAATTACTACTCTAGAATATCCTCAATTTTAGACGAAAACTTCCACAGCAAATTTACAAATAACAAAAGTCAAATATTTAGAGACGATGCTAAAGATTTAAATTGCGAGAGACACTTTCAGATTTTTAATACGTTTAATGTAATCCCACAATTTTGTTTTGGATGTTATAAAATCCAAATAGATTTAAAAAATGTTTTAGAGCTATTCAAACTATATCTTGTTTTTGATAGAATTAAACTCGAAAAAAATAATTTAAGAAAATGCATGATTGAATTAAGATCAAAAGTAACTGGTAACTATAAGGGACTTTTATATTGCACAGGACTAACTGAAGCTCAAAAGATAGAAAAATATTTAAATCCTATAATTAAAAAAACTATTGGAGAAGATTTATCAATTATAATCAAAAGAGGATGTACTGAATTTTCAGTACCATATCCAAAATATAAAGAAATAGATGAGTCAATGACTTATAATAAAGAATGGTTGAAGAAAGAAAAAATCATTGATGATAAAATTCAGAAAAAAAATAAATATTCGAGTAAAATAATTCAAGAAACTCTAGAAGGATTAAGTATTAGTGATGCACTCATAATGAAAAATTGGTTATTTTTTGCAAAAAGTATAAATGATAAGAGCTATAAAAAATTTAATGTTAACATACCTGATTCTGAATATTTAAAACTTAAGCTTCAAGATCAAATAGACCACCGAAAAAATGAATTTTCTAAGTTAAATTAATAAATAATATTTAAAGTTTTACCCCAGCACCTTTTAAAAAGGCAGCTTTGTCATCTAATGGCCATCTTGGTTTTGCTGGATGATCCAGTTTATCAAATTTTCTTAATTTAAATTTTTCTAAACCAGCTATTGCGATCATTGCTGCATTATCACCACAGAATTCCAAAGGTGGAAATATTGGATTAAAACCTTCTTCAACGCTAGCATCTATTAAAGTTTTCCTTATATTTCTATTAGCTGCTACCCCACCTGCTATTACAAAATTATTGACTTTTGTTTTACTTAAGCTCCTAAATTCTTTAAAAGCATATTTAGTTTTTACATATAATATTTCTTGTATAGTTTTTTGAAATGAAGCGGCTAAATCTTTTTTATCATCATCTTTTTTAATAAATTTAGATATTTTAAGTATAGCAGTTTTCAAACCAGCAAAAGACATATTACATCCCCCCTTTTTTAGTATTGGCCTTGGTAATTTAAATCTATTTGGATTGCCTTTCTCAGCAAGTTTTTCTAAAAACGGACCACCTGGAAATTCAATTCCAATCATTTTTGCAGTTTTGTCAAATGCTTCCCCTAGAGCATCATCAATAGTAGTTCCTAACCTTTTATATTTACCAAATTTTTTAACACTTAAAAATTGAGTATGTCCTCCAGATATAAGAAGTAATAAATAAGGAAAATTTAAGTCAGCAACCAATTTTGGACTCAAAGCATGACCTTCTAAATGATTTACAGCTATGAAAGGTTTATTTAAGCTAGATGCTAAAGATTTTGCGAAATTTAAACCAACAGATAAGCATATGATCAATCCTGGACCTGCAGTTACTGCTACGCCATCTATATCTGATAGATCTTTACCACTTTCCTTAATAGCTTTACTTACAATTAAGTCTATTTTTTCTATATGTGACCTTGCTGCTAATTCTGGAACCACTCCACCAAATTCTTTATGAACATCTACTTGGCTCGAGACTACATTTGATAATATATTGGGTATTGTACCTTTATTTTCCTCAATTACAGCCGCTGCAGTTTCGTCACAACTGGTCTCAATACCTAGAATTAATGTTTTTTTTTTCATTATTTTTTTTTAATGATAATACAATTCAGTTATAAAATTTCAGTATAAAATATTAAATGAGCAGAAAAAAAATTATTATCGGAACAAGGGGAAGTAAATTAGCATTGATATATGCGAACATTGTAAAAAAAAAACTATTTGAATTACAAAACAAATATAATTTTGAAGATGTATTAGTTCAAAAGATAAAAACAGATGGTGACAAAATACAGGATGTAAGACTTTCTGATATGGGAGGAAAAGGTTTATTTTCCAAAAAAATTGAGGAACAATTGATAATGAGTAAAATTGATGTAGCAGTTCATGCCTTAAAAGACATGCCATCTTTAGAGACCAAAGGGCTATTAACCGAATGTTATTTAAAACGTAATGATCCTAGGGAAGTTTTAATAACGAAAAATAATAAAATTTTAGAGGAACAAAAAAAAGGAGCGATAATTGGAACCTCTTCTTTAAGAAGGGAATTTCAAGTAAAAAGGAAAATTAATAATTTTAATTTTAAATTAATAAGAGGAAACGTTGATACTAGAATTAAAAAACTTAAAGATGGTTTATATGATGGAATTATTTTATCATTTACTGGATTAAAATTTTTAGGTTTAGAGAAAAATGTTTCCCAAATATTTTCGACTTCAGAAATGATCCCAAGTGTTGGACAGGGAGTAATAGCAATACAATGTCGCGAGGATGACTTAGAGATAAGAAATATTTTAGAAAATCTTAACCACGATGAAACTAAAAAATGTGTTAACACCGAGAGAAATATTTTAAAAATTTTAGAAGGCGACTGTGACACAGCTATAGGTGCATATGCAAAAGTAGAAGATGAAAAAATATATGTAGAAGCAGAACTTTTTTCTTTAGATGGATCAAAAAGATTTTATGTAAAGTCCTCAAAAGAGCTTAAATACGCAGATCAACTCGGAAAAGAAGTTGGAATAATATTGAAAAAAAAATCAAAAGAATCACATAAAAAATAATATGCATGTTTTATTCACCCGACCAATAGATGACTCTAAAGATTTAATTTTAAAATTTAAATCCTTAGGTCATATTGTTTCCAGCATTCCAGTTATATCAATAAAGAAAAAAGAATATTCAAAAATAGATTTTTCATCCTTTAAAGGGATAATATTTACAAGCTCAAATGCTATTAAGTTTTTAGATATAAAACTTTTGGATAAAAATATAAAATGTTTTTGTGTTGGAAATGCCACTGAACTTTTGGCTAAAGAAAAGGGTTTTCAAAATATATTTTCGGCTGAAGGTAATGTAAATAATTTAAAAGAAATAATTCTTCAAAACTTTAAAAGTTCGGAGGGTAAGTTACTTTATATAAGTGGTGAAACAATAACTTTCGAATTAGATAAATTTTTGATTTCAGAAGGATTGAAGGTGGAAAGAGTAATTAATTATTCTTCTGATCCAATCGAAAAATTTAATGAAATTTTAATAGATGATTTAAAAAATAACGTTCCAGATATTGTTTATATATACTCACAAAATAGCGCAATTAGCTTTAAGAACTTAATTAAAAACTACAACTTGCAAAATCATTGGATGAACACTAATTTGATGTGTATTAGTGAAAAAACTTCTTCAGTTTTGAACGATATAAAATGGAAAAAAATATTTTTATTCAATCCAGGTGAAGAGGAGTATTTATTATATAAAATTTAATTATGGAACTATTTAAAAATTTTAAAGAATTATTTTTATCGGTTTGGGATAAAGGAATTTTGGGAATAGATATTTTCGAAATTTTAATTGGATTAGGTATTTTCCTAATATTCTTAATTTTTAGAGGACTAATAAGTAAATTAATTATTAAAAAATTAGAAGTAATATCAAAAAGAACCACAAATAAACTTGATGATACATTTGTAAATTCAATGGTTGGTCCTGCAAGATTTTTACCAATAGTTTTAGGTTTTTTTATAGCTAGCTATTACATGTCTTTTGATGAAGATAGCAGAGCTTTTGTGGATAATATAAATAGAACTCTTATCACGATTCTAATATTTTGGATTATACATCAAATTATTGAACCGATTTCCTATATATTAAGTGGTTTAGGAAAAATACTTACCCGCGAGTTAATTGGATGGATAATAAAATCTTTAAAAATTTTAATATTTATTTTGGGTGCCGCAGCAGTTCTTGAGCTATGGGGCATAAAAATTGGGCCAATTATTGCTGGATTAGGATTATTTGGAGTAGCTGTCGCACTAGGTGCACAAGACTTGTTTAAAAATTTAATATCAGGAATTTTAGTCTTAGTTGAAAAAAGATTTAAAATGGGAGATTGGATTTTAGTAGAGGGAATTATAGAAGGTATAGTTGAAAGAATTGGTTTCAGATCTACAACGATAAGAAAATTTGATAAATCATTGGCAATAATTCCAAATTTTCAATTTGCTGAGAATGCAGTTATTAATGTTAGCCAAACAACAAACTGGATTATAAGTTGGGTTATCACATTGCAGTACGATACTACAGTTGATCAGCTAAAGATTATAAGAGATAAAATAGAGGAATATATAAAGTCACACGAAGATTTTAACTCAAAAATTGGATATGCAGTTCGAGTAGATAAGTTTTCAGATAGTTCAATAGATATGTATGTAAGGTGCTTTACCAATTCAGATAGTTGGGAGAACTGGCTAGAGGTTAAAGAAAGACTTGCAATTGAAATAAAACAAATTGTTGAAAAAAATGGTGCTTCTTTTGCATTTCCGAGCCAATCTATTTATGTTGAAAAAAAATGATCGCTATTTTTTATTTAGTGCTTCAAGTTCTAAAGCTATATTCTTACGTAGTAATTGCAAATGTAATAATTAGTTGGTTAGTTGCTTTTAATGTTTTGAATACATCAAATAGATTTGTGTATGCAATTTTAGATTTTACTTATCGTTTAACTGAGCCAATTTTAAACAAAATAAGAAGATTTTTACCAAATCTAGGAGCACTTGATATTTCACCTATTATACTTCTTTTATTGATATGGTTCATAGAAATGTGTATGAAGCTTTATATAGCACCAATTATATTTAATTAAATCATGATTTTAATAGATGGAAAAAAAATAGCCTCGGAATTAAGAGAAGATTTAAAAAAAGAAGTTTCTGAATTAAAAAAAAAATTTAATAAAGTTCCTGGTCTAACAGTAATATTAATTGGCGATTTAACGCCAAGTCAGATCTATGTAAGAAATAAAGAGAAATCCGCAAATGAAGTTGGTTTAAAATCTGAAGTAATAAAATACCCTGACAATGTAGAGGAAAAAACTATTTTAAACAAAATCCAAGAGCTAAATAAAGATGATACAGTTTCTGGTATTTTGGTTCAATTACCTTTGCCAAAACATATTGATAAACAGAAAGTAATTGAAACAATAACTCCAGACAAAGATGTTGATGGTTTTCATCCAATGAATGTTGGAAACTTATCTTCTGGATATGATAGTTCAGTTCCATGTACACCACTTGGATGTTATTTATTAATAAAAAAAATTGAACCAAATCTTTCAGGAAAAAAAGCTATTGTAGTTGGCAGATCGAATTTAAACGGCAAGCCCATGACACAATTATTATTAAAAGAAAACTGTACTGTTACAATAACTCATTCAAAAACTTCAGACTTAAAAGGAGAGTGTTTAAAAGGAGATATTATTGTTGCTGCTGTTGGTATACCAGAATTAGTAAAAGGCGATTGGGTGAAAAAAGATGCGATTGTTATAGATGTTGGAATTAACAAAACAGAAAAAGGTATTGTAGGAGATGTAGCTTTTGATGAGGTATCAAAAGTTGCAAAAGCTTTAACACCTGTACCAGGTGGTGTTGGACCGATGACAATTGCTTGTTTACTTAAAAATACTATTGAGTGTTTTAAAAGATCACAAAAATAAATAATTCAAGATAGCTTTGATCTACCACCATCAACAGCAATAATTTGTCCTGTAACCCAAGAGCTATCTTCAGTAAGCAAAAATTTTGCTAATGCTGCTGAATCTTTTCCTTCACCCAATCTTTTTAATGGATGTGCTTTAGCTATACCTTCTGCAAGAGCCTTGTTTTTTAGCATAGGCTGCGCAATTTTTGAGTTCGTTAAGCTTGGTGCAACACAATTAACTCGAATGTTCGGGGCAAATTCAGCTGCGAGTGAAACTGTTAAACCTTCTACAGCAGCTTTAGCTGATGCAATTATAGAATGATTTGTGAAACCTCTTTGAGCAGCAACTGTAGAGAACAAAACAACCGATCCTTTATTTTTTTTTAAACTTTCTTGAAAACCTTTAATTGCATCAACCGCAGAATAAAGATTTAACTTCATACACTTATTAAAATCTTGCTCTGATGCCATTCGAAGTGGTTTTAAATCTATGGAGCCTACGCAATATGCAATTCCGCAAACTTCATCAATATCTTTTTTGATTTTTTCTACAAATCCATCTTTTAGAACATCTGCAACTGAATAATTAAATCCAAGATTTGTTGAAATATCTTTTACCTCATTTTCATTTCTAGCAATTAAATGAACATTTGAAATACCAGCATTTTTTAACTGTTTTGCTAAACTGGATCCAATTGAACCTGTGGCACCAAATATCAAAAACTTTCCTGACATAAATAATATTTACGTTATAGTTATATTATGAAGTTATTTTTTATACTTGGAAACCAGTTATTTCCACCAAAATATTTAGACCGCTTCAAAAATGATCACCTATTTTTTATGTCCGAAGACTATGAATTATGCACTTATGAAAAGCATCATAAGTTAAAAATTCTACTTTTTTTATCTGCAATGAGATCTCACGTGGATAATCTAAAAAAAAATAAGTTTAAAATTGAGTATACAAAAATTGACTCAGCAGACTTTAAAAAAGATTATTTAGAAAAAATAAAAAAAATTATTAAATCCAAAAAAATCAAAGAGATTACCAGTTTTGAAATTGAAGATAAGTTTTTTGAAAAAAAAGTTCAAAACTTTGTTAAAAAAAACGATTTGATTTGGCATCAAATTAAATCGCCAATGTTTCTAAATACTAGAGAGGAATTTAATAATTATCTTTCAAAAAATAAAAGACCGTTCATGGCCACTTTTTACAAAGGCACTAGACACAAGCTTAATATTTTAATGAAGAAAGACGGAACACCAGAAGGTGGAAAATGGAGTTTTGATGAAGATAATAGAAAAAAACTTCCTAAAAATACGAAAGTTCCAAAATTTCCAACAATCACTGAAACAAAGCATACAAAAAATTTAAAACCTATCATTGAAAATATTTTTAAAGATCATCCAGGAAGTACACAAAATTTTTGGTTTGCGACAGAATACAATGATGTAGTTAAACTTCTTAACTTCTTTCTAAAAGAGAAGTCAAATTTATTTGGAGACTATGAGGATGCAGTTGATCAAGGAAACAACATTTTATTTCATAGCGCCCTCAGTCCTTATATAAACTTAGGTTTAATAACACCAGAATTTATAATTTCTAAAACTTTAGAATTTCATAAAAAGAATAAAATCCGACTAAATTCTCTAGAAGGTTATGTAAGACAGGTTATTGGTTGGAGAGAGTTTATGCGAGGAGTTTATCAACAGTATAGTAATGAAATGGAAACAAGAAATTTTTTTAAACAAAATAGAAAAATGAAAGACTCGTGGTATGAGGGAACAACAGGTTTACCACCACTAGATCATGCAATTAAAAATGCATTAAATCATGGATGGTCACATCATATTGAAAGACTTATGATACTTTCAAATATTATGAACTTGTGTGAATTGAAACCTAAAATTGTTTACAAATGGTTCATGGAAATGTTTGTGGACTCGTCTGATTGGGTAATGGTGCCAAATGTTTATGGAATGGGTTTATTCAGTGATGGAGGAATTTTTGCTACTAAGCCTTATATTTGTGGATCAAGTTACTTTATGAAAATGATGGATTTTAAAAAAGGAGAATGGTGCAATACTATGGATGGTTTGTACTGGAGATTTATTAATAGAAATAGAAATTTCTTTTTAAAAAATCCAAGACTTTCAATGATGGTAAGAATTTTTGATAAGATGAAACTTGAGAGAAAAAAATTAATATTGTCAGAGGCTGAAAAATTTATAAATAAGAATACATATGGCAATTAAAGTTTTTTTTAACAATTCATGCAATGTTTGTAGATTAGAGATAAATCACTACAAAAAAATTGCTGACAGTAATCTTGAGTGGATTGATATCACGAATAATGATGAGGCTCTAAAAATAACATCTAAATCTCAAGAAGAATTATTAAGAAGACTTCATGTCATCGATGATGGAAAGGTAATAGGTGGAGCTAAAGCCTTTATTATTATCTGGTCAAAAATTCCAAAATATAATTTTTTAGCCAAAATCTTAAGTTTTAAACCTTTATTTTTTTTATTTCATTACGCTTATGAATTTGTAGCTTATTTTTTATTTTTAAAAAACAAACACCAACTCAATGAAAAAACAAAACCTACCAACTAAGTTATGTCCAATTTGTGAAAGGCCATTTAAATGGAGAAAAAAATGGAAGCTTAATTGGGAAAAAGTAAAATATTGTTCTAAAAAATGTTCATCAAAAAGATAAGGCTTTTAAACAAATTTTTAATTATTCTCTTTTTCATATTATCAATAAATAATTCTAAAGCTGAATTTTTTAAAGATATTTCAAATATTATAGATTCTAATGAGAGTAGGCTTAGTTACGGAGTTTCAGTGACAGATATGAATATGGATGGAAATTATGATTTCGTGGTTACAGGTTTTGGTTATTCAAACTTGGCTTTAACTTATGTCGAGGGTAAATTAAAAAATATTATCAAAGAAGATATTTTTTTAGATCAATCAAGAAAAACCATTGGAGTTGCTGCTTGTGATATAGATAAAGATGGTTTTGAGGAAATTTATTTTTTAAATACCGATACGTATAGCGGAATAAAAAAATATTCTGACAGATTAATTGATAAAAATAATAATAATTATTTTGACTTATTTGAGCTTAAAAAAAATCAAGAAAACCTAAACTTAACTGCAGGCAGATCTGTAGTCTGTGTCGACAGAAAAGGAGATGGTCAATACGGTATTTATGTAGCTAATTATGGTGGACCAACAAGATTTTATGAAATTAAAAATAAAAAGATTATAGATCAAGCAGAAAATTTAAATTTGAATAAAGTTACTGGTGGAAGAGCAGTAGTTTCAGGACATATTTTGACAGACAGAGCTGATATATTTGCAGCAAATGAAAGAGGTGCAAATTTTCTTTTAAAAAATATTGATGGAAAATTTAAAGATGTAGCGTTTGACTATAGAGTAGATGATGAAATTCAAAATGGTCGAGGAACTGCATTATCTGATATTTTTTATAGAGGAAGATTGGATATTTTGAGTGGTAATTGGTTAGGTTATCATAGAGCATATGTTCTCGAAAATAATGAATTTAAGGATATAGGAAACACGGAGTTTGATAAACCCTCTAGAATCCGAACAGTTATTTCTGCAGATTTTGATAACGATGGTTTCGATGAAGTTTTTATGAACAACATAGCTGAACCAAATAAAATGTTTCGAATTAAGAATAATGGAAAATTTGAGGAAATAAAATTAGAAGCAGGTCTTGAGGCCGATGGATTTGGAACAGGGGCTGCTGTTGCTGATATTGATAATGATGGAGTTTTAGAATTACTGATTTCTCATGGAGAAAGTAAAGCTCAACCTTTGACTTTGTATAAAGCAAAAGTTGAAAAAAAAAATAAATATTTAAGGATCAAACCAATCAATAAATTTGGTGCTCCGGCAAGAGGAGCTACTGTAACATTAATATCTAACAAAAGAAAACATTCAAAAACAATTGACGCAGGATCGGGTTATTTGTGTCAAATGGAACCAGTGGCACATTACGGAATTAGAAAAAATGAAAAAGATTTTAGAATTGAAGTAAAATGGACTAACGGAAAAATAAATCTTATAGATAAAATCGAACTAAATCAAACAATCACAATAAAACAAAAATGAAAAATAATTTATTCAAATATTTTTTAATTTTGGCATTTTTATTTCAAGTTAATACATTTGCCGAAGAAAGAAATTACCATAAAGAGTTAATAACTGATTGGTCTAGAATATTTCCAGATAAAAATAGAAATGCTGCTGGTCCTAAATTTTTTAAATATATCATAGATAAAAAAATTACTTACAAAGATTTCATTGAATTTAATAAGTTATATTGTGCTGTTTCTGGGTCATTAATTGATCCAGGAAGTGATTCAGAGTTTTTGTTTGTTAAAGAGAGTAAAACTAATAATAAAATTTGTGGAAATTATTATAGATGCTGTGTGCCATGTTCTTGCGATGTAATGAAGTATTCAGAAGTTCAAAAGATGAGTTATGAATTCACAGACGGTTTACAAGAATTCTATGTTATTACAATCAAAAATCCTTGTAATAAAAGTGATTTTCCAAATAGAGTAAATAAGGATTATTTCTGTGAAGGGAAAAATATCAATAGTAAACAGGTTTATAATCTTAATAATAGAATAGTGATAGGATTATTGCACAATGGAAGAAGTTGCAAAAATAGTGACATTGATTTAGTTAAAAGTCACCAAGTTACTGGAAGATATTGTGAATTAAGAAATAACACACCTTTAGAGCAGCTTGATGCTGGCATGGGAGATATTTTTATAAAGCTTGCAAGATAAATATCTAAAAGTTAGCTAAAAGTTGCTATAATTTTAGGAATGTAATTTTTAAAATTAAAAAATCCTTTATTACAATATTGCCAAGAATATTGGTCAAGTTTTCTGTATAGAAAATTCAAATTTAAGTTATTTGTATTTAGATAATCTAAGTTTTCGCCAACATTTGGATATAATCCAATAATTTTTTCATCGATGTTTTTAATTTCATTAATATCAATAACTTCGCAATTAATTGATTGTTCTTTTAATCTATGTTCCTGATCATTGATTAAAAGTGATTTAAATTTCATTACTTTTTCACTAAGTTTGATTGATCTATTTCTATTGGATATTAAATAAATTTTTTTGAACTTTTTATTTTTAAAGTCAGTGAATTCAAAAGAAAGATTATTATCAAAAATTAATAAACTATTTTCTTCAATATTTTCAGAATTAATAAAATTCTGTTTTATTATTGAGTAAGTTTTGTCTGAAATTTTTGGAGGAGCGTTCTCATTTAACTTAATATTTTTAAATCTATCGTTGGTAAATTTTTTTATATTCCATTCGCTCGCAAGATAATGCTTTCCTTGTGTTTGAACTCCTGCAACCCATCTCCATCCGAGAGTATTTGATGCTGCATCTCCATCATATAGATGATGCATAAAAAATTCTGCACCAAGTTGCCAAGGCAAATCAAGTGTAAAAATCCAAATACTGGCAAACCACATTCTTGTATGATTATGTAAGTAGTTATTTTCTTTCAATTCACTTACCCATTCATTAAAGCAATCAATATTAGTTTTACCATTTATTGCATTTTGATAATTTGTGTCGTTTTTATATTTTTCTCGAATATTTTTAAGATTAATTAAATAGTCGTCCCAAACATTTGGTCTTAATTCTAGCCAACCTTTCCAATATGTTCTCCAGAGTACTTCCTGTATGAACTTTTCGTTTTTTGAAAAAGAATACTTTTCCAGTGATTTTTTTATTATTTCAACTTCGTTAATTACACCATGGGTTACATAAGGTGATAAGCAAGAAACATTATTTCGTTTATCTGGGCCAAAATCAAAGTTTCTTAGCTTCGAATAATCAGAAAGATTATTTTCAACAAAATTATTAAGTTTATCTATAGCTTTCGCTCTCGAGGCTTCAAACTTCATATTTGTTATTTTAATTTTTTTTTGTGGAAATTAATAAACCTTTCAACATTAGCTTTATTAAAAGATTTATTTTCTTCAAAAGAGACTTTCTTCATTGAGTAAGCACTACTTTTAGTCATTCTTGATTGAATTGTAACATTTCCTTTATATAGCTTAAGTTTTACAGTTCCATTAACCTTCTTTCTTTTTTGATCTACAATTTTTTGTAATTTTAATCTTTCTTTAGAAAACCAATAACCATTGTAAATTAATTCAGCATATCTTGGCATAATGGAGTCTTTTTTATGCATAGTATCTCTATCTAGTGTTACAGACTCTATTGCTCTATGAGCAATTAAAAGCAATGTCCCTCCGGGTGTTTCATAAACTCCTCTAGATTTTATTCCAATGAATCTATTTTCAACTAAATCAACTCTCCCAATTCCATTTTTTCCACCTAGCTGATTTAATTTTTCTAAAATTTTCTCTGGAGTTAATTTCTTTCCATTTACACTTGTTGGATCACCATTTTTAAATCCAATTGATAAATAAGTAGGTTTATTAGGTGCTTTCTCTGGTGAAATTGTCCTTTGAAAAATAAACTCTGGAGCTGAATTTTTTGGATTTTCTAAAACTTTACCCTCAGTCGATGTATGAAATAAATTATCATCAACTGAAAAGGGTGGCGCCCCTTTTTTGTCTTTTGGAATTGAAATATTATTCTTTCTTGCATAATTTATTAAGTCTGTTCTTGATTTTAATTTCCAAATTCTCCAAGGAGCAATAACTTTTATTTTTGGACCAAAATAATGATACCCTAATTCAAATCTTACTTGATCATTTCCTTTGCCTGTTGAACCATGGGAAACTGCAAAAGCTTTATTTTTTTTTGCAACTTGAATTTGATCTTTTGCAATTAAAGGTCTAGCAATTGATGTGCCTAATAGATAAACACCTTCATAAATAGCATGACCTCTAATCATTGGAAAGACGTAATCTTTTACAAAAATATTTTTAAGGTTATTGATGACTATTTTTTTTACACCTAGTTTTTTTGCATTTTTAATTATTTTCTTTTTATTGAGTTCTTGGCCAATATCTGCGGTATAAGCAATTACTTCAGCTTTATAGTTTTCTTGGAGCCATTTAAGTATTATGGAAGTGTCTAAACCGCCTGAATAAGCGAGAACAATTTTTTTTTTACTCATTGTTTTAACTACAGCTTTTCTTTGCCTCGTTATAAGCTTTTGTGAAACCTAGAAGTGAATAATGGTCAATAGTTTGTGAACCAGATGAATTATGTCCTGATATCATAATTCTTGATCCTCTTTTCATAGTTTTAATCATTTTTTTTTCAATTTTAGTATCTGTAATCCATGCAAAGCCTTGCTGCGAAATATCAAAATTATATTTGTACTTTCCAGACTTAGCAGTGATAGAATTTTTTTTATTAAACTCATATCCTGGTGTAATACTTATCTCATCTTTAATTTTTTCATTGGGTCTAAAACTAACAAATAGTCTTGCATCCCTTTTGTTTGTTTTTGGGGCTTGAAGAACTGGTTTTGATTGAGCAAAACAAGTAATGCCACTATCTCTTACTAAGACCATAGCTTCCCAATCTTTAAATTTACCTATTTTTTTAATTTCCTCTGCTGAAGCAGCAAGACTTAATGTCATTAAAACAGTTATTAATAATATTTTTTTAATTATGGACATGGATTTGGATATATACTTTGAACCTCATTAATTTCTTTTAAAATTTCTTTCGTTAAATTTACATTTACACTTTCTATATCTGTTTTCAACTGATCCATTCTTGTAGCGCCAATTATTACACTGGTCACGAAGGGTTGAATTTCACAGAATTTTAAAGACATCTGGGCCATATCTAAGTCAAATTTTTTAGCTATTTCATAATAAGCATCAACAGCTTTTTCAGTATTTGGCTTATTATATCTCGTCCAAAAATCTCCATCTACTGCAAGTCTTGATTTTTTTGGTCTTTCTCGATTTCTATATTTCCCAGTCAGGAAACCAATCGCAAGAGGTGAATAAGCTAAGAGGCCCATTTGTTCTCTCACAGATATTTCTGCTAAACCTATCTCATAAGTTCTGTTAAGTAAATTATATGGATTTTGAACTGACATCATCCTTGGTAATTTTTTTTCTTTAGAAATTTGTAAAAATTTAGACGCTCCCCACGGTGTTTCATTCGACAATCCCACATATCTAATCTTACCTGCTTGAATGAATTTTTGTAAGTTTTCTAAAACATCCTCAAATTTATTCCATTCACCGTTGTCATTATGTTCATAACCCAGTCTTCCAAACATATTGGTATTTCTTTCAGGCCAATGCAATTGATATAAATCTATATAATCCGTTTGTAATCTTTTTAAACTTCCGTCAACTGCCTCTGTCATATTTTTAATTCCAAATTGATTGCCACCACCTCTTACATAAGATCTCATTGGACCCGCAACTTTTGTTGCAAGGATGACTTTTTCTCTTTTTTTTGTTTTTTTAAACCAGTTACCAATTATAATTTCTGTGTGACCGAAAGTTTCTGCTTTTGGTGGAATTGAGTAAATTTCTGCTGTATCCCAAAAATTTACACCTTGATCTAAAGCAAAATCCATTTGTTCAAAACCTTCTTGTTCTGTGTTTTGTTCGCCCCAGGTCATGGTACCGAGACAAATTGTACTCACTTTTAAGTCTGTGTTACCCAATTTCTTATAATTCATTAAAATTTTGGTTTTTTGATTACTTGAAAATATAAAAAAATATTATTATATATATTATATGGATTTTAATAGACAAAATATCTTTCAGGCAACAGCTACCAAAAAAACCGTAGTATGGGACGAAGGTCTAAGATCTTACATGCTAAAGATCTATAATTATATGGCAACTGGTGTCCTTCTAACTGGAATTATTGCGTTATTATCATTTAAGATGTCTGTAGTAACAGACTCTCAAGGTGCCATCGTAGGTTTTACCTCATTAGGTAATGCACTTTTCTTTTCAGGTTTAAAATGGATAGTGATGTTAGCTCCACTAGGGGTGGTGTTTTACATGAGCTTTGGAATAAACAAAATGAGTGCTGCTAAGGCACAAACAGTATTTTGGATTTTTGCGGCTTTAATGGGATTATCATTGTCTTGGATCCTTCTAGTTTATACTGGTGTAAGTGTTGCTAGAGTTTTTTTTATCACATCAGCTACTTTTGGTGCTATGAGTATTTATGGATATACTACTAAAAGAGATTTAACAAAATTTGGATCTTTTCTAATGATGGGTCTAATTGGAATAATTATTGCATCACTTGTAAATATATTTTTAAAATCTGCGATGATGTATTTTGTTATCTCTATATTAGGAGTATTAATCTTTGTTGGTTTAACTGCTTACGATACTCAAAAAATCAAAAATATGTACGCGGCATCAGATTCAGGTGAAGTTATCGGTAAAAAAGCAGTAATGGGTGCACTTACCCTTTATTTAGATTTTATCAACTTGTTCATAATGCTTCTAAGACTTTTCGGACAAAGAAGATAACTCGATCTCTATAATTTTTTCCAATTTGTACTTTTTAATAATGCCTCTAAACTATTAGAATTTTTGTAAATCTTACCCTTTGAATCTGTTATTAAATATTTCAAATTTTTATTTGAAGGTTTAAAATTTTTGCAAATTTTATACATTGCATTTTCTGCAGAATTTTTAAAAACACTAAATCCAACTTGTTTACTTGATATAGATAGACCATAATCTTTCCAAGAACCTTGAGAAACCATTTTTGCATATAGGTCTAGTATTATTTTTAATTCATTTTTTTCAAAAAAATGTTTTTTATCTTTTTCATTCGTGGTGTTATCAACTACAAGTTTGAGGATTTTATTCATCAGATTTGTACTTATTAATTACATTAAATTGAAAAGCAGTGAATATAAATGTTATAGGTAACATCCCCCAAACTTTAAAATTTACCCAAAATTCCTCTGTTTGTGTTCTCCAAACTATTTCATTCATTATTGCAAGAGCAAAAAAGAAATATACCCACCTTTGGTTTAATATACTCCAACCTTCATCTGTAATTTTAATTGCGCCATCCAGCATTTTTTTTAACAGTGGTTCTTTAGTAAAAAACTTCCCAAACATTAAAGCTAGTCCAAATAATATATTGATTATTGTAGGCTTAATATAAATAAAAATTGGATTTTTAAAATAAATTGTCAAACCACCAAAAAAAGTTATCAAAATTCCTCCAATAAGAGGAACCATTGGAATTTTTTTTTCTTTTATCCAAACAAAAATTAAAGCGATTAGTGTGGCAATTATGAAAGGGGGTATTGCTATTTCTAAACTTTTATCATTTTTGTAATAAAAAGAGAAAAATATCAAAAGTGGACCGAAGTCTGTGACAAATTTAAAAAATGATTTATTCACAAAAAGATATTAACAGATTTCAAAAAACTTTAATATTTTTTTATTGATTTTTAAATTTAAATACACATATAATAACTGTAATGAGCATTCAAAAAGCAAAGTTTTCAATTGGTGACATTGTTAAACATAAACACTTCGATTTTAGAGGTGTAATATATGATGTTGATTTTAAATTCAGTAATTCCGAGGAATGGTACCAATCTATTCCTAAGAATGTGAGACCAAGAAAAGACCAACCCTTTTATCATCTTCTTGCTGAGAATGATGATGTTACTTATGAAGCCTACGTCTCAGAGCAAAATCTATTAGTCGACGACTCAGAGGAGCCAATTAAACATCCTTTAATTAACGAAATATTCTCAGGCAAAAAGGGATCTAGCTATTTTAAGCCCTCAAATTAACTAAATACATTATTTAAACACAATTAGTTCAAAACTTTGTCATATAGGTTTGTTAATTAAATATTACTGACCAAGAGTGATATTGTTTCCCTTATAAATTATCTCCCTCTCATTCTTGGTCAGTATTGACCTTTTAGCTCATTCAATCTCTTAATAATTTGTATATAATTTAGGATGAATTTTTTTAATCAAAGCAAAATTTTTTCATTTATTAATAAGTACCATAATTTAATTTTGGTATTTTTCTTAGCAGTTTTTTCGTTAGGATTAATTGAAGCTTTAATTATTTCGCCCGAGGATTATTTGCAAGGAGACTCGGTTAGAATAATGTATGTACACGTTCCATCTGCATGGATATCTTTAGGAATTTTTTCTTTCATGGCTTTTTTATCTATTTTAGTTTTTATTTTTAAAAATAAAAATTTAGTAATAATTACTAAAAGTCTGGCGCCATCAGGATTCGTTTTTACTTTAATTGCGTTAGTAACAGGATCGATTTGGGGTAAACCTACGTGGGGAACTTGGTGGGCTTGGGATGCTAGAATTACAACTATGTTAATTTTGTGCCTATTTTATTTGATGTACTTATTAGCTTGGAGAATTTTTGAGAATAAAGATAGCGTTGTAAAAATTACGTCTTTAATAACTATTATTGGAGCTTTTAACATACCAATTATAAAATTCTCTGTTGATTGGTGGAGTACACTTCACCAACCTTCCTCCATAAAAATATTATCTGATTCAAAAATTCATGAGACTATGTTGGTGCCTTTGATAATAATGACTGCGGCATTTGCCCTGTTTTCTTTGCTGATTTTTTTAATGAAATATAATACAGAACTGATAAAAATAAAAAATAAAGGTTTAGATAGACTATGATAAATTTTTTAAGCATGAATGGATATGGTGTTTATGTTTTTTCTGCATTCGTTTTTACAATGGTAAATTTTTTAGGACTGTACTTGATTGTTAGATATCAGCTAAAAAAAGAGCAACAAAAATTTGCTGAAAAATTTGGTAAACTCAACTTAGATAAAGTTTCTGAAGCCAATAAACAAAAAATTAACAAAGAAATATTATCAGCAAGTATTTTTTCAAAAATTTAACTTTAACAAATGTATGGTAAAAAAGTTAAGTTACGACTTACATTCCTAACAGTTTTAATCTTATCTCTTGGATTAACAATTTACTTGGTTTTGGTATCGTTAAAAGAAAATGTAGTTTATTTTTTGTCACCCACAGAGATAAAAGCTCTTAGTGAATTAAAAAAAGATAAGATCCGGATTGGTGGAATGGTTAAAAAAAATTCTATCAACGTTAATAATGATAAGATCATATTTGTAATCACCGATTTTAAAAATGAGATTAAAGTAACTTACTCAGGTCTTGTACCAAATTTGTTTCAAGAAAATAAAGGGGTAGTTGCGGAAGGATTTCTTAGAGATAAAAATTATTTTAAAGCAGTAAAAATTTTAGCTAAGCATGATGAAAACTATATGCCTCCAGAATTAAGCAATAAAAAGGGAGATAAATAAATTGACTTTTAATTTTATTGGAAATTATTCTGTAATTATCTCGCTTTTCCTATCTTTTGCAATTTTTTTAAAAACAATTTTTAGATTAAAAAATCTTAATGAGTTTGTAAAAATAGATCTTAAAAAGTTAATTTTTTTCCAATTTTTTTTTATTTTTGTAAGTTTTATTTGTTTACTTATTCTTTTTATAAATTCAGAATTTAGCAATATTACTGTTTATTATAATTCACACACAACAAAACCATTTTTTTATAAAGTAAGTGGTCTATGGGGAAACCATGAGGGAAGTTTATTGCTTTGGTTATTAATATTAACCTTTATTAACTTTTTATATTTCTCTAGATCATATAGTAGATCAACTAAGGAAAGGGTACTAACTGTAATATTTCAACAGATCATTATTTTTGGCTTTATAGCTTTTTTAATTTTTACATCAAATCCATTCAATGAAATATTTCCTTCTCCAAGGGAGGGACTAGGACTAAATCCTATTCTACAGGATCCATTATTAGCCATTCATCCACCAATTCTTTATTTAGGTTATGTGTCTACATCCATTATTTTTTCTTCAGGTCTATCCTCTTTAGTAATGGGCAATGTTAACAGCAATTGGGCATCTCACATTAAAAAGTGGATACTTTGCTCATGGATCTTTCTAACTGGAGGTATTTTATTAGGTTCCATTTGGGCTTACTATGAACTGGGTTGGGGTGGCTTTTGGTTTTGGGATCCGGTTGAAAATATATCATTAATGCCATGGATAAGTTTAACTGCTCTCTTGCATTGTATTTTAGTTTTAGAGAAAAGATCATCTTTAGGATCCTGGTCAATAATTTTATGTATATCTACTTTTACTTTAAGCGTTTGTGGAACTTTTTTGGTAAGATCTGGAATTCTAAATTCAGTTCACACTTTTGCAAATGATCCGGAAAGAGGTTTATATATTTTAATTTTTTTATTTTTTATAATATTCTTATCTTTAGTACT
The DNA here is from genome assembly GCA_902626575.1 of uncultured Pelagibacteraceae bacterium. Lineage (GTDB taxonomy): Bacteria > Pseudomonadota > Alphaproteobacteria > Pelagibacterales > Pelagibacteraceae > Pelagibacter. The sequence continues at coordinate 135,914 of CACOFY010000001.1, read as the reverse complement.
TTATTTTTTTTATGAAGATAAATTAAATTCCTCCAATAAAAGCTTTGGGTTAATCACAAAAGAAAGTCATATTTTAATAAATAATTGGTTTTTAATGTATTTTTTGTCAGTAATTTTAATAGGTACAATTTATCCAATTTTTCTAGAAGTAATATCAAATCAAAGAATTTCAGTAGGACCGCCATTTTTTAATAAGCTAATTATTCCTTTTTTAATTCCCTTTTTAATTTTTATGTCACTTGGCCCTAATTTAGGATGGTTAAGTAGTAAAAAAATAGAAAAAAAAATAATTTTGCTGACATTTTTTATTATCAACTTATTTTTAAGTTTCTTTATTTTGAAAATAATAGGCAAAGTAAAGCTTCTTACTTTATTATTACTCGCAGCTAACTTTTACTTATTTTTTACGACTGTAAAAGATTTTTTAAAAAAAGGTTATAAAAATTTTTCACAAACTGTCTCACACTTTGGATTCAGTCTTCTTATACTAAGTATCATTTTAAATGCAATTTTTTCAAATGAAATTATAGTAAATCTGAAAGTTGGTGAGGGATTAAGTTTTGAAAATAATCAGATTACTTTTAAAAAAATAGAAACAAGCTCAGGTCCAAATTTTGAAAAAATTGTTGGAGTTTTTATTATTAAAGATAAAAAAAAAATTGATACTAAGTTTATGCCTGAAGTAAGGATATATAATCAACCAGAGGTCATCACTAGTGAAGCCTTTATTAAAACAAGTATTTTTAAAGATAGATTTTTAGTTATAAATCCTGTCAAAGATAAAACATATTTCAATGTCCGCTATCAAGAAAAGCCATTAATGGTTTGGATATGGATTTCTACAATTCTTATAATGATTGGTGGGTGTATTAATTTTTTTAGAAATGAAAAATAAAATTTTTATTACTATCATTTTTGTTTTATTCGTCTTTTGTTTTGCAGTATTTTATGTAGGTTTGCAGAAACCTAATATATATACACCAAAACTTGATAAAGAAATTAAGCTACCAAATTTTGATGGTAATGATTTATTTTCAGGTGAAAAGGTAACCTCTGATGATCTTTTAAAAAAAAATAGTTATAATATTATTAATATATGGGCATCATGGTGTATTCCATGTAGAGATGAGCATTCATTTCTAATGGCACTTAATAATAAAAATTTAAATTTGTTAGGTATTAACTATAAAGATAATATTAGTAATGCTCAATCTTTTTTAAATGAGCTTGGCAACCCTTACTCAAAAATTTTGTCAGATAAAAATGGTGTTACATCAATTGAGTTAGGCGCATACGGTGTTCCCGAAACTTTTATTATAAATAAAGAAAAGAAAATAATTAAAAAAATTATTGGACCCATAGATAATGAAAAATTCAATGAAATATTAGAATTAATAAAATGAAAAAACTAATTTTTTTTATAACATTTTTTATCTTTTTAAGTAATAATTACTTACTTGCAGTAGATAAACCTACTGAATTAGAGAATAAAATTTTTAAAAATCTTAGATGTCTAATATGTCAAGGTCAATCAATTTATGACTCCCAGTCTGATTTTGCTGAGAGTATGAAAATTGTGGTAAGAAAAAACTTAAAAACAGGAATGTCAGAGGAAGATATTTACCAATTTATGAAGAAAAACTATGGTGAATGGGTTTTGTATAATCCAGAAATTAATAAAGGAACATATTTGTTATGGATCTTACCTTTAGTACTTTTTGCCATAGGAGGCGCTATAATCCTAGGAAAATTAGGTATTTTCAAGAAGTAACAATACGATATAAATACATTAAAATTTTAATATGAATTTAAAAAGTTTATTTATTGTACTTATTATATTTGCCTTTTCTTTTTCTTCATCTAAAAGTGATGAGGCAATAAAGGAAAAAATAGATCCACACAAATATAATTTTTACACCGGTATGTTTGATTTTAGTGATGACGGTAAAAAATCTGCTCTTTTTGGTATTCAACACCAGAATGTAGATTTATACAGAGATAGTTTTCTAGGAACATTATCACCGGTGACTGGTTTTATGATGACTGCTGACAATGCAACATATTTATATACCGGGATTCAAGCAGACTATAATTTGGGTAAAATAAATCTTACACCAAGTTTTACTCCAGGTCTTTATGGACAAGGTGATGGAAAAGATTTAGGACACATGATTGAATTTAAAAGTGAATTACAACTTTCATTAGATTTATCTAAAAAAACTGAAATGGGATTTTCATATAATCATTTATCTAATGCCAGTCTTGGGGACAAGAACCCTGGTGCAAACAGTTACATGTTCAATTTCTTAAAGAAATTTTAATAGTTTTACAATGAAAATTACTGATTGTTATAATTTCAATGATTTTAGAAAATTAGCAAAAAAAAAACTTCCATCACCAATTTTTCATTATATTGACGGGGGATCCGATGACGAGACAACACTAAGAAGAAATACTTTGTCTTTTGATGATTGTGATCTTGTGCCAAATATTCTTACAAGTGTAGGAAAACCTGATTTATCCACTAACATATTTGGAAGGAAAATTGATATGCCAATATTTTTATCACCTAGTGCAATGCAGAGATTATATCATCCTGAGGGCGATAAAGCTTCTGCTAAAGCTGCAGCAAAGTTTGGAACCTTTTATAGCATGTCATCTATGGCAAATAATACGATTGAGGAAATATCAAATATTTCAAGTGGGCCAAAACTTTTTCAATTATATGTTCATAAAGATAAATCAATCACTGATGATTTAATTGAAAGATGTAAAAGATCAAACTTTGATGGCATGTGTTTAACAGTTGATACTTTGGTTGCAGGTAATAGAGAAAAGGACCATCGAACTGGATTTACAACTCCTCCCAAACTTACAATGAATAGTTTATTAAGTTTTGCTATGCGTCCAGCATGGGTTTTTAATTATTTAACTGGAAAAAGATTTGAATTGGCAAACGTTTCTAAGAAGACAGATAAAGGTACTAACATTGCAAAATCTGTAATTGAATATGTTAATGAACAATACGATCCAGCTATGAATTGGAAGGATGCGGAATATTGTGTAAAAAAATGGGGTAAACCATTTGCATTAAAAGGTGTTATGTCAGTAGATGACGCGAAAAGAGCAATTGATATTGGATGCACTGCAATAATGGTTTCAAATCATGGAGGTAGACAATTAGATGGTTCGAGATCACCTTTTGACCAGATAAAAGCAATTTCAGATGCTGTAGGGGATAAACTTGAGATAATTTTAGATGGTGGAGTTAGAAGAGGAACTCATGTATTAAAAGCCTTGGCAGCGGGTGCAAAAGCGTGTAGTTTTGGAAAAATGTTTCTGTTCTCTTTGGCCGCAGGCGGTCAACAAGGCGTTGAACATTTATTACAAAATATGCATGATGAAATAAATAGAAATATGGTTTTAATGGGTTGTAAAAATTTGGGAGAATTAAATAACTCAAAATTAGTTTATAGAAAATAATAATTGGAGATAAAATGAAACTTGCAAAAAGCTTACATAGACTCGGAACTGAAACTGCATTTAGTGTTCTTGCAGAGGCTAAAAAACTTGAGGCTAAAGGAAAACCAATGATTCACTTAGGTTTAGGTCAGCCAGATTTCAAAACACCAAAACATGTGGTTGATGCAGCTAAAAAAGCTTTAGACGATGGTCATCATGGTTATGTAATGTCAAATGGCATACCAGAGTGTAGGCAAGCAGTAGCAAGATGGGTTAAAAAGAGATACAACGTCGACATAAGTTTCGAGAGAGTTTTAATAATGCCAGGTGGAAAACCTACCATGAGCTATGCAATTCAATGTTTTGGTGAGCCAGGTGCTGAAATAATTCATCCAACTCCAGCATTTCCTATATACGAGTCAATGATAAACTATACAGGATCAACCTCAGTGCCATACGATTTGACTGAAGATAAAGATTTAAAATTTAGTGCAGATAAAATTCTATCTTTAATAACAGACAAAACTAGATTATTAATTCTAATAAATCCAAATAATCCAACTGGAAGCTTTGTTGAGAGATCGGAGATAGATAAAATAGCTGAAGGTTTGAAAAAATATCCTCATGTAACAATACTAAGTGATGAGATTTATAGTAGGCAGATTTTTGATGGTAAAGAAATGCCATCCTTTTTTAATTATCCAGAGTTAAGAGACAGATTAATAGTTCTTGAGGGCTGGAGTAAAGCTTATTCAATGACAGGATGGAGATTGGGCTGGAGTTTTTGGCCGGAACATTTAGTTGAACATGTAAACAAATTATTAATCAATAGTGTTTCGTGTGTAAACGCAGCAGCTCAGTTTGCTGGTATAGCCGCTCTAGATGGCCCTGATGACTCAATCCATGAAATGATGGAAAAATTTACAGCAAGAAGAAAACTAATCCATGAGGGACTAAATAGTTTACCTGGTGTTGAGTGTAGTTTGCCAGGTGGCGCCTTTTATGCATTTCCAAAAGTGATTGGAACTGGAATGAATGGAGCAGAATTTTGTAAGAAAGCCATGCACGAAGCAGGTGTTGCAATTGTTCCGGGAACTGCTTTTGGTAAAAGTTGTAATGATTACGTAAGATTTAGTTTTGCAGCATCTAGAGATAATATTTCGCAAGCTCTAGATAACATTAAAAAAATGCTTGGCTAAGTTTTAATTTTACCAATTGCTTGGTATACTGCCTTTAGTAAATGGAAAATGTATCACTTAAAAAAGATTTAACTTTGCTTTTGAAAGATAGAATTTCCTTATCAGAGTCCACTAGATTGAACTTTGCAAGAGGTGAAGATACTTTCGATCCAGTTCTTTCACAAGCAGTAGTTTTTCCTGAGAATAATGAGGAAGTTTCTAAAATTTTAAAACTGTGTAACAAGTATCACACACCTGTAGTTCCCTTCGGAACAGGAACCTCATTAGAAGGACATGTGGTTGGGAATAAAGATGGAATTACAATTTCTCTTGAAAAAATGAATAAGGTTTTAAGCGTTAATGCATCTGACTTTGATTGCCGTGTGCAAGCAAACGTAACTAGAGAAGACCTTAATGAATATTTAAGAGAGGATGGCGTTTTTTTTCCGATTGATCCAGGAGCAAATGCATCTTTGGGAGGCATGGCCTCTACATCAGCATCTGGAACAATGGCAGTTAAATATGGAACAATGAAATCAGTAATTACGGGATTAACTGTTGTATTGCCAAATGGCGATATAATTAATACCGGAGGAAGAGCTAAAAAAACTTCTGCAGGATATAATTTAACAAATTTATTTATTGGATCTGAAGGTACGCTTGGAATTATAACCGAAGTCCAATTGAGATTATCACCTATACCCGAAAGCATCATGAGTGCAGTTTGTCATTTTCCAACACTGGAAGATGCAGTTAAAACTGCTCAGGAGACAATACAATATGGAATTCCTATTGCTAGAGTTGAAATGCTTAATAAAGATCAAATGGAAATAAGTATAAACTACTCTAAACTTGAAGATGTAAGCGCGTTGCCAACGTTATTTTTTGAATTTCACGGGTCAGAAACATCAAATAAAGAGGCAATTGGGGTAGTTGAGGAAATTTCAAAAAATAATAATGGAAGTAAATTTAAATGGGCTGATACAATTGAAAAAAGAAAGAAAATGTGGAGAGCTAGATGGGATGCTTGGTACTCTGTGAAAGCTTTGATAAATGATGGAAGAGTTTACACTACAGATGTTTGTGTCCCAATTTCAAAAATCACAGAATGTGTAAATTTTGCTGAAAAAGAGGTAAGAAAACTCGGTTTAAGAGCCCCAATGGTTGGTCATTTAGGAGATGGAAATTTTCATATTATGATGCCTTACAACCCTAAAGAACAAGATGCATACAAGAAAATAAAATATTTTAATGATATTTTAATTGATAAATCACTTGAGCTTGAGGGTACAATTACAGGTGAGCACGGCATAGGTTTACATAAAAAAAGCTATCTATTAAAAGAGCATCCAGATAACCTTCCACTTATGAAATCAATTAAAAGAACAATGGATCCTAATAATATAATGAATCCAGGAAAAATTTTTGACTTAAATTAAAAGGAGAAATATGAAAAAAATTTTAGTTACAAGAAAATTACTGCAATCAAATGAAGATAGATTAAAAGAGTTATATGATGTTAGACTTAACAACAACGATGAACTTTACTCTCAAAGCAAATTAATTGAATTAAGCCAAGGATGCGATGGTATTCTTTCAGCATTAACAGATAAATTGGATGAAGAAACGATTAAAAAATTACCAGACTCGGTAAAAATTTTATCTAATTTTGCAGTAGGTTTTGGAAATATTGATTTAGAAGCTGCCAAAAAAAAGAATATTGCAGTAACTAATACACCTGAAGTTCTTACTGATGCAACAGCTGAAATAGGTATACTACTAATTTTGGGGGCATGTAGACGTGCTTCAGAAGGCATAGATGGTGCAAGAGCATCAGACTGGAAATGGTCGGCGGATTATTTGATAGGCAAACAATTGACAGGAACAAGATTAGGAATCCTTGGCATGGGTAGAATTGGACAAAAAATTGCTAAGGTTGCAAAATCATTGGGTATGATTATTCATTATCACAATCGGTCAAAACTAAGTGAAGACAAGGCTCAAGGAGCAACATATCATGATAATTTAAAAAGTTTATTATCTGTATCTGATGTTCTATCAGTTTGTTGCCCTGCATCAAAAGAAACCATAAATCTTATTAATAAAGAAACTTTGGAATTTTTGCCAAAGGGTGCAGTTGTTACAAACGTTGCAAGGGGAGATATTGTTGACGATGAGGCATTAATAGATGCTTTGAATAGAAGAAAAGTTTATGCAGTTGGTCTAGATGTTTATAAAGGTGAACCAAATTTAAATTCAGGTTATCTCAAGCATAAAAGCGCTTTTATCCTTCCTCACTTAGGGAGTGCTACAAAAGAAACAAGAACAGCAATGGCTAATTTAGCAATAGATAATATTGAGGAATATTTCAAAACAGGTAATTGTAAAAATAAAGTAAATTAGAAGTATTTTAAAGTAATTACCACTTCAAGTTGAAAAAAACTTATCTGAGGACCATTTAACAAGGGACTCACAACTCCTAATATGCTTTAATTATTTTAAGTTAATTAACTAAGAGGAGAAAACAATGGTTAAAGAAAAAAAATCATTGAAGGGAAAAATTCCTTCAAGACGTAAGTTCTTTAAAACTGCAGCCGCAGCGGGTGCAGCAGCTGTTGCAATGCCGTATGTAAATTTAGGTGCTGCACAGACTCTAAAAATGCAAGCTGCATGGCCAAGTGGTGCTAACATATTTTTTGAAATGGCAGGAGACTATTGCAAAATGGTTAGCGACATGTCAGGTGGATCATTAAAAATCGATCTTCAACCTGTTGGAGCAGTTGTTAAGACTAGTGAAATTGGACAAGCTGTAAGTTCAGGGGCTGTAGATATGGGTCACTGGGTAACGGCTTACTGGTATGGAAAAAATCCAGCCGCTTCACTATTCGGAACTGGACCTTCGTACGGAATGTCATCTCAGGAAGTAATGGGATGGATGGAGTATGGTGGAGGAAGAGCACTTTATGAAGAAACTATTAAAAAAGTAGGTTTCGACTACACAGGTGTTTTTCACATGCCTATGCCAGCACAACCGTTTGGATGGTTTAAGAAAAATGTAACAAAAGTATCTGATGTTAAAGGTATGAAGTATAGAACAGTTGGTCTTGCAACTAACGTTCTTACTGCAATGGGAATGGTCGTTAGACAGTTACCAGGTGGTGAAATTCAACCAGCTATGAAAACTGGTTTGATTGAAGCTGCTGAGTTTAACAACCCAACTTCGGACTCTCAGTTTGGTATGCAAGACGTTTCTAAGCATTATCACTTAGGAAGTTTCCATCAATCTCAAGAGATGTTTGAAATACCTATCAATAACAAAACATTTAACGGTCTGTCACCAGCTAACAAAGCAATATTAAAAAATGCTGCTTACGCTGCAAACACAGATAACTATTTCAAAGCATTAGTTAGATATTCAGCTGACTTATCTAAATTAATGAATGAACATAAAGTTAATGTTTACCAAACGTCTGATGAGATTTTAGCTCAACAATTAAAAGGTTGGGATAAAGTAATCGGCGATTTCAATAAGAAAGATCCTTTCTTTAAGAAAATCGTAGACTCTCAAAAAGCATACGCTAAAAGAGTAATGAAGTACTTGCTGATGAACCAGCCTAATTACAAATTAGCTTATGAAAATGAGTTCGGACCTATTGGAAAAGTTAAGATATAATTATTAACTTAAATATTTAAAAAGGGGACCAAATGGTCCCCTTTTTTTTGTTTGCTTTGTTAATATAACTTAACATAAAGTACTATAATGAAATCTTTCATAAAATTTGCTGACACACTTAGCGCCTCAATGGGGAAAGCTTTTTCTTGGTGTATAGTCATTCTTATGGGAGGAACTTGCTATGAAGTTATTATGGCATATGCATTCAATAGCCCAACATTATGGAACTTCGATTTTAGTTTACAAATGTACGGAGCTATTTTTATGATGGCAGGAGCATACACTTTATCGACAGAAGCTCATGTAAGAGGTGATGTAATTTACAGATTATTTCCAACAAGAGTACAAGGTTGGATAGATTTGATTCTATATTTTGTATTTTTCTTTCCTGGAATTTTAGCTTTAGCTTTTTATGGATATGAATATGCAGCTTTAGCTTGGAAAATAAAAGAAACGAGCTGGAACAGTCCAGCGCAAATACAAATCTATATGGCTAAATCATTAATACCTTTGTCTGGAATATTATTAACTGTACAAGGTGCCAGTGAGGTATGCAGAGCAATTATTTGTATTAGAACTGGGCATTGGCCAGAAAGAGCCTCTGCAGATGCTGAGGAAACAGAAAAAGTTTTAATGAGAACTTCGCAAAAGGACGATCAAGCAGATGTTATTTGAATTAACTAATCCAGAGATTGCAATTTTAATGATGAGTTTATTTCTCTTTGCAGTTTTATTGGGATTTCCGATTGCATTCACATTGTTAGCAATGGGTGTTGGTTTCGGTTATTATGCTTATTTTGATCCAACTAGAATGGATCATTTGTTTGATAATCGGATATTTTCTTTGCTTGTGTCTAACACATATACAATTATGGACAATACCGTTTTAACAGCAGTCCCCTTATTTTTATTTATGGGATATTTAGTAGAGAGAGCAGGTATTGTAGCAAAACTATTTTTTGCAATAAGACTTGCGTCGCACAGACTTCCAGCGTCGATGGCGGTAGCTGCATTAGTAACTTGTGCATTATTTTCTACAGCTACAGGAATAATTGGTGCAGTAGTTACACTTATGGGACTTCTTGCTTGGCCCGCAATGATTAGAGCTGGATATGACAAAAAATTTGCCTCGGGAGTAATTTGCTCAGGTGGATGTTTAGGAATTCTTATTCCTCCAAGTATCATGTTGATTGTTTATGCAGTAATTGCTCAGTTGTCTCCACTCAGACTTTTTGCTGCAGCAATATTTCCAGGATTGATGTTAGCAGGGTTATATATCCTTTATGTTATAATAAGAGCATACTTTAATCCTTCTTTAGCCCCAAAACCTGAAGCTGAGGAAATTCCTCCAAGATCTGAAATTTTAAAAGAAGTATTAGTTTCATTTGTTCCATTATTTTCATTAATAATCTTAGTTTTAGGAACTATCTTAGCTGGATTGGCTACACCTGCTGAAGCAGCAGCCGTCGGTGCATTTGGAGCATTAGTGCTTTCTTATTTTTATAAATCTCTTAAATGGAAAAATTTTAAAGAGTCTGTTTTTTTGACTGCAAAAACTAGCGCTATGATTATGTGGTTATTTGTAGGGTCATGGACTTTTGCCTCAGTATTTTCTTATCTTGGAGGACATGAGGTATTTGAACATTTTTTTAAATCGATGGATATTAAACCATGGCAATTTTTAGTAATTACACAAATTATTATTTTCCTTTTAGGATGGCCACTTGAATGGACAGAAATATTAATTATTTTTGTGCCAATTTTTTTACCACTTGTAGAGTTTTTTGGAGTTAATCCTTATTTCTTTGCAATGTTAATTGCACTAAATTTACAAACATCTTTCTTAACTCCCCCCATGGCGATGTCAGCTTACTACTTAAAGGGTGTTCAAAGCAGAAATGTTCAGTTAATGGAAATTTTTAGAGGAATTATGCCTTTCCTTGGAATTGTAATTCTTGCTATGGTTTTAATGTATATGTTTCCTGGAATAGCATTGTGGTTGCCTGATACGTTATTTGCAGAGTAATTTTTAAATGACGAATGTCTTTTCACTACCAATATCTAAATTAGCAGAAAAGATAAGAAAATCCGAGATGACTTCTTTAGAGTTGTGTGAGCACTATATTTCTCAAGTAAACAAATTTGAAAAAGATGTTAAAGCTTGGGCATTCTTTGATAAAAAACTATTATTAGAAAAAGCCCAAGAAGCAGATACTTATAGAAAGTCAGGTAAACCGATGGGGTTACTTCATGGAGTTCCTGTAGCTTTAAAAGATATAATTGGCACTTATGATATGCCAACAGAATGTGGCACTGTTTTAAGAAAAGGTAGAACTCAATCGCAAAATGCAGAAATAGTTGACTTATTAAAATCTGAAGGTGCAATAATAATGGGTAAGACAGCAACATCAGAACTTGCCTATCTTGGGCCTCCAGCAACAAGAAATCCTCATGATTATACAAGAACACCTGGTGGATCCTCTAGTGGATCAGCTGCTGTAATTGCAACTCATATGGCTCCATTGTCTATTGGATCTCAAACTGGTGGATCTGTTATAAGACCTGCATCTTATTGTGGCGTAGTTGGTTACAAACCAAGTTATGGATTAATATCAAGAAATGGCGTTCTCAGAACCTCATACAATCTAGATCATATAGGTGTTTTCGGAAAAACCGTCGAGGATGTAGCTTTACTTGCAAAAGTGTTAATCAAAAAAGATCAATACGATGAAGCGACTATACATTATTCATCAGAATTTATGTTGGAAGAATGTTTGAAAGCACCATTATTTGAGCCAAAATTTATTTTTTATAAAACCGATAGCTGGAAAAAGATTGATAAAAAATCAAGGGAGTCTTTTGAATACTTTATTAAAACTTTTAAAAAAAATATTGAAGTATTCGATACACCATCATATTTTAAGGATATAGATAAATATCACAGAGTTATTCATGAAACCGACTTAGCTAATAACTTTCAAGTTTACTACAAAAAGTCTAAAAATAAGCTATCAAAACAAATGCAATCAGCAATCGCAAGAGGAATGAAACATTCAGCAAAAGAATATTTAGATGCAGTTGATTTTATGAAAAGAAGTTATGAGTCTTATAAAGAGGTATTCGAGGATTATCACGGAGTATTAAGCCCGTGTAGCACTGGGGTAGCAGATAAAGGACTAAAAGACACTGGAAGTGCAGATTTTAATAGAGTTTGGTCTTATATGCATACACCAGCAATTTCTCTGCCTTTACTTCAAGGAGAAAATAATCTACCCTTAGGCGTCCAGCTTGTTGGAGATAAATATGACGATCTAAGATTTTTAAGTACCGCGAGATGGCTTGAACAAAAAAGTAAGGAGTTTAATGAATAAAATAACTACATTAATAGGTTTATCCTTTGCAGTTTTTTTCCTAATTGGTCTTGCTACAACACTAACAAGATCAATGATGATAACCTTTTGGGATGTTTTACCAGTCTACTTACTAATGGGAATTGCCATATTCATGATGCTATATGAAGCCTTTTTCGATAAAAAATAATTTTTTTAATGAAGCTAGGAAGCATCGCTCTTAATTCTTTTTTAATATTATTATTTTTATATATCTTTGTAATAATTTTTTTGTTTTTTTATCAAAGAAAATTACTTTATCATCCAAGTGAAAATAATTACTTAGACGAAACATCCCTAAACCACAATATAGAAAAAAAATTTATTCAATCAGAAAATAAACTTGTTTCTTGGTATTTTGAAAAAAACTCAGATTATAAAACTATTCTTTTTTTTCATGGAAATGCTGGAAAACTCGATAATAGAGTTTATAAACTAAATGAACTTTCAAAACTTGAAATAAATTACTTAATAATTGCTTATAGAGGCTTCAGTGGAAATGAGGGAAAACCAACTGAGAGTGGCTTATATGAAGACGCAAAATCCGCTAAAATTTGGCTGAATAACAATGGTGTTAAAGATAAAGATATAATTCTATATGGAGAGTCTCTTGGTACAGCAGTTGCTGTTGATTTAGCGAGCAAACATAAGTTCGCAGGGATAATATTAGAATCCCCATTTACTTCAATGACAGGACTTGCACAAAAATATTATCCAATTTTTCCAGTTAAAATTATTCTTAAAGATAAATTCGACTCTATTAATAAGATTCAAAAAATAAATTCCCCCCTATTAGTGATGCACGGTGAGAAGGATACTATAGTTCCTTTTAGTATGGGTGTTGAAATCTTTGAAAAATCAAACACTCAAAAATCAAAATATTTTATAAAAAATGATGATCATATGATGAATTTCGATCAAAATTTAATCAGCGAAATTCAAAAATTTATTAAAAGTCTAAAATAGACACATTTTAAACAAATACTCTTCAAAGTTTACAATTAAATTTTGTTAATGAGAAATATTTTTTTAATAACACTTTTACTTTTAATTTGTAGCAATGCGTCTTCTGATCAATCAGATAAATACTTTCATATAGGTAAAATGGAGTCTTATAACAAAAAATTCACTCTATATTTTAAAACAAGAGAAAATGCCATACTTGCAAGAGGAGAAGATTTAAATTATGTAACTGATTATCCACAAGATCTTTATCTATATGACCATAAATTAAAAAAGGATCTACCTCTTATTTCTTATGAGTGGTTTCCAAATAAAGCTAAATTATTTTTAATGGATTATGATTATCCAGTATTCCCAGAGGATTTTGCGTATTATCTTTTAGAGGATAATAATACATTAGTGATGGTTAGTGCAAATAAAAACATCTCAAAAAATCTTACATTTGATATTCAAAAAAAAGAACTAAGATCCAATGATAGGAGTGGGAAATTAGGTTTTATAATTTCTTCGTATGCTAAGAATTGTGGATATGCTGCTCTTGATAAAAAGCATGAGTGTAATTTATTTAAACCTTTGATATCAAAAAATTTAATAAACTAATTTATTTGAGTAAAAGCTTCAGCAAATTTTTCAACATCAAACATTTGAAGATCATCCTCTTTTTCACCTAAGCCAAGTCCTATTATTGGAATTTTATATTTTTTAGATAAAGCCAAGAGAATACCACCCTTTGCTGTTCCATCTAATTTTGTCATAACAAGTCCGGTGATGGGAATAATTTTGTTAAACTCGTCAACTTGACTCAGTATATTTTGTCCTGAAGTAGCATCTAAAACTAAAATAACTTCATGTGGAGCACTATCGTCGATTTTTTTTACAACGTTTGCAATTTTTTTATACTCCTCCATCAAATTTTTTTTATTTTGCAACCTTCCAGCTGTATCAATAATTAATTGGTTAAAGTTATTTTCTTTTGCAAAACTCATTGCTTTATATGCAACAGATGCAGGATCCGACCCTTGATTTGATTTTACTAAATCGACACCAATTTTATTTGCCCAATTTTCTAATTGTTCAATTGCTGCAGCTCTAAATGTATCAGACGCAGACAATACTACTTTATTATTATTTTCTTTAAAAATTTTAGCGATTTTGCCAATCGTTGTTGTTTTTCCAGAGCCGTTGACACCAGCCACTAGTATAACATTTAAATTATTATTATTTTTGAAAAAATCTTTTTTTTCAAAATTACCCATAGTAGAGATAATATACCTTTTAAGAACTTTATTTATTTCTCCAATTAAGTCCGAACTTGGATCAATTTTTTCTTGAGCTAAAATATTTCTTATCTCAGAAGCTGCATCTATTCCTACATCAGAACTTATTAAAAATTCCTCTATTTTATTAAGTGAGTTATCATCAATTTCCTTCTTTATAAGAATTTCTCGAAAACCCGAGGAAATATTCTCCGCACTTTTTTTAAAGCCTATTTTAAATTTTTCAAATATGCTCATTACAATTTGACATTAATAGTATTTATTTTTGAAACTGGACCCTTCATATGAATTGAATTTTTTTCATCAATTTCGACAAACAATTTACCAGTAGCAAATTCAATATCTACTTTTTGATCTGTTAAGCCATTTAATTTACCCGCTACTGCAGTTGCACAAGCTGCAGTTCCACAAGCTTTTGTATTTCCCGCTCCTCTTTCCCATACATTCACTTTAATTAAATTTTTACTAATTACTTTTGCTAAAGTAACATTTGTTTTTTCCGGAAATAAATTATGATTTTCAATTTCTGGACCTATTTTTTTTATATCGAAGCTATCAATGTTTGGTACAAAAAAAACTACATGTGGGTTTCCGATATTTACTGCTGTACCACCTTGAAATTCTTTTTTAAATTTATCAAAAATTTTAATATTTAAATTTATTGTATTTAATTCTTTTGATAATGGAATTTCGCTCCATTTTGTTTTTGGTTGTCCCATTTCAGTTGAAACAATATTTTCCCCAATTATCTGAGATTTCAAATTTCCAGAGGAAGTAGTTAAATTCACAATTTTTTTATTTTTTTCTTTAGCTATAAAATCAGCGACACACCTTGTTCCATTACCACATGCACCTGCTTTTCCACCATCAGAATTAAAAAACTCAAGATAACCATCAGAATTTTGGTTTTTTTTAATAAATATTAACTGATCGCAACCAATAAAATTTCTATCGCAAATTTTTATAATTTGGTCTTTTGTAAGATTTATAATTTTTTCTCTATTATCTATAATTATAAAATCGTTACCCAAACCATCCATTTTAAAAGCTCTAAATTCCATATATTTAATACTTAACTTATTTATTGACTTTTTGAACCTCTATTATAGTTTGTTGAAGTTTCCGCAAAAACAGCAATTTGCGGTGTCTTTGGCAACAAAGAGATCGACACCAGTCAGCGAGGGTTCGCCCACTGGTGCGATAACTGCTGGATGAAATTATGTTTGAAAATTTAACTAACAAATTCGAGGAAATATTTTCCTCCTTAAAAAAATCAGCATCTCTAGATGAGAAGCAGGTTGATGAAGGGCTAAGAAATATCAGATTAGCACTTTTAGAGGCAGATGTTTCACTAGAGGTTGCTAAGGATTTTGTAAATAAAGTTAAACCTAAGGCATTAGGACAAGAAATCATCAGATCAACATCGCCAGGACAAATGGTGGTGAAAATTGTAAATGATGAATTAATAAATTTATTAGGAAGCGAAAATACTGATTTAAATTTTAATGCTGTACCCCCAGTATCTATGATGATGGTAGGTTTACAAGGATCTGGAAAGACCACAACAACAGCAAAACTTGCAAAGTTTATTGAAAAAAATAAAAAAAAAAAAGTAATGGTTGTGAGCTTAGACATTTATAGGCCTGCAGCTCAAGAACAACTTAAACTTTTAGGAGAACAGCATAATATTAACACCTTACCAATTATTGAGGGACAACAACCAGCTGACATATGTAGAAGAGCCTTGAGTGCTGCAAGTCTTAATGGATCAGAGGTAATATTATTCGATACTGCAGGTAGGACCCAAATCGATTTACAAATGATGAGTGAAATAAAGCAAATTGAAGAAATTTTAAATCCCGTAGAGACAATTTTGGTTGCAGATTCGCTTACTGGTCAGGTTGCAGCAAATGTGGCTAAAGAATTTAAAAACACAGTTAATTTGTCAGGAATTGTTCTTACTAGGTCTGATGGAGATGGAAGAGGTGGAGCTGCATTAAGCATGAAATATGTAGCAAATGTTCCAATAAAATTTTTAGGTGTTGGTGAAAAAATTGAAAATCTTGAAGTTTTCTATCCCGAAAGAATTGCAAACAGAATTTTAGGAATGGGGGATATAGTTAGTCTTGTTGAAAAAGCTGCTGAAGATCTTGATGAAGAGAAATTAAAAAAAACTGAAGAAAATTTAAAGAAAGGCCAGTTTTCTTTAGATGATTATTTATCCCAATTAAAACAGATGAAAAAAATGGGTGGTATAGAGGGCATAATGTCCTTTCTTCCTGGGGTTTCAAAAATAAAATCACAAATGGATCAATCTGGAATAGATGAAAAAGTTATAACTCAAAATGAAGCTGTTATTTTATCTATGACTAAAAAAGAGAGACAAAATCCAAAAATAATTGATGGATCAAGAAAAAAAAGAATTGCTAATGGCTCTGGTACAGACATAGCCACTATCAATAAATTGCTCAAGCAATTTAAAATGATGTCTGAAATGATGAAAAAGATGTCAAAAGGAAACATGAAAGGAATGGCAGATAAAGGTATTCCGCCTGAACTTTTTAATCAACTAAAATAAAAAAAGGAGAATAATGTTAAAACTTAGATTATCAATGGGAGGGACAAAGAAAAGACCAGTTTACAAAATAGTAGTTGCAGACAGTAAATTTCCAAGAGATGGAAGATTTATTGAAAAATTGGGTTTTTTTAATCCTTTGCTTCCAAAAGAAAAAAAAGAAAGAATTGGACTTCAAACGGATAGAATAAAATATTGGTTAAGCCAAGGTGCACAACCAACTACTAGAGTTGCTAGATTACTTGGTGAACATGAGCTAATTCCTATGCCAGCAAAAGGTAATAATCCAATGAAGGCAGTACCTAAAAAAGATAGAAAAAAAGAGGAAAATGAGGAGTCACCAAAAGAAGGACAAAAAGCAGATGCTCCAAAAGAAGCTCCTAAAGCAGAAGAGAAAAAAGTAGATGCTCCAAAAGAAGCTCCTAAAGCAGAAGAGAAAAAAGCAGATGCTACAAAAGAAGCTCCTAAAGCAGAAGAGAAAAAATAAAAATGTTTATAGCTCAAGTATTTACATTATATCCTGAGTACTTTCCTGGACCTTTTAAAAATGGACTTTATGGAAAAGCCATTGAAAAAAAAATTTGGGATTTGAGGACAGTGAATATTAGAGATTATGCAATTGATAAACATAAGACAGTTGATGATACTCCTTACGGAGGCGGTTCAGGAATGTTAATCAAGCCTGACGTACTCGCAAAGTCGTTAGATAAAAACATTAGTCGAGATGAGAAAATTATCTACTTATCTCCAAAAGGAAAAGTTTTTAATCAAAAAATTGCGAAAGAACTTTCTTTAGAAAAAAAAGTTAACATAATTTGTGGTCATTTCGAAGGTATTGACCAGAGAGTTTTAGAAAACAGAAAAATAGATGAGATAAGTTTAGGAGATTTTGTTCTTTCTGGAGGTGAAACAGCAACTTATGTTTTTTTGGATGCTATATTAAGATTAATACCCGGAGTACTTGGAAATGAAAAATCTACTAGCGAAGAAAGCTTTGAAAATGGTTTATTGGAGTATCCACAGTACACAAAACCTCAAATCTGGGAGGAAAAAAGTGTGCCAAATGTGCTTTTATCAGGTGATCATGCGAAAATTAAAGACTGGCGTTTATCTCAATCAGAGGCTATAACTCGCGTCCGAAGGCCAGATTTATGGCAAAAATATAATAAAAAAGACTAATTTGATAAACTTACAAATGAAAACAATTGAAGAAATTAACCAGGCTAACGTTAAAAAAATAGTTGCAGAAAAAAAATTACCAAATTTTTTTCCAGGAGATATTGTTAAAATTGGGGTTAGAATTACCGAGGGCAAAAGAGATAGAATTCAATATTTTGAAGGAGTTTGTATTGCTAAAAAGAATAGAGATTTAAACTCATCTTTTACAGTAAGGAAAATTTCCTTTGGCGAAGGTGTAGAAAGAACATTTGCACTTTATAGTCCAATTGTAGATTCAATTAAGGTAATTAGATCTGGAAAGGTAAGAAGGGCAAAACTTTATTATCTAAGAGACAGAACAGGAAAATCAGCAAGAATTGCAGAAAAAATTAAGAAAAAAATCGGCATTGATGTAGATGTAAAAACAGAACAACCAACAGTACAAAATGTAACTAAAACTGAAGAAAGCAACATAACAGAGGAAACGAAAGTAGAGAAAGAGTCTGTTGAAAAAAAAGATACCTCTGAAAAAAAAAATGAAAAAGAGACTCTAAAAGATAAAAAATAGTCTTTTTCAAAATGCCTAGAACTTTATACGACAAAATTTGGAATGAACATTTAGTTCATCAGCAAGATGATGGTACTTCTTTATTATTTGTGGATAGACATTTAATACATGAGGTGACAAGCCCACAGGCATTTGAGGGGCTTAGAAATTCAAAAAGAAAAGTGAGACAACCAAAGTTAACACTTGCTGTAGTTGATCATAATATTCCTACAACTGATAGATCTAAAGGAATTGATGATGTTGATTCTAAAATTCAGGTAGAAACATTAGAAAAAAATTGTAAAGAATTTGGTATCAAACTTTTTGGAATGGACGATAAAAGACAAGGTATTGTTCATATAGTAGGGCCCGAGCAAGGTTTCACGCAACCAGGTACAGTAATTGTTTGTGGAGATAGCCACACTGCTACTCATGGTGCATTTGGCGCCCTAGCATTTGGAATAGGTACTTCAGAAGTAGAGCACGTTTTAGCAACTCAAACTTTGGTACAAAAAAAGGCAAAAAATTTTAGAATAAACGTTAATGGGAAACTGTCACTGGGAGTGACTTCAAAGGATGTTATTTTGCAAATAATTGGAAAAATAGGAACAGCTGGAGGTACTGGATGTGTATTAGAGTATGCTGGTTCGGTGATTTCAGACCTGTCAGTGGAACAGAGAATGACGATTTGTAATATGTCAATCGAGGGTGGTGCTAGAGCTGGTCTTATTCAACCTGATGAAAAAATTTTTAATTACTTAAAAGGAAGACCAATGTCTCCAAAAAATGAGAATTGGAATAAAGCTTTAGAGTATTGGAACTCACTTAAAACTGACGATGATGCTAAATTTGATAAAGAGATCAATTTAAATGGAGAAGATATTGCTCCCATGGTAACTTGGGGAACTTCTCCAGAAGATGTTGTATCAATAAATGGAAAAATACCGAACCCTGATAATGAGAAAAATGAAGATAAAAAAAATTCCATTAATAGATCTTTAAAATATATGGGTCTAAAACCAGATGTTAAAGTTCAGGATATAAAAATTGATAAAGTTTTTATTGGAAGTTGTACCAATGGAAGAATAGAAGATTTACGTGAGGCTGCTCAAATTTTAAAAAATAAAAAAAAGGCTGCACATGTGCATGGCATGGTTGTTCCAGGATCTGGACTAGTAAAAGAACAAGCAGAACAGGAAGGTTTAGATAAAATATTCATTGAGTCTGGATTTGAATGGAGAGAGCCTGGCTGCTCAATGTGCTTAGCAATGAATGCTGATAAATTAAAACCACAAGAGAGATGCGCATCTACTTCAAATAGAAACTTTGAGGGAAGACAAGGAAGAGGTGGTCGTACACATCTAGTAAGCCCAGGTATGGCAGCAGCAGCTGCAATTGCTGGAAATCTTGATGATGTAAGAAAATATCAAAACTGATGAAAAAATTTATATCCCTTAAAAGTATTCCTGCATATTTACCAATTGTCAATATCGATACTGATATGATCATCCCAAAACAATTCCTAAAAACAATAAAAAGAACAGGATTGGGAAAAAACCTTTTTCATGAAATGAGATATGATAATGATGGAAATATTATTAAAGATTTTATTTTAAATAAGAAACCATTTGATGATTCAAAAATATTAATTGCGGGTAATAATTTTGGTTGTGGTTCATCAAGAGAGCACGCACCATGGGCTCTTCTAGACTTTGGAATTACATGCGTGATAAGTTCAAGTTATGCTGATATCTTTTATAACAATTGTTTTAAAAACGGCATATTACCAATAATTTTAAATGAGGAAAAAATAAAAGAATTATCAGAGTACTCAAAAAGACAAGAAGAAATAGAGATAAATTTAAATGATGAAAAAATTATCTTTGGAAACAATGAGATCAGTTTTCAAATTGAGCCTTTCAAAAAAAAATGCTTATTAGAAGGACTTGATGACATTGCTTTATCTCTAGAGAAATCTTCAAATATAAATGAATTTGAAAAAAAACTAGAGTCTTCAAAACCATGGATCTTTAATGATTAAGGTTAAGAAAAGAAAAATTTTACTTTTACCAGGTGATGGTATTGGACCAGAAGTAATTGCAGAAGTTAAAAAAATAATTAATTGGTTAAATAAAAATAGATCTTTAGATTTTGAAATTGATGAAGACTTAGTGGGTGGTGCTGCATATGATAAACATGGAACACCTATTACTGATGAAGTTTTTTATAAAGCATTAGAAAGTGAAGCTGTAATTTTAGGAGCTGTGGGAGGTCCAAAGTGGGATAATTTGGATTTTTCCAAAAAACCAGAAAGAGCATTATTAAAATTAAGGAAAGAACTTAAACTTTTTGCAAATTTAAGACCGGCAATTTGTTTCAAGCAGTTAGTTGAAGCCTCAAGTTTAAAACCTGAAATAGTTTCAGGACTTGATATAATGATAGTAAGAGAACTTACCGGGGGAATATATTTTGGTGAGCCTAGAGGAATTAAGCCAATAGATAACGGTGAAAGAAAAGGAATTAATACTCACACTTATACAACTAGCGAAATTGAAAGAGTTTCTAGAGTAGCCTTCGATCTTGCAAAAAAAAGAAATAATAAAGTTACATCATGTGAAAAATCAAATGTAATGGAAGCAGGTCAGCTTTGGAGAGAGGAAGTTCAAGCTATTCATGATAAAGAATTTAAAGAAGTAGAATTAGAACATATGTTAGCAGACAACTGTGCTATGCAACTCTTAAGAAATCCAAAACAATTTGATGTTATTGTGACAGATAATTTATTTGGAGATATATTGTCAGATGAGGCTGCGATGTTAACAGGTTCACTTGGGTTACTACCTTCAGCATCTTTAGGAGCAAAGGATAAAAATGGAAACATGAGATCAATGTACGAGCCAGTACACGGTTCAGCACCTGATATTGCTGGAAAAGGTATCGCTAACCCAATTGCAACAATATTAAGTTTTTCAATGGCGTTAAAATATTCTTTAAATTTGGATAAAGAGTCAAAGGAGCTAGACGCTGCAGTACAAAAAATCCTTGATGATGGGCTTAGAACCAAGGATATATGTTCAAAAGGTAATAAGGAAGTATCAACAAAAGATGTTGGAGATGCGATTATTGCTTGTTTGCAAAATTAGTTAATTTCAATTATTTTATAAAAATTATGACAATTTATACAGCTCCCGTTGAAGATATGATGTTTCTTTATGAGAACTTAAGAAACAATAAAAATTATAATGAGATAGAAAAGTATAAGGATGTCACGCCAGATTTAGTAAAAAATATTTTAGAAGAGGCAGCTAAAATAAATCAAAACATCATACTACCACTAGCAAAGTCTGGAGATGAAAATCCAACTGTATTAGAAAATGGTATTGTTAGAACTCCTCCAGGATATAAAGAAGCATACAAGAAGTATATAGAGGATGGATGGACTTCTTTATCATGTGATCCAAAATTTGGAGGTCAAGGAATGCCAAAAACTGTTAGTGCATTTTTTGATGAAATGTTATCTTCAGCATGTTTATCTTTCAAACTTTACTCAGAATTAAGTATAGGCGCTTACAATTGTATTAACCATCATGCTACTGATGAAATTAAAAATAAATATTTACCAAAAATGGTTGAGGGTAAATGGAGTGGCACAATGTGTCTTACAGAACCTGTATGTGGAACAGATCTAGGTTTGCTCAAAACAAAAGCTGTCGAACAACAAGATGGAAGCTTTAAGTTAAGCGGACAAAAAATATTTATTACTTCGGGAGATCATGATTTAACAGAAAATATTATCCACTTAGTTATTGCCAGAGTATCTGACTCCCCAAGTGGAACTAAGGGTATAAGCTTATTTTTGGTTCCAAAATTTATTGTTAAGGATGATGGATCAATTGGTCCACGAAACGGTGTATCAACTGGATCTATTGAGAGTAAAATGGGAATAAAAGGCTCAGCAACTTGTGTTTTAAATTTTGATGACGCAGTTGGATATATGATTGGACCGAAAAATAAAGGTTTAAATTCTATGTTTACGATGATGAATCTTGAAAGGATTGTTGTAGGAATTCAAGGGTTAGGCATCTCAGAAATTGCTTATCAAAATTCAGTTAACTATGCAAAAGAACGTAAACAAGGTAAAGCTCACAATGGAAAAAATCAAAATGGAGGAGCAGATTTAATAATTGAACATGCAGATATCAGAAAATCATTGTTAAACATGAAATCTATAATTGAAGGTGAAAGAGCACTATGCTTTTGGTTATCACAACAAACAGAGGTAAGCCTTTATCATTCTGACGAAAAAATAAGAAGGGAGGCATCGGAGCTAGTATCATTAATGACGCCCGTAGTTAAATCGATGTTTACAGACCTTGGGATGGAAATAACAAGTGATGCTATGCAAATATTCGGAGGTTATGGATATACAAAAGACCAAGGAATAGAACAGCTTTACAGAGACAACAGAATTACCCCAATATATGAGGGCACTAACTCAGTCCAGGCTATTGATTTAGTTTTTAGAAAATTAGTAAATAAAGAAAGTGACATTATAAATAGATATATTGAGAGTTTAAAAAAAGACTCATCTAGCAAAAATCAAGAATTGAAAAATTTTAACGAAAAATTAGAAAACAGTTTGAAAACTTTAATAAAATTTACTGATTGGATTAAAGATAAAATGCAAAAATCTAAGAACGATGTTAGTGCTGCATGTAATGATTACCTCAAAGTGTTAGGTTATGTTGCCGTTGCTCATTCTTGGATAAAGGTTTTAGAGGTTAGTTATAAAAACTATGAAACTAACAAACAATTTTATGAGGACAAAATTAATACTGCCAAGTATTATTTTGAAAGAGTTTTACCAAGAATCGAAAGCCATTATATAACTGCTGTTAGTGGAAGTGATTATATAATGAGCCACAAATTTAATTAATGAATAAATACGAGCAAAACTTAGATAAAAACAAAGCTAACTTTGTACCATTAACACCACTTAGTTTCCTAGAAAGAGCAAAAGATATATACCCTAACTATGAGGCTCTTGTTTATGAGGATAAAAAATTTACCTGGAGAGAAATTTATAAAAGGTGCATTAAATTTGCAAGTGCTCTTGAAAAAATTGGAATTGGTGAGGGAGATACAGTTTCAGTTATGGCGTTCAATACCCCTGAAATTTTTGAAGCCCATTATTCTGTCCCAATGACGGGTGCAATATTAAATACAATTAATACAAGATTAGATGCTAAAACTGTGGCATATATAATTGATCACAGTGAGGCAAAAGTACTTATCGTCGATAGACAACTACACTCTGTAATTGATAAAGCCCTTACACAAACTAAAATAAAGCCAATAATAATTGATGTTCAAGATGACTATGCAGATCAATCGTTGTTAAAAAAAATTGGTGAAAAAGAATACGAAGAATTTTTAAAAACTGGTGATGAGAATTACGTTTGGAAAAGACCTAAAGATGAGTGGCAAGCTATATCATTAAGCTATACATCTGGCACAACAGGTAATCCCAAAGGCGTTGTATATCATCACAGAGGTTCTTATTTAATGTCAACTGGCAGTGCAGTTGCATGGAACATGCCGAATAGATTAAATTTTTTAACAATAGTCCCAATGTTTCATTGCAATGGTTGGGGGTATCCTTGGACTGTTCCAATGCTTAATGGGAAAACAATTTGCTTAAGAGCAATAGATATAAAAAAGATCTTTGAATTAATTGAAAAGCATAAAATTACTCATTTCGGAGGAGCGCCAATTGTTTTGAATATGATCACAGGTGCATCTGAAAGTGAAAGAAAAAAATTAAATCATAAAGTTTACGTTTTAACCGCAGGGGCACCACCTCCAAGTATTATCTTTAAAAAAATGGAAGCTCTTGGGTTTGAGGTAATGCATGTTTATGGACTTACAGAGACATATGGACATATTTTGCAGTGCGCATGGAACGAAGAGTGGAATTCTTATGATGAAGACAAAAAAAATGAAATTAAAGCAAGACAAGGTGTAAGATATCCTAATACTGAAGACACAATGGTAATGGATCCTGAAACAATGAAACCAGTACCCAAAGATGGAAAGACAATAGGTGAAATCATGATCAGAGGAAATATTGTTATGAAGGGATATTTTAAGGACAAAGAAGCTACTGATAAGGCTATGTCGCATGGATGGTTTCACTCTGGAGATCTAGCCGTAACAAATCCAGATGGTTATATTAAGATTAAAGATAGATCAAAAGATATTATAATTTCTGGTGGAGAGAATATTTCATCAATTGAAATAGAAAATACTTTAGCAAAACATCCGAGTGTTTCAATTGCAGCTGTTGTTGCTAAACCAGATGAAAAATGGGGAGAAGTACCATGTGCTTTTATAGAAAAAGTGAAAGATAAAGAAGTAACCGAGAAAGAATTAATATCTTATTGTAAAGAAACATTAGCAGGTTTTAAAGTACCAAAAAAAATTGAATTTTGTGAATTACCTAAAACCTCAACAGGAAAAATCCAAAAATTTGAATTAAGGAAATTAGCCAAGGAGCTAAACTGAACCTAGACGTTAACGGCAAAAACGTATTTATTTCTACAGGTGGCTTCGATTTTGATAAAGATAAGCCATCTGTTATGTTGATGCATGGGAGTGGGTTAACACATATTGTTTGGTCTCTGCATGAACAATTTTATGCATCCCAAGGTTATAATGTTTTATCAATTGATTTACCAGGACATGGAAGCTCTGAAGGTCCATCTCTTAAATCTATTGAGGATATGTCGTCTTGGGTAAAAAGCTTCATGGAAACACTCAAAATTCAAAAAATTATCATCGTTGGTCATTCTCAAGGTTGTTTGGTTGGAATAGATTTTGCATCTAAATATCCAGAATTTATTGATGGATTAGTATTAGTTGCTGGATCATATAAAATGCCTGTAAATCAAGATTTGATAGATCTTGCAGAGGCTGGAGATGATAAGGCGATATTATTGATGATGAAGTGGGGTTATGAAGGATCCAAGGCATTTATTGGTGGAAACCCTGTAAAAAAGATAATTAACTCATCTAGAGAAATTATAGAAATTTTATCTGTAGACTTAAACGCTTGTAATAACTACAAGTCTGGAAAAGAGTCTTTAGAAAAAATTAATTGTCCAACGTTATGTATATTTGGAGATCTCGATAAAATGGTCCCACTTAAAGTTGGTAATAAAATGTCTGAATTAATTAAAAATTCAGAAACTAAAGTGATTAACGACTGTGGTCACATGATAATTTTTGAAAAAGCTTTTGAAATGAGAAAAATTGTAAAAGAATTTATTTTAAAACTAAAAAAATGAAAAAATTTAATATTGCTAAATCAAGAAGATTAAGAAGCACTCCTTATTCATCAAGAATTGAATCTCAAGGTGTCACGGCTTATACAATTTATAACCATATGCTTTTACCAGCTGCGTTTGGATCACTTGAAGACTTATACCATCATTTAAAAGAGCATGTGCAAATTTGGGATGTTGCAGCGGAAAGACAAGTAGAAATAAGTGGACCAGACTCCTATAAATTAGTTCAGCTTATGACTTGTAGAGACTTATCTAAGTCCAAAATTGGCAGATGTTACTATTGTCCGATTATAGATGATAATGGCGGAATGATTAATGATCCGGTGATTTTAAAATTAAAAGAGGATAAATGGTGGATATCAATTGCAGACTCGGATGTGATTTTATTTGCCAAAGGTTTAGCAATTGGTAACAAACTTAATGTAAAAATAACTGAACCAAATGTAAATATTTTAGCTGTCCAAGGACCGAAATCATTTAAATTGATGGAGAAAATTTTTGGGAAGAAAATCACTGAAATGAAATTCTTTGGCTTTGACTATTTTGAATTTGCAGGAGATAAACATTTAATAGCAAGATCAGGTTGGTCCAAGCAAGGTGGATATGAAATTTACGTTGAGCATACAAAGTCAGGTTTACAATTATATGATAAACTTTTTGATGAGGGTAAAGAATTTAATGTAAAACCAGGCTGTCCAAATTTAATTGAGAGAATAGAGAGTGGACTACTTTCATACGGTAACGATATAGATAATGAAGACAACCCTTATGAATGTGGATTAGATAAATATGTAAATGTTAATAGTGATATTAATTTTTTAGGAAAAGATAAATTAATTCAATATAATAAAAATGGTATAAAAAAAAAACTGATGGGTGTGAAAATTGAGTCTGATAGCATCAGTATTACTGAAACAATAGAAATTTATGATAATAATGAAAATCATATAGGCGAATTAAGATCAGGAGTTTATTCACCTCACTTTAATAAAGTTATTGGAATTGCAATGTTAAAAAAACCTAATTGGGATACAGGAACTAAAATTAAAATAAATATTAATGGTAAATCTGTGAACGGAACAGTTTGTGATTTACCCTTCATCTAATATAAAGTATTAAATAAGTCATGAAAATTGCTATTGTTGGTGCAACCGGAAATGTTGGACGTAAGATAATTGAAGTCTTAGAACAGAAAAAACTTTTAGTAGAGGATTTATGTTTATTAGCCTCGCAAAAAAGTGCAGGTAAAGAGTTATTGTTTAATGGGAAAAAAATAAAAGTTCAAAATTTAGAAGATTTTGACTTTTCCAAAGTTGATATTACTTTTTTTTCAGCGGGTAAAAAAATTTCAGAAGCCTACGCGGTTAAAGCTGCCAAATCTTCTGTCGTTGTAGACAATTCTAGTTATTTTAGAATGGATCCAGATGTGCCATTAATTGTGCCACAGGTAAACAAACATCATATATCTAATTTAAAAAAAAATATTATAGCAAATCCTAATTGTTCAACAGCTCAAATGGTAATTGTACTTAAACCTTTACATGATCTATTTGATATTAAAAGAGTAGTAGTTTCTACTTATCAATCGGTATCGGGAGCAGGAAAAGCATCGATGGATGAGTTAATTGAACAAACAAAAGATATTTTAGCAGAAAAAAAAGTTTCATCAAAAAATTTTACAAAACAAATCGCTTTCAATGCCATACCACATATAGATGATTTTCTAGATGATGGTTACACGAAAGAAGAGATTAAAATGATAAATGAAACAAAGAAAATACTAGATCGCAAAATAGAATTAACAGCAACATGTGTAAGAATTCCAGTGATGGTCTCACACTCAGAGTCTTTAAATATTGAATTCAATAAAACTGTCTCACTCTCAGAGATAAGAAAAGTTTTAGCAAAAGCTCCAGGGTGTAAAATAATTGATGATCCTATAAATAATCTGTATGCGACACCGATTGATAGTGCAGGTAAAAATGAAACATTTATTTCAAGAATAAGACAAGATAACTCAAATAAAAATTCTATAAACCTTTGGATTGTTTCGGACAATCTATTGAGAGGTGCTGCACTAAATGCTGTTGAAATTGCAGAAACCGTCTATAATAAATGAAAATGAAAAATAATAACCCTCTATCTCCACACATACAAATTTATAATTGGCACGTTTCATCTTTGGTATCGATTTCGCATAGAATATCTGGTGTAATTAACTATCTATTTTTTATTTTTTTATGTATTTGGATATCTTTTGTCTTTTTATTTGAACAACATTACAATTTATTTGCAGCTTTTTTTAATTCAATTTTTGGAAAGTTTTTTGTAATTAGTATTGTTTGGTCATTTTCTTTTCAGATTTTAAGTGAAATAAGACACCTATTTTGGGATTTAGGTTATGGTTTTGATTTAAAAATTTCGAACGTCACAGGTATTTGTGTAATTTTTGGATCATTTATAAGTACAGTTTTAATTTACTTTATTGGTAGAGGAATAATCTAATGATAAATGCCACGAAAAAATGGATATTTTTAAAAGTAAGCACAATTATTTTAATACCTTTAATGATATGGTTTATTATCAACTTTGTGTCTTTATATGATCAGAACTATAATCAGGTAATCAGTTTTTTCAGCGACCAAATAATAAAATTTATACTCTCTTTATTACTAATAATGGCTTTTTTTCATACAGCTCTTACAATAAGTGAGATTTTTGAGGATTATATTCATAATGAAAAAATAAAAAGTGTCGCAAACAAATTATTATATTTCTTTGCTATAATATTTCCTTTAATTACAATAATAATATTATTAAAATTTGGATTATGAGCTCGTATAAAATAATAGATCATGAATATGACGTTGTCGTTTTGGGGGCAGGTGGCTCTGGGTTAAGAGCAGCCGTAGGTCTGAGCGAAGCTGGTTTGAAAACAGCTTGTATATCAAAAGTATTCCCTACCCGAAGTCATACATCTGCTGCTCAAGGTGGAATATCTGCAGCACTTGGAAATATGGGAGAGGATGACTGGCGTTGGCACATGTATGATACTGTTAAAGGATCAGATTGGTTAGGAGACCAGGACTCAATAGAGTATTTATGCAAAGAAGCACCAAGAGCAGTTCTTGAGTTAGAAAAATATGGAGTACCTTTCAGTAGAACCGAAGACGGAAAAATTTATCAAAGACCATTTGGTGGAATGACAAAAAACTATGGAAATGAGACAGTCCAAAGAACTTGCGCTGCAGCTGACAGAACTGGTCATGCTATTCTTCATACTTTGTACGGACAGGCTTTAAAGCATAATACTGAATTTTTCATTGAATACTTTGCTCTAGATTTACTTATGAAAGATGGAGCTTGCAAGGGTTTGATTGCGTGGAATTTAAATGACGGAACTATTCATAGGTTTAGATCTCATATTACTATAATAGCAACAGGCGGATACGGAAAAGTTTATTATTCTGCAACGTCTGCACACACTTGTACTGGAGATGGAAATGCAATGGTGCTTAGAGCAGGATTGCCATTACAGGATATGGAATTTGTGCAATTCCACCCAACCGGAATTTATGGACATGGAACTTTGATATCGGAAGGTGTGAGAGGTGAGGGAGGATATCTTTTAAATTCTAAAGGAGAGAGATTCATGGAAAGATACGCTCCTAAAGCAAAAGATCTTGCATCGAGAGATGTTGTAAGTAGATCGATTGCAGTAGAAATTAACGAAGGACGAGGAGTTGGAAAAGAAAAAGATCATGTTCATTTGCATCTTAATCACTTAGATCCCAAGGTAATTGAGGAAAGACTACCTGGCATTTCAGAGTCTTCAAGATTATTTGCAAACGTAGATGTAACTAAAGAGCCAATACCAGTTGTACCTACTGTACACTACAATATGGGAGGTATACCTACAAATTACAAAGCTGAGGTTCTTACACTTAACGGCTCTGAAAAAACTGTTCCTGGGTTAATGGCAATCGGAGAAGCAGCATGCGTTTCAGTTCATGGGGCAAATAGATTAGGTTCAAACTCTTTGATAGACTTAGTTGTTTTTGGTCGAGCTGCTGCAAAACGGGCTGCAGAACTTATTAAACCTGGCATGCCACATGAGGAAATTTCAAAATCTGAAACAGATAAATGTCTTGATCGATTTGATAAATTAAGAAACGGTAGTGGAGATCATAATACTGCAGATTTAAGAATAGCGATGCAAAAAACTATGCAGTCAAAATGTGCAGTTTTCAGAACGGAAAAAACTCTAAAAGAAGGAGTGCAAGAAATAAGAAAACCTTTTGACGGGATGGATGCAATTGCAGTTAAAGACAAATCTCTGATATTTAATACAGACTTAGTTGAAACTTTAGAATTTGACAATTTAATTAGACAAGCAATCACTACTATGGACTCAGCCTATCATAGGAAAGAAAGTAGAGGAGCTCATGCTAGAGAAGATTTTCCTAAAAGAGACGATAGAAACTTTATGCAACACACACTGTCATGGTGTGATGGGAAAGAGACAAAGATTGATTACAGACCGGTTCACAAATCAACATTGACAAATGAGGTTCAGTATTTTCCTCCACAAGAAAGAGTCTATTAATGGTTCAAATAAACCTTCCTGAAAATTCAAAAATTCAAAAAGGTAAATATTATAAAGATAAAACTGGATCTAAAAATTTAAGAAAAGTGAATGTTTATAGATGGGATCCATCTAGTGGTGAGAAACCTAGAATTGACACATATGAAATAGACATGGATAATTGTCCGTCAAAAGTTTTAGATATTTTAAATAAAATCAAAAATGAAATAGATCCTAGTCTTGCTTACCGAAGATCATGTGCTCATGGAGTTTGTGGTTCTTGTGCAATGAACATGGATGGAAAAAACGGTTTAGCATGCACAAAATCTCATGCAGAAATTAAGGGAGATATAAATATTTATCCACTTCCACACTTGAAAGTTCTAAAAGACTTAATAGGTGACTTGAGTACATTATATAAACAATATGAGTCAGTGCAACCTTGGTTAAAAACTTCGAAAAAACCGGAGAAAGAAAATTTACAATCCAAAGATGACAGGTCAAAATTAGATGGTTTATATGAATGCATTATGTGTGCATGCTGCTCGACATCTTGCCCAAGCTACTGGTGGAATGGTGACAAGTATTTAGGACCAGCTGTTCTATTACAAGCTTATAGATGGATTATAGATAGTAGGGATGAAGATAGGAAGGAAAGATTAAAAAAAGTAGCCGATGAATTAAAATTGTATAGATGTCATACTATTATGAATTGTACCAATGCATGTCCAAAAGGTTTAAACCCAGCAAAAGCGATAGCAGAAATTAAAAAGATGTTAGCTACATCAAATATTTAAAACATTAGACTATTAATAATTTTTAATTTAAAAGATCATATTCATGAAAATAATTGAACATTTTGTAGATGGGAAAATTATTCCTGGCTCATCAAAGAAAAAAGGTAAGGTTTTTAATCCAGCTACTGGTGAACAACAGGCAGAGGTAATGTTAGCCTCAAAATCTGATTTAGATAATGCAGTAGAAATTGCAAAAAAGGCTTTTGGTGATTGGTCTATAAAACCTTCCTTACAAAGAGCTAGAGTTATGTTTAAATTTAAAGAATTAATTGAAAAAAATTCTGATGAATTAACAAAAATGATAGTTGCTGAACATGGAAAAGTTTTTGAGGATGCCAAGGGATCACTTACACGAGGATTAGAAGTTGTCGAGTTTGCTTGTGGAATTCCTCATTTATTAAAAGGAGAGTTTTCGGAGAATGTAGGGACCAATGTTGATAGCTGGTCAATGCGCCAACCTCTTGGAGTAGTTGCTGGAATTACACCATTTAATTTCCCTGCTATGGTGCCCATGTGGATGTTTCCAATCGCAATAGCTTGTGGAAATACATTTGTACTTAAACCTTCTGAAAAAGATCCTTCTTGTTCGATAAAATTAGCAGAACTTTTAAAAGAAGCAGGTTTGCCAGATGGTGTTTTTAATGTCATTAATGGAGATAAAGAGGCTGTAGATGCAATTTTAAACAATAAAGATGTTAAGGCAGTAAGTTTTGTAGGCTCCACTCCTATTGCTAAGTATATTTATGAAAATTCTGCAAAAAATGAAAAAAGAGTTCAGGCATTAGGTGGTGCCAAGAATCATTTAGTAGTCATGCCAGATTGTGATTTAGATGGTGCTGTTAATGGATTAATGGGAGCAGCTTACGGATCTGCTGGAGAAAGATGTATGGCCCAATCAGTTGCGGTCGCTGTTGGAGATATAGGTGATGAACTAGTTTCAAGGCTCTCAAAAAAAGTAGAAAATTTAAAAGTCGGACCTGGTATGGATAAAGCGTCTGAGATGGGCCCTTTAGTTACTAAAGAACATTTAAATAAAGTTAAAGGTTATGTAGATTTAGGAGTAAAAGAAGGAGCCAAATTAGTTGTTGATGGTAGAGATTTAAAGCTACAAGGTTACGAAAATGGTTTTTATATAGGTGGATGTTTATTTGATCATGTTAAGAGAGATATGAGAGTATATAAAGAGGAAATATTTGGACCAGTTCTATCAGTGGTAAGAGTCAAGTCTTTTGAGGAAGCAACAAAATTAATTAACGACCACGAATATGGAAATGGAGTTAGTATATATACCAGGGATGGTGACGCAGGACGGACATTTGCAAGTAAAATTCAAGTTGGAATGGTTGGAATAAATGTTCCAATTCCTGTGCCAATGGCTTTTCATAGTTTTGGAGGATGGAAAAGATCTCTGTTCGGAGATAGCGCGATGCACGGAATGGAAGGTATAAAGTTTTATACCAAACTAAAAACAATTACATCAAGGTGGCCATCTGGGATAAGATCAAACCCAGAGTTTGTGATGCCAACTATGAAATAATTAGTATGAGCAAGATATCTTTAATAGGAGCTGGACAAATTGGAGGAACATTAGCTCACTTGATTGGAACCAAAGAATTATCAGATGAAGTAGTTTTATTTGATGTTGCGAGCGGTATAGCAAAGGGTAAAGCACTAGATATTGCACAATCATCATCTGTGGATGGATTTAATGTAAAATTTTCAGGGACCGATAATTATAAAGATATAAAAAATTCAGATGTAATAATTATTACTGCAGGAGTTCCAAGGAAACCTGGAATGAGCAGAGATGATCTGCTTGGTATAAACTTAAAAATAATGAAACAAGTCGCAGAAGGTATAAAACAAAATGCACCAGATGCATTTGTTATTTGTATAACAAATCCTTTAGACGTAATGGTAATGGCTTTTCAAAAGTTTTCAGGACTGCCAACTAACAAGGTTGTTGGGATGGCAGGTATTCTTGATAGTTCAAGATTTAAATTATTTCTATCACTTGAGTTAAATATTCCCGTAAAAGAAATAGATGCTATGGTAATGGGTGGTCATGGTGATACTATGGTTCCCTTGCCTAGATTTACCAAAGTTTCCGGAAAACCTTTATTAGATTTGGTTAAAAGTGGAAAGATTTCAATGGAAAAACTTGAAGCCATTAATCAAAGAACAAGAGATGGAGGTGCCGAGATAGTAAAATTTTTAGAAAAAGGATCAGCTTTTTATGCGCCAGCAGCATCTGGTGTGGAGATGGCACAGGCATTTTTAAAGGATGAAAAAAAAATGTTACCATGTGCTGCCTTTTTAAATGGTGAATATGGTATAAAAAATATTTATGCTGGAGTTCCAATTATAGTTGGAAAAAAAGGAGTTGAAAAAATCGAAGTTATTAATTTAGATGAAAAAGAAAAGTCAGAATTTATCAATTCTGTGAATGCAGTAAAAAAACTTTGGGAAGCTGCATCAAAAATTGACCCTGACTTAGCTAAATAATGAATATTCACGAACACCAGGCAAAAGAATTACTTAAAAAATATGGTGCAAATGTACCTAATGGAGTATTTGCTTTAACCGTAAAAGATATTTTAGAAAAAGCGAAAAACTTAAATAGCCAAAAACTTGTTTTAAAAGCCCAAATTCATGCTGGAGGAAGAGGCAAAGCTGGCGGAGTAAAAATATTAAATGACATTAGTGAATTGGAGAAAGAGTCAAATAATTTATTAGGAAAAAAATTAATCACACATCAAACAGGACCATCTGGAAAAATAGTAAAAAGACTCTATGTAGAGGAACCATCAGATATTGATAAAGAATTTTATTTATCTTGTCTTGTAGACCGAGGTAGTTCAAAAATAGCCTTCATCTCCAGTGACCAAGGTGGAATGGATATTGAAGAAGTAGCAAAAAAAAATCCTAACAAAATTAATACTATTAAAGTTGATTTTAATAAAAGTATTTCAGATTTGGACTGCGAAAAAGTAATAAAAATTTTTGATCTTAAACCAGATCAAAGTCTAGAAGCTATGAATATTGTAAAATCAATATATAAACTTTTTATAGATTTAGACGCTAGTATGGTTGAAATAAATCCACTAATTTTGACAAAGCAGGAAAAAATTATTTGCTTAGACGCAAAAATTAATTTCGATGATAACGCATTATTTAGACACCCAGAAATTTCTGCACTCAGAGATTTAAATGAGGAAGATCCTACGGAAATAGAGGCAAGTAAATATGATTTGTCTTATATAAAATTAGATGGAAGTATTGGTTGTATGGTAAACGGCGCAGGACTTGCAATGGCTACAATGGATATTATTAAACTTTATGGAGAAGAACCAGCAAACTTTTTAGATGTTGGTGGAGGAGCTTCAAAAGAGAAAGTATCAGAAGCTCTCAAAATCATAATTTCTGATAAAAATGTGAAAGGGATTCTAATAAATATATTTGGAGGAATTATGAAATGCGATGTTCTTGCTCAAGGAGTAGTTGATGCAGCAAAAGAAGTAAAAATTAATGTTCCACTAGTTGTTAGATTAGCTGGTACAAATTTTGAAAAAGGAAAAGAAATTCTTGATAGGTCTGGGTTAAAAATAATTTCTGCAACAGATTTAAATAGTGCAGCTGAAAAAATTGTTAATGAAATAAAATAGAATGTCAGTTTTAGTTAATAAAAATACACGGCTGATTTGCCAAGGATTTACAGGTTCACATGGAACCTTTCATTCTGAACAAGCAATTAAATATGGAACTAATCTTGTTGGGGGTGTAACTCCAAATAAAGGCGGACAAACTCATTTAGATAAACCAGTATTTAACACTGTGGCTGAGGCAAAAAAGTCAACAAATGCGAATGCAAGCATGATTTATGTTCCCGCAAAATTTTGTGCTAATGCAATTATTGAGGCAATAGAGTCAGATATAGAGCTAATAGTTTGTATCACTGAGGGAATTCCAGTCTTAGATATGCTTAGAGTAAAAAAATATTTATCCAAATCAAAATCAAGACTGATAGGCCCTAACTGCCCAGGAATAATTACACCTGATGAATGCAAAATAGGTATTATGCCTGGTAATATTCATAAAAAAGGATCTGTTGGAATTGTTTCAAGATCAGGCACATTAACTTATGAAGCAGTTGCTCAAACAACCTCAAACGGATTAGGTCAATCTACATGTATTGGTATCGGGGGTGATCCAATAAATGGTACTAATTTTATAGACTGCTTAGACTTATTTTTAAATGATCCTGAAACAGAGTCTATTTTAATGATAGGAGAAATTGGAGGAACAGCAGAGGAAGAAGCTGCAGCATTTATTACACAACATAAAATTAAAAAACCCATAGTGGGATTTATTGCTGGTATTACAGCACCACCAGGAAGAAGAATGGGTCATGCTGGAGCAATTATCTCAGGAGGCAAAGGTGGAGCAGCTGACAAAATAAAAACTATGGAGAAAGCAGGAATAACTGTTGCAAAATCGCCAGGTGAGATTGGAAAGACACTTTTAGAAAAATTGTCACTTTAAAATAATCAATAGTGATATTATAATCAGGAATTAATGAGCTCATCAAAAAATTTAGAACAAAAAAATACATCATTTTTAACGAAGTCAAATAGTGCATTTATTGAGAATATGTACATAAGATATATCGAAAAAGATCCAAATCTACCTTTGAGTTGGAAAGACTATTTTGACACTCTTAATGATGATATTAAATCTGTTGTCAAAGAACTTGAAGGTCCTACATGGCAACCTCATAAAAAAAGAATTAAATATGAAAGCACAAAATCTACAACTAAGGTATTAAATAATGAAGATTTAGAGACAGCAAAAAGTGAGTCCATTAAAGCAATTGCTCTAATTCGTGCATATAGAATTAGAGGCCATTTAATAGCAAATCTTGATCCATTAAATCTAATGGAAAGAAAATATTTATACGAACTTCATCCAGAGGATCATGGTTTTAAAAAAGAGGATTATGATAAAAAAATATTTTTAGGTTCATACTTAGACACGGGCTACTCATCTGTTAATGAAATATTATCTAAATTAAGAAAAATATATTGTTCTACAATTGGGGCTGAATATATGCATATTACTGATCCTATTGAAAAAGTTTGGTTTAGAGACAGAATGGAAAAAAGAGAGAACCAACTAAATTTTACAGAAAATGGGAAAAAAGCTATTTTAAATAAAATTGTTCAAGCTGAGGGTTTTGAAAAATTTTTGGCAAGAAAGTATGTTGGAACAAAAAGATTCGGTTTAGATGGTGGAGAAGCGCTAATACCTGCTTTAGAGCAAATAATAAAAAGGGGCGGCCAGTTAGGAGTTAAAGAAGTAAAAATTGGTATGCCACATAGAGGACGGTTAAATGTTTTAGCAAATGTATTACAAAAATCTTATAAGAGAATTTTTAATGAATTTGCAGGAGAAGAGAATTATGCAAAAGCAGAGGACTCAGCTGGAGATGTAAAATATCATTTGGGCGCATCATCCGATAGAGAATTTGATGGAAACTCTGTGCATGTTAGTTTAACTGATAATCCTTCACATCTAGAGGCAGTAAATCCAGTTGTGCTAGGTCAAACTCGAGCAAAACAATTTTTTCATGAAGACTCAACAAGAGAAAAGGTAATACCAATTTTAATTCATGGAGATGCGGCATTTGCTGGCCAAGGAGTTGTTGCCGAATGTTTTGCAATGTCTGGACTTAAAGGGCATAATACTGGAGGTACTATTCATATTATACTAAATAACCAAATTGGATTTACTACTAGTCCTAGGTTTGCTAGATCAAGTCCTTACCCATCAGATCTTGGTAAAATTGTTGAGGCACCGATCCTACATTGTAATGGTGATGATCCAGAAGCGGTCGTACATTGTGCGAAAATCGCAATAGAATTTAGACAAAAGTTTAAAAAAGATTTTGTCATAGATTTGATATGTTACAGAAGATTTGGACATAATGAGGGCGACGAACCATGTTTTACTCAACCTCTTATGTACAAAAAGATTAGAAGTCATCCAACAACTTTATCGATTTATGGAAAAAAATTAGTAGATGAAAGCACTATCTCCAAAGAATATTTCGAAAAAAATATAAATGACTTCAAAAACTTACTCGATGAACAGTTTAAAACCGCAAAAGATTATAAACCAAAGCTTAATTGGTTTGAAGGGACTTGGTCAAGATATCAACCTAAAAAAGGAAAAGATAGAAGAGGTCAAACAGGCGTTGATATAAATAAATTAATAAAAATTTCAGAAAAAATTAATCACATCCAGGAAAATCAAAATATTCACAAAACTATCAAAAAAATTCTTTTAAATAGACATAAAAGCGTTTTAGAAAAGAAAAATATTGACTGGGCCAGTGCCGAAGCTCTCGCATTTGGCAGTCTTTTGGATGAAGGTTTCCCGGTGAGACTAGTTGGACAAGACTCAGGTAGAGGAACTTTTAGTCAAAGACATTCTGTTTTAAGAAATCAAGAGGATAATTCTAGATATATTCCATTAAATAATATTTCCGATAAACAAAAAAAATTTGAAATTGTAGACAGTTTTTTATCTGAATTGGCTGTTCTTGGTTTTGAATATGGTTACAGTTTAGTTGAACCTGAAACATTAACATTATGGGAAGCACAATTTGGTGATTTTGCTAATGGAGCACAGGTTGTTATTGACCAATTTATAGCATCAGGTGAAAGAAAATGGTCAAGAGCATCAGGCTTAGTTCTTCTATTACCTCATGGATATGAAGGTCAAGGCCCAGAACACTCATCTGCTAGGCTAGAAAGATTTTTACAGTTATGTGGACAAGAAAATTTGCAAGTATTGAATTGTACAACACCGGCTAACTATTTTCATGCATTAAGAAGACAAATACATAGAGATTTTAGAAAACCTTTAGTAATAATGACACCTAAATCTCTTTTGAGACACAAAAATTGTGTTTCTAATTTAGATGATTTTAGTAAAAAAAACTCTTTTCATAGAATTTTAGAGGATCATGCATTGAATAATAAAAATGGCTTTATTAGTCTTAAGAAGAGTGGAAGTATAGAAAAAGTAATAATTTGTTCTGGAAAAATATACTTTGATTTATTAGAAGCTAGAGATAAAGCTAAAAATGACAAAATAATTATCTTTAGAGTTGAGCAATTATATCCATTTCCAGCAAAATCTTTAGCAAAAGCATTAAAACCGTATGCAAAAAACGCAAGATTTATTTGGTGTCAAGAAGAACCAAAAAATATGGGAGCTTGGTTCTCAGTGAGAGATTATATACAATGGACTTTAGATAACATTAAGGCTAATAATAACACAATTTCTTACATTGGAAGAGATGTTGCTGCATCTCCAGCAACCGGGTATGCAAAAAGACATCTAAAACAACAAAAAGAAATTATAGAAAAAGTATTAAACTAAATATGAGTGAGCAAATTATTGTACCCGCACTTGGAGAGAGTATAACAGAGGCAACTGTTGCTAAGTGGCTTAAGAATGTTGGTGATACGGTTGAAGCAGATGAACCAGTTGTAGAACTTGAGACAGATAAAGTAAATTTAGAGGTTCCATCGCCTATAAGTGGTACTGTAGGAGATATAAAATTTAAAGATGGAGATACTGTTGAAGTAGGAGCTATTTTAGGTTCGATCCAAAACAATGGAGAAGCTACTGAAAAAAAACCTGTTGAAAAACATGAGCAGCCAAAAGAACAGAAAAAAAATAATGTTGTTGAACTTGAGCCTGAAAAGAAAGAGGTAAAAGTTTACGAACAAAAAAAAGCCGAAGAGACTGTTGTTAACGAAAATATTATTTCTGAGGAAAATGAGGAAGAGCCTTTGGTTCTTACCAATGAGGTAGAAAAGAAAGTCTCAAAAAATATAAAAAAAAGAGAGAATAACCTTTCTCCATCTGTAAGAAAAATTGTTGCTGAAAAAAAGATAGACTTGGACAAAGTAAAAGGAACAGGAAGAGATGGAAGAATATTAAAAGGAGATCTAATTGATTTAATGTCTATAAAACCTTCTCCATCAGAGAGAAAAATTAAATTTGGAGAAGAAGAAAAAATCAAAATGACAAGATTGAGACAAACAATCGCAAAAAGATTGAAACAAGCTCAAGATAATGCAGCACTCTTAACAACTTTTAATGAGGTTGATATGTCCGGAATTATTGAAATGAGAAAAGAAAATCAAGATGATTTTCAAAAAAGATATGGAGTTAAATTAGGTTTTATGTCTTTTTTCATCAAGTCATGTATTTTAGCATTAAAAGCTTTCCCAATAGTAAACGCGGAAATCTCAGGTGATGAAATAATTTATAAAAATTATTACAATATAAGTTTTGCTGTTGGTACAGATAAAGGATTAGTTGTTCCAGTGTTAAAAAATGCCGATGAGCTATCATTTGCTGACATTGAAAAAAATATTAAATCTATGTCTGAAAAAGCAAGAGAGGGGAAATTAAATATAGAGGATCTTCAGGGTGGAACTTTTACAATTAGTAATGGTGGAGTTTATGGATCTATGTTATCAACTCCAATTTTAAATTTACCTCAGTCAGCAGTTTTAGGTATGCATAATATTGTTGATAGACCCTTTGTTGTTGATGGCGAAATTAAAATTAGGCCACTTATGTATTTAGCATTATCCTATGATCATAGAATAATTGATGGCAAAGACTCTGTTTCCTTCTTAAAAACAATCAAAGAAAACCTAGAGGATCCAAGAAGGTTATTTTTAGAAATTTAAATGTCTGAGAAATTTCAAGCAGTTGTGATCGGTGGTGGACCGGGTGGTTATGTTTGTGCAATAAGGCTTGCCCAACTAGGATTCAAAACTGCATGTGTTGAGTCAAGAGGTACGTTGGGAGGTACATGCCTAAATGTAGGATGTATTCCTTCTAAAAGTCTTTT
The DNA here is from genome assembly GCA_902626575.1 of uncultured Pelagibacteraceae bacterium. Classification (GTDB taxonomy): domain Bacteria; phylum Pseudomonadota; class Alphaproteobacteria; order Pelagibacterales; family Pelagibacteraceae; genus Pelagibacter. Next base: position 96,026 of record CACOFY010000001.1, on the reverse strand, counting down.
AAACCTATCTGAAAATTTCCATAAAGCTAAATCATTTGATCAATTAGGTATAGAGGTTGGTCAAATAAAGTTAAATTTAGAAAAAATGATGAAAAATAAAGATAAGGCAGTTGATGTTTTGACAAAAGGAGTAGAGTTTTTATTCAAAAAAAATAAAGTCTCATATTTTAAAGGAACAGGTAGTCTTACTAAAAATAATCAAGTTAAAATAATAGATTTAAATAATAAAGAAATATTATTAGATACTGATAAAATTATAATTTCCACTGGATCAGAAGCATCGGAATTACCAGGTGCAAAATTCGATGAAAAAATTATAGTTTCTTCTACTGGAGCATTATCTTTAAAAAGTGTTCCAAAAAAAATGCTTATTGTGGGTGGAGGTTATATTGGATTAGAGATGGGTTCGGTTTGGTCTAGACTTGGTTCAGAGGTTCACGTTGTTGAATTTTTAGATCATATTACACCAGGAATGGATAAAGAAATTTCAAAGGAATTTATGAAAATTTTAAAGAAACAAGGAATAAATTTCCATATGGAGACTAAAGTTGAGAATATTAAAAAAAATAGTGACTCTGCCACCGTTACAATTCAAAGCAAAGATGGAAAAAAAATTCAAATGGAAACAGATGTAGTTTTGGTTTCTGTAGGTAGAAAACCAAATACAAAAAATTTAAATTTAGATAATGTCGGAGTAAAATTAGATAGCAAAATGAGAGTTCAGGTAAATAAAAACTTTGAGACAAGTATTAAAAATATTTATGCTATTGGCGATGTTATTGATGGACCAATGCTTGCACATAAGGCGGAAGAAGAAGGTATTGCAGTTGCTGAGCTAATCGCAGGACAAGCTGGGCATGTAAATTATGATGTTATACCAGGAGTAATTTATACAACACCAGAGGTAGCAACAGTAGGAGAAACAGAGGAAAAGCTAAATGAAAAGAAAATTAAATATAAAGTTGGCAAATTTTCTTTTATGGCAAACTCTAGAGCAAAAGCGATTAACGAGGCCGAGGGATTTGTAAAAATACTTGCAGATGAAAAAACTGATAAGGTGCTCGGAGTACATTTAATAGGTCCACATGCAGGAGAATTAATTGCGGAGATGGCAGTTGCAATGGAATTCGGCGCAAGTTCTGAAGATATTGCTAGAACTTGTCATGCACACCCTACTTTTTCAGAAGCTGTAAAAGAGGCAGCCTTATCTGTGGATAAAAGAGCAATACACTCCTAATCAATTTGTTCCGAAAACAATAACTTTTAGATCAATTGCAAACTCTAGGTTCTAGTTTGATGTTCCCCTTCTGTGGACTCCGACTAGGTTGAATTTGTGAAACAATGTTTTTGGAATTCTTGGTAAAATCTTGGTAAGGATCTCAAAAACCTCTTGGTAAAATCTTGGTACGGGACTGTATTGTCCTTTTGAATCAGTAGTTAGTTCTTCTTTTTATTTACCAACGTTCATAATTCATATAAGCTTTTGTATGGCTAGAAAAAAAAATAATAATTTCTTTGTAGATTTTTGGAATGGAGATGTTTCTTTAGTAAAATCTTATTGGCTTGTAGGTGTCCTTTTAAGTGCTGCTTTTGGTTTTGTAAGTGCCCTCATAATACTAAGTATTGGACTTCATTTTCATGCAGTTTATGGTTTGATAATACCTTGGTTAATATATACGACTGTTGGAATATGGAGATCATCAGATAAATATAAAGGCCCCAAACATTGGGCGGTATTAGCAAAAGTTGCAGTTGTTCTCGGAATAATAATTCAGTTTAGAGATATCCTTACTGGTGCTGTCTAAATTAAGACTGAAAAAAAGCCAGTATTCCAGATAAAATTAAAAACCACGCTAAAGAAAACTTAATATACTCAGATTTTGTATAGCCTCTATTGACTAAATTATTTTTAGTATTCTGAAAATAGTTTTTATACTTGTTGTTGATTTTGAATTTCTTAAAATATTCAACCCCATCAATTGCTTTGCCAGAATGATTATAAGGGTCTGAAGCCCATTCAGTTATATAGTTACATTTTAGGCAATAAAGAGGGTAAATGTGCAAACCATCTTTAGCCCTAATTCTTGGTATTTTTACAATAAGTATTTTTGTACTTATACTTAAATTAATATTTTCTAAAGTTTCTTTATGTCCACAATTTTTACAAATTAATTTTTTCATTTTCACTTTCTTTTGGCCCCTCATTACTGAGGGGCCCTTTACATTAATTGAACATATTACCGTAGTAATTATATCCACCGTATATATTTGGAGATGACCATCCAAATGATCCGTTACCATAATAGTTGTATCCACCGTAAATGTTAGGCGAACTATACGTAAATGCCTGCGATGAAGTAGCAACCATAGATATTAAACTAACTATCAAAGCTAACTTTTTCATATAACCTCCTTTCTATATTTTTAACTAAATCAAGATCATTATTGATCTGAATTGGTTTAAAGTTTATTAAGTAGTTCATTTTTTCCTTTCGTTATAAAATTAAAATAATAACGATTAGAATTTCTTGTATGTGAAAAGAGGTGGATAATATTGGACAAAAACTTATTTTATTAGTTTTTATTTGTCCAAAAATTGTATTAGAATTTCATTTTAAGATATGGCAAAGCTAAGACAAATATCGTCAATTGAACACGGACTTACAGAAGCAATAAAAAATCTTAAGTCAAAGGTTATTGAAGAGGTAACTGGAAAAAGTGAGTCATTTTTAAGAAAGTGCAGCGACCCTGATTTAGATCAACAATTGGATCATAAAGATGCTGTAAAAATAGATAAAGCATGCGTTGAGAGAGGTTTAACACCTTATTTGTTAAGAGCCCACGAATATATAATTTTAAAAGAGATCAAAAATACTAAAGGATCCCAACAAGATTTAAACGAACTTCTCATAAAATTTACAATTTTGCATGGGCAATTAATGGATGTCATAAATACTGCAAAAAATCCAGAGGGTCACAAAGGTGAACAAATCTCAGGAATAGAAAAAAAGGAAATTTTTGATGCTTTTGAAGCATTGGAGAATAAAATTTTAAAAATTAAAACAACAATTGAAAAAAGTTAATGATTTTACTGTTAGCAACAATTTTACCCTCAATACTTATAATATTATTCTTTGTTCTATCAGATAAGTTTAAAGAACCTAATGCTGAGATAATTAAAGTATTCTTTTACGGAATTCTCATAACAATACCTGCTTTTTTTATTAACACTTATCTAAGTGGAATTTGGGCTTCAACACAAATGGACGAGGGTCTTAGATCTTCTTTTTTTACAGCAGCTCCAGTCGAAGAAGGTTTAAAGTTAGCTGTTTTATATTTTCTAGTTTATAAAATGAAAGATTTTAATGAACCCATCGATGGCATAGTATATGGGGTTGCTGTTTCACTTGGTTTTGCAACCTTAGAAAACTTTTATTATGTATATATTTTAGCTGACTATTATGAAACAACACCAATCTACATGGCATTTCTAAGGTCATTCTCAGCTGTACCTGCACACGGGATTTTTGGAGTTTTCATGGGCTACTTTTTTATGAGATACGCTTTTATAAAAAAGGGTGATAATTTAATTTTTGCTTTTTTAGTCCCTTTCACTTTACATGGATGTTACAATTTATTTACCACTTCTAACTTTTATATATCGCTTATCCTAATAATTGTTTCATGGATTGTAGCCTTAAAAATGTTTTCAAAACTAAAAAAGATTCAAAGTAAAAAAAAAAAAGAAAATGAGAAAAAAATTATTTAATATTTTGCTAAAATTAAAAATCATCGTTATTTTTTTACTTATGTCAAATATTAATACGGCATTATCAAATTGTGAAACATTTAGTAATGATTTGGCTCAATTAAATTATAAATATAAAGGTTCAGTTGATTTTGAAAATTTTGGTTTTGATCTTATGGAAAAATATGACGAAAATTCTAAAAGTTGGAAATTTACTAAAGAAAATGGAAATTTTCAAGTTGGAAGAATTTATGATCCTAAGCATTTAAAGTTTTTTAAAGCGGGTGATCAAATATTAAAAGCAAATCAAAAAAATTTTAGCCCTGAAATACTGAATGAAAACGATACAATTGAATTTGAAATATTGAATAAAGAGGAGATTATCAAAAAGAAAATAACCAAGTCAAAGTATACCACTTTTAATCCAATATTAGATATCAAATATTTGGATTTTAATAAAATTGATACAAAAAACGGTATTGTCGAATTCTCTATGAAGTATGATATTTTTTCAAGGCATTTATCCGAAAGTCACCCTGAACTTTGGAACGTTGTAGAAGAAAATATAATTTTAAAATTAGACGATGGATCTTACACTTACTATGTTTGTGATTATACTCAAAAACAATTTAATGACTTAAAACTATACCCTCCAGAGAAAGGATTCAAAATTCTAAATGAAGTTAAATCTGATAAAGATTTAGTTGATAATAAAACATATGAATTGTCCCCATATTCAACAAAACTTGGAAACTCAGATGAATATTTGTTTATTTCTTCTGAATTAGGAGGAACATATTCGATAAAAAATAAATTTAACTTAAAAACATTTCCATTCGATAAGCAAACTGTACGAATTAAAATTATTGATGATTTTCAAAGAATTCCAAATACTGTGCTGTTTGAAAGTAGTCTTTCATACTTATCATTATCAAACATAAAAGATAATAATGATATTCCTGGATGGAATATAAAATCTTTTGATTTTAATATTTTAAATTATCAAAATCCATTTTTCATGGAGGATGATTACGCAACTGGAATAGAGTTATCAATGGTTATAGAGCGTAAACATAGCTATTATTTGTATAAAGTTATTTTGCCTATAGTATTAATTTTGTCAGTATGCTGGTTAGTAGTTTGGATTGATCCAAAAGAGCTTGAGGCTAGACTGACTGTCACGATAGTATGTCTACTGTCTTTAATTGCTTACAATTTTGTAATCGACTCGGAATTGCCTAAATTAGAGTATTTAACAGTATTAGATTGGATTATTTTGACATCATACATTTATGCGGTAATTCCAAATATCTTGAGCGTTGTCTCTTTTAGATTGCTTAAAACAAATCAACTTTTAGGAAATAATATCGAAAAATTAAGCACTCGTTATGGAGTTTTGTCTTACTTTTTAGTAATTTTATTAATTATATTAATTAATGCTAATATTAATCCAAACAATTCTACCGCAATAATTTCTTGGATGGCATTAAAATAAATTTACTTAGCAATCGATATAATAAACAGAGTAAAAATAGTTAGATAATATGTTTATAACCGTAAAAAAATTTTGAAAACATTCTTCATTCTTGGTAAATTCTTGGTATGGAAAGAAAAAAAATTGGTTTGATCGAAAAAGCTACGAGGAACAAAGATTATAGACTGTTGCTTAAAACAACAATACACTCCTAAAAAATTTTCATATTATATCTTTATGGAAATTCCGATTCTATTACCAAATATTTTTAATCATCCTTTTACATACAAAACAAATATTAAATTAAAAATAGGAGATTTTGTTGAGGTTCCTTTTGGTAAAAAAAAAATTATTGGAGTTGTTTGGGATGAGTTTGAAAAAAAAAGTCAAAAAACATTTAAAATTAAAAGCGTTATAAGAAAAGTAAATATACCAAGTCTTAAAATAGAGACAATCAAGTTTTTAGATTGGTTTTCTCAATATAACTTAATCCCTAAAGGGATGGCTTTAAAATTAGTTTTAATGAGTGGACAGGCTATTGAAAAATTGCCAGAAAAAGAATATGAAAATTTTAATAGTTTCGAAAACAAATTAGACTTTAAACTTACAAATGAGCAAGAAAAAAATTTAAAGGAAATAAATAAAAATATTAATAAGTTTAGAGTACATGTTTTACAAGGTGTTACTGGGTCAGGTAAAACATTAGTTTATTTTGAGACAATAAGAAAAGTTATAGAAAAAAAAAAACAAGCACTAATTCTTCTTCCCGAGATTGGATTAACAAACCAGTTTGAAAAAAAATTCATTGAATTTTTTGGTTTTCAACCAGCAATATGGCATTCAGGCATATCAAAAAAAAATAAAAAAAAAATATGGAGTGGTATTATTAATAATAAGATAAAAGTAGCTATTGGAGCTAGATCATCGCTTTTTTTACCTTTTAAAAATTTAGGACTCATTATCGTTGATGAGGAACATGACCAATCGTACAAACAAGACGAAGGAGTAATTTATAATGCTCGTGATATGGCAATTGCAAGAGCAAACTTTGAAAATATTCCAATTAACCTAGTAACTGCCGTACCTTCAATTGAAACCTATGAGAATATAAGAAAAGGGAAATACTCAATATCAAAGTTATCAGAAAGGTTTAAAAAAGCATCATTACCAAATCATGAAATTATTAATTTAAATAAAGTAAAACTCGATAAAAATTCTTGGTTATCAAACGCAGTTGTTCAAAAAGTGAATGATCATTTAAATAAAAAAGACCAAGTTTTATTTTTTTTAAATAGAAGGGGTTTTTCTCCCCACGTATTTTGTAAAAAATGTTTATATAGTTACTCTTGTCCAAATTGTTCAATTAATCTTGTGTTCCACAAAAATAAAAATTTTTTATTATGTCATTACTGTGGTTTTAAAGATCAGCTTGACAGAAAATGTAATAAAATAAGTTTTTGTGAACCTATTTTTTATGGTCCAGGCGTAGAGAGAATTACTGAAGAAGTTAAAAAAAAATTTCCTGATAAAAATATTACAATTTTCTCAAGTGATACAATGAATAAAAAAAATTCATCTGAAATTTTAAAAAAAATTATTAATAATGAAATTCAAATACTTGTTGGAACTCAATTAATATCAAAAGGTTTTCATTTCCCTCATCTCAATTGTATAATAGTGGTTGATATAGACCTTACTACAAAAGGACACGATTTAAGGGGCACCGAAAAAAACTTACAATTGTATCATCAATTATCAGGAAGAGCAGGAAGAGCTGGAAAACCTGCAACAGTTTATTTTCAAACTTATAGCAATGATACAAATTCAATCAAGACTTTGACGGATAGTGATCCAGATATCTTTTTATCAAAAGAACTTCAACTTAGGAAGTTAAATAATCTTCCTCCATTTCAAAGATTTATTTCAATTATAATAACTGGTAAAAATGAAAAAATAATTGAGCAAGAATCTAATAAATTTAAAAGTTTTGCACAAACTTATATTAAAGATAAAATTCTAGGTCCGGTAAACGCTCCAATTTTTCGGTTAAAAAGAAAATATAGGGTAAGATTATTAATTCGAGGGAGAAAATCAATGAAACTTCAAAATTCCTTATCTGAAGTAATATCAAAATATAAGTTTCCATACGGAATAAAACTGACAGTTGATGTTGACCCAATAAACTTCAATTAATCAGTAAAATAAGAACCATTTTGACAATCAGTTACTTGAACAGATTTTTATCATATGTTAATTAATCTCAAATTTTTAAATAATTCTTCATATACAAAGGTTTAAAATTGACAAAAAACAAAAACTTTTCTGAAACTTCAGTTGGAAGATATTCTCTCGCACTGTATGAGTTAGCGGACGAAACAAATATAGTTAGCGAAATTGAGAAACAGGTTGAGGCTTTGCTATCTACTATAATAAAAAGCCCAGATCTAGATTTTTTCATTAAAAATCCAACTACCAAAAAAGAGGACCAAGAAAATATTATAAAACAAATTTCAAATAAATTTAATTTGAATGAACTCCTCTCAAAATTTTTATGCTACCTCATTCATAAAAGAAGATTTTTTTATGTAGAGAAAATATTAAGTGATTTTATTGAAACATGCTCCAAAAAAAGAGGAGAAATAAAAGCAGAACTAATTGCAGCAAAAGATTTGAGCAAAGATGAGATTAAAAAAATTGAAGGTAATTTGTTAAGTACTTTTGATGCTAAAATAAAATTAAATTTTAAAAAAGATCCGAGTTTAATTGGAGGTCTAATAATTCAAGTAAATAGTACAATGATTGATACTTCAATAAGAAGCAAATTACAAAAAATAGAAAATAAAATGTTAGAGGCATAAATGGATATAAACCCTTCAGAAGTAACAAAAATATTAAAAGAGCAGATAAAAAAATTTGGAGATAAAGCTGAAATAAGTGAAGTAGGGCAAGTTCTATCGGTTGGAGACGGTATTGCTCGTGTATATGGTTTAGATAATGTTCAGGCAGGTGAGATGGTTGAATTTTCAGATGGTTCTAGAGGTATGGCTTTAAACTTAGAGAGCGAGAATGTAGGAGTAGTAATTTTTGGCGATGATAAAGCTATTAAAGAGGGAGATACAGTTAAGAGAACAGGAGCAATTGTTGACACACCTGTTGGTAAAGAACTATTGGGAAGAGTTGTTGATGGATTAGGAAATCCAATTGATGGCAAAGGTGCATTAGATAAATCAATCAAAAAAAGTAGAGTAGAGATAAAAGCTCCAGGAATTATACCACGTCAATCAGTTAACGAACCAATGCAATCTGGTTTAAAAGCAATAGATAGTTTAGTTCCTATTGGAAGGGGTCAAAGAGAATTGATTATTGGAGACAGACAAACAGGTAAAACTGCAGTTGCAGTTGATACTATTATTAACCAAAAAAAAATTAATGAAAGCGGTGATGAAAAACAAAAACTTTATTGCATTTATGTTGCAATAGGTCAAAAGCGATCAACTGTTAGACAAATACAAAAAACTTTAGAGGAAGCTGGAGCAATGGATTATACAACTATTGTTGCAGCTACAGCGTCTGATGCAGCACCATTACAGTTCCTTGCTCCTTATACAGGTTGTGCAATGGGTGAATTCTTTAGAGATAATGGCATGCATGCTTTAATTATTTATGATGATTTGTCCAAACAAGCTGTAGCCTATAGGCAAATGTCATTATTATTAAGAAGACCTCCAGGAAGAGAAGCTTATCCTGGTGATGTTTTTTATTTACACAGCAGACTTTTAGAGAGAGCAGCAAAACTAAGCAACGAACATGGAGGTGGATCATTAACTGCACTTCCAATAATTGAAACACAGGCTGGAGACGTTTCAGCTTATATACCTACTAATGTAATTTCAATTACCGACGGCCAAATTTTTTTAGAAACTAATTTATTCAATCAAGGTATAAGACCGGCGATTAATGTTGGACTATCTGTATCAAGAGTTGGATCTGCAGCACAAACAAAAGCAATGAAAAAAGTTTCTGGTTCGATGAAACTAGAATTAGCTCAATATAGAGAGATGGCAGCTTTTGCACAGTTTGGTTCTGATTTGGATGCATCAACACAGAAGTTACTAAATAGAGGTTCCAAACTTACGGAATTATTAAAGCAAAAGCAATATTCTCCAATGACTGTTGCAGAACAAGTTATATCTGTTTTTTGTGGTGTGAGAGGCTATTTAGATGACGTTGAACTTAAAGATATTTCAGATTTTGAAAAAAAAATAATAGAAAAATGTAAATCTGATAAGCCTGAGATATTAGATAATATTTCAAGCGATGGTAAATTAGAGGAGAATACAGAAAAATTACTTGTAGATTTAATCAAAGATTTAAAAAACAGTTTAAAATAATTATGCCAAGTTTAGATGATTTAAAAAAAAGAATAGTAAGTGTAAAATCAACACAGAAAATAACTAAGGCAATGAAAATGGTAGCTGCAGCTAAATTAAAAAGAGCTCAGGACAGCGCTGAAAAGGGAAGACCTTATTCTGAAAAAATGAATAAAATCATTTTAAATTTATCTGAAAATATTTCAGATAAAGAAAATGCACCAAAATTACTTACCGGTACTGGGTCAGAAAAAGTACATTTATGTATTATATTAACTTCAGATAGAGGCTTATGTGGTGGATTTAACTCAAATATTATTAAAAAGGCCAAGAGTTTCTTTGAAAAGATTACAAAAGAAGGAAAAACACTTAAAATAATTACAGTAGGCTCAAAAGGTTACGATCAACTCAAACGTCTATATAAAGATAAGATAATTGAAAAAATTTCTTTTAAAGAATCAAAAAATACAAATTATTTTGATGCAGAAAAAGTAGGCAATATGGTTATAGAACTATTTTTAAAAAATGAATTTGATGTGTGTACAATTTTTTTCAATAAGTTTAAAAACGTGATCACTCAAATACCGCAAGAGCAGCAAATAATACCACTCAAGTCATCAGAGCCAGATAACTCATCATCTGAGAGTAATTATGAATTTGAGCCAGAGGAAGACGAAATTTTAAGCAATCTTTTACCAAAGAATATTTCAACTCAAATCTTCAAAGCAATGCTGGAAAATTCAGCAAGTGAGCAAGGTTCGAGAATGAGTGCTATGGATAATGCTACTCGAAATGCAGGCGAGATGGTTGATAAATTAACAATTGAATATAATAGAAGCCGTCAAGCTGCTATAACTAAGGAACTAATAGAAATAATATCAGGAGCAGAAAGTTTATAATGAGAAAAGGAAAAATTACACAAATTATTGGTGCAGTTGTCGATGTGAAATTTGAAGGTGAATTACCTGAAATTTTAACGGCATTAGAATGTAAAAATGGTGATAACAGATTAGTTTTAGAGGTTGCACAACATTTAGGTGAAACAAGTGTGAGGACTATTGCAATGGATGCGACAGAGGGATTAAAAAGAGGCGATGAAGTTGTAGATACTGGTGCACCAATCCAAGTGCCAGTAGGACCTGAGACTTTGGGAAGAATTATAAATGTAATTGGAGATCCAATAGATGAAAAAGGCTCTGTAAAAACTAAAGAGACCTGGCCAATTCACAGGCCGGCTCCAGTGTTTAATGACCAATCTACTGAAACAGAAATTCTAGTAACAGGTATAAAGGTTATTGATCTACTAGCTCCATATGCAAAAGGTGGAAAGATAGGATTATTTGGAGGAGCAGGTGTTGGAAAAACAGTTTTGATTATGGAACTTATTAATAACGTTGCAAAAGCTCATGGTGGCTTTTCTGTTTTTGCGGGTGTTGGAGAGAGAACAAGAGAAGGGAATGACCTTTATCATGAAATGATAGACTCAGGAGTAATTAAGCCTGATGGAGATGGTTCTAAAGCTGCATTAGTATATGGACAAATGAATGAGCCCCCAGGTGCAAGGGCTAGAGTTGCGCTAACAGGTCTAACGGTAGCGGAGTATTTTAGAGATCAAGAAGGCCAAGATGTATTATTTTTTGTTGATAATATTTTCAGATTTACGCAAGCGGGGTCCGAAGTTTCAGCATTATTGGGACGGATACCTTCAGCTGTGGGATACCAGCCTACTTTAGCAACAGATATGGGAAACTTACAAGAAAGAATAACAACAACTAATAAAGGATCAATCACATCGGTCCAAGCTATTTACGTACCTGCAGACGATTTAACAGATCCTGCGCCAGCAACCTCGTTTTCACACTTAGATGCTACTACTGTATTATCTAGACAAATAGCAGAATTAGGAATTTATCCAGCTGTTGATCCGTTAGACTCCACTTCAAGGATTCTTGATCCAAGAATAGTAGGAGATGAACATTATAGAGTAGCTAGAGAAGTTCAAAAAGTTTTACAAACTTACAAATCTCTTCAAGACATTATAGCAATTTTAGGAATGGATGAACTTTCTGAGGAGGACAAACTCACAGTTGCAAGAGCACGAAAAATACAAAGATTTCTATCTCAACCATTTTTTGTTGCAGAGGTTTTTACTGGATCACCCGGTAAACTTGTTGATCTTCAGGCAACAATAAAAGGTTTTGATGCAATTTGTAAAGGTGAATATGATCACTTGCCTGAGGCAGCATTTTATATGGTTGGAACTATCGAGGAAGCAATCGAGAAGGCTGAAAAAATGGCAAAAGATGCGGCGTAATGAGTGAATTGTTTAATTTAGAGATTGTAAATCCTGAAAAATCTTTTTTATCAGCAGATGATGTTAAAGAGGTTGTCGTTCCTGCTTATGAGGGAGAAATGGGTATTTTGAAAAATCATATTTCAATAATTTCTTTTTTAAAACCTGGTATCATGAAAATCTATCGTAATAATGCCGAAGAAAAATTTTATATTGAAGATGGTATTTTAGAATTCAAAGATGATACTCTATCTATATTAACGAGCACAGTTATAAAGCTTGATAAATTAGATAAGAGCTTTATTGACAATTCTATCCAAGAGGCCGAAAAAAGTCTTTTAAAAGAGGGTATAACCGATCAACAGAGGTTTTTGATTTCACAAAAAATTGATAGTTTAAAGTCTATTGGTGCTAATTAGATAAAACCTTGTTTAATTCAACCTGAATTTTTTTATAAACTTCTATTTTAAAATCTACTACATTTTTTGTGATAGAATTAGATTCAATCCATCGCCACTCTAAAAACTCTGGCTTTTTTGTTTTAATATTAATTTCCGAATCATGTCCTAAGAATTTCATGATAAACCATTTTTGTTTCTGACCTTTATATTTTCCTTTCCAGATAATTCCTAATAAACGTTTAGGTAAGTTATATACGGTGTAATCATCTATCTCTTTAATTAGTTTAACACTTTTTATACTTGTCTCCTCATATAATTCTCTTATAGCAGCCTCATGATGAGTTTCTCCTGGATCCATTCCACCTTGTGGCATTTGCCAATAGTTATTAGGATTATCAATTCTTTTTGCGACAAAAACTTTGTTATCTTTATTGAGTAATACGATACCTACGCCTTCACGCAATGGAAGATTTTTAAAATCTTTTACTGCCTTATCCATTTAATAATTTTATTGCGTAAGTTAATTGATTATCACTATCAGTATCTATTCTAAAATTATCATTATCCTCTGCTACAACTATATCAGGCGAAACACCAACTTCAGAAATAGATTCACCCGAAGGCAAATAATACTTGGAAATTGTTAATCTGATCGCACCTTTATTTCTTAAAGGTATTATTGATTGCACAGATCCTTTTCCGTAACTATTTTCACCAACTAAAATTGCTCTTTTATGGTCTTTTAAAGCTCCAGCAACTATTTCTGATGCAGAGGCAGATCCGTTATTGATTAAAACTACCAAAGTTTCTCCATTTAATATGTCACCAGCTTGTGCGAACCATTTTCTATTTTCATTTTCTTGTCGAGATTTAGTTGAAACTATTTCACCACTTGAAAGAAAAAAATCAGTTATTTTGATTGCTTGAGAAAGCAGTCCACCTGGATTATTCCTTAGATCTAAAATAAATTTTTCAATATTTTCATTTTTATGAAATTCCTTAATTTTTTTTTTAATTTGATTACTACTATTTTCGTTAAATGCTGTTAGCCTTATGTAACCAATATTGTTGTCAATTATTTTTGATTTGACTGATCTTACTTTTATAATTTTTCTAGTTATATTAAAAACTAGAGCCTTTTTAACTCCTTTGCGCCTCACTGTGATTTCAATATCTGATCCAACTGGTCCTCTCATTATTTCAACAGCTTCATTAAGAGTTTTTCCTTGAACCTGAATATTATTTATTTTTACAATATAATCTCCAGCTTTAACACCAGCCTCGTAAGCAGGAGAGTCGTCTAATGGAGATATAACTTTTACAACTCCTGCCTCCATGCTCACTTCAATACCTAAACCACCAAATTCTCCGCTAGTTTCAGTTTGCATATTTTCAAAAGACTCAGGCGACATATATGCAGAATATGGATCTAAGGATTGCAAAACTCCGTTTATTGCTGCATCCATTGCTTCAGATTGATCAATCTCCTCAACATATTCTTTATTTATCTTATTTAAAACTTCTCCAAATAAATCAATCTTGTCGTAAATATTTTCTTCAGACGCGAATAAAAAATTTTTAACTAAAAACAAATTCAATAAGATAAAAAATATTATGATTTTAACTCTTATCATATTAAGACTTTCTCTTTAGGTATTAACTCTGACCACATTTTTTCAAGTTCATAAAACTTTCTTTTTTCAGGGTTAAAAATATGAATTATTACATCTATGCCATCAATTAATTTCCAGTCGTTACTTTCACTCCCTTCAATTTTACAATGCTTTAAACCACTTAACTTAAGCTTTTGTAAAACCTGTTCTGAAAGAGCTTGTATGTGTCGAGATGATGTACCGCTAGCAATAATCATATGATCTGCAATTGAGCTTTTATCAGTCAAATCAATACTAACTATATCTAAAGCCTTGTTATTATCTAATGTTTTTAAGATTATTGTTTTTAAATCTGAAATTTTATCCATTAATTAAATTAAGACTATCAAATTTTTCTCAATTTAGAAGATGAAATATTTACCTTTTTAAAGTTAATAAACCTAAGCCCCTTATTAGCCAATTTTTTATATGATTTTGATTTTAAAGATTTAGATTTATATTTTGTTCTGTCAAAAACTAGGATTTCACATAATTTAGTGAGTTGACTCCATTTTTCCCACTTGTGAAGATTTATTAAATTATCAGCCCCCATTATAAAGTAGATTTTCTTTTTATTATTTTTCTTTTTAAAATATTTAATAAGATCAATTGTTCTATTAGAGTTAATTTTATTTTCGTAACATTTAATAGATATAAATTTATTTTTTTTATTAATTTTTTTTGCATAATTTATCCTATCATTTAAACTTTTTTTACTTTTGTTTTTAAATGGATTTTTATTGGTAACTGCCCAATAAACTTTTTCTAATTTAAACTTTTTTTTTGCTTCTTTAGATATTTTTATATGCCCTAAGTGGGCGGGATCAAACGTTCCACCCAATATTCCAATTTTTTTTATTATACTTTTCAATTTATTTTCTTATTTGCCCTGAACCATAAACTTCATATTTGTAGGTAACAAGCTCATTTAAACCAACTGGTCCACGTGGAGGTATTTTATTTGTTGAAATACCAACCTCACCACCAAAACCGAACTCCTCTCCATCTGCAAATTGTGTCGAAGAATTGTGAATTGCAATAGAACTTTTTACATTTTTAACAAAAAGTACAGCTTCTGACTTTTTGGAGGTAACGATTGCATCTGTATGCATAGTACCATACTTGTTAATATGATTTATAGCTTCCCAAGTATTTTGGACTACTTTTACAGATATTTTTGGACTCAAGTATTCTCTTGACCAGTCTGATGGACTAGCTATTTTTAATTTTCCTTTGTAAATTTTTCTGATTTTATCATCAGCATAAATTTCACATCCATTTTTTTGCAAAAAACTCAGAATTGGATTGATAAAAGTTTTAATTATTTTTTCATGAAATAAAACGGTTTCAGTAGCACCGCAAATTGCTGTATTTCTTAACTTTGCATTATAAATAATTTTTTTTGCCATCTCTAATTTTGCAAATTTATCAATATAAGTATGACATATACCTTCTAAGTGACCTATATATGGTACCGACGATCTTTTTTGAACCTCTTTAACTAAGTTTTTCCCACCTCTTGGTATTATAACATCAATATACTTACTCATTTTAGTGAGCATATAAGATACTGATTTTCTACTTTTATTTTCAATTAGTTGAACATAATTAGGATCAACACTATTTCTCTTTAAAGCTTCTTTAAATAAATAGACTAATATTTTGTTACTATTAAATGCTTCAGATCCACCTTTTAGAATGACTGGATTACCAGATTTAAAACAAAGACTTGAAACGTCAGAAGTGACATTGGGCCTACTTTCATAAATTATTCCTATAACACCGATAGGTATTGTAACTTTTTTTATTTTAAGTCCATTAGGTCTTTTCCACATCAAAAGAGTTTTATCTACAGGATCCTTTAAATTCGCAATTTTAACAACTGATTTTTCGATTTGTTTTAATCTTGTTGAGTTTAAAATTAATCTTTCGATCATATTATTTTTAATACCTTTTTTTATCGCATACTTTTGATCTTTTTTATTTTGATATATTATTTTTGCTCTATTTTTTTTTATTAGATTTGCAAAATCGATCAAAACTTTGTTTTTCTTAGTTGTTGTTACCGATTTAATAGATGCTTTTTTTGAATTTTTACCAATTTTATCTAAATACTTTTTCATCAGATTTCCACCATATCATCTTTATGAACAACCTCAGATTTCGAAACATATCCTAACAAACTTTGAATTTTATTAGAGTGTTTACCCTTTATTTTTAATATTTCTGAGGATGAAAATGAACTTAAGCCTCTAGCATGTTCCTTCATATTTTTATCTAGTATTTTTATATGGTCTCCCTTGTTAAAATTTCCTTTAATATCAGTTATACCAGCTGCCAATAAACTTTTACCCTTTTTTAGGGCAGAAATTGCTCCTTCATCTATAATTAAATGACCTTTAGGAGATATCGAGCTTACAATCCATTTTTTTCTCGCATCTAGTTTTGATACCTTAGGCAAAAACCAAGTACAGTTATTTTTTTTTATAATTTTCTTTATTGGTCTTAAATACAAACCATTAGCAATTGCCATGGAACAGCCTGATAATTGACAGACCCTTGCTGCATCAATTTTAGTTTTCATGCCACCCTTACCATAAATGTTAACAGTTTTGGTGGCAAAATTTTCTATTTTATAATCAATATCCTGAATTTCCTTTATTAATTTTGCATCTTTAAATAATTTAGGATTTTTATCATGAAGTCCATCTACATCTGATAAAAGTATTAAAGAATCAGCATTTGAAATTTGAGCAACTCTTGATGCAAGTCTATCATTATCCCCATATTTTATTTCTGAGGTAGCTATACTATCATTCTCATTTACAATTGGTACAAAACTCATTTGTAACAAATTATCAATAGTTCTTTTTGCATTAATAGCTCTCCTTCGTTGCTCAGTATCCTCTAGAGTTAAAAGTATCTGAGAGAAATTTATTTTCATTTTATTGAAAATTTTCTTAAATAAATTCATCAACTCAATTTGGCCCACTGATGCGATAGCTTGGCTTTTATCAAGTTTTAAGTTTCTCATAGTTAAATTTAGCTTTTTGCAACCCAGAGCGATTGCTCCGGAGCTGACCAAAATTACTTTTTTATTTTGTTTAATTAGTTCTTTTACATCTTTAGAAAACTCTGTAAGCCATTTATTTCTAATATTCATTTTATCATCGATTAGTAAAGATGAACCTATTTTTATAACTATAATTTCTGAATTTTTAAGATACATGTTTCACTAATTTTGATTTTATAAAAGATATAAGTTTTTTATCTAAAGTCGATATAGCTATAACTTTCTTTTTTACTTTTTTCTCGAATTCTTTTACTTTGTCATTTAAATTTTTATTATCAATTAAATCTATTTTATTAAAAACAATTAATTCATCTTTTTTAATTAATTCACTGCTATATTTTTTTAACTCATTTCTTATATTTTTATAATTTTTTACCAAGTTTTCCTCATTTACATCAATTAGATGCAATAATGTTTTACATCTTTCTATATGCTTTAGAAATTTAATTCCTAAACCAATTCCACTATGTGCGCCTTCAATTAATCCAGGGATATCTGCAAGTGTAATTTCTTTATCATCATATGATGCTACACCTAGATTTGGATTAAGAGTTGTAAACCTGTAATTTGCAATTTTTGGTGTTGCACTAGTAATTGAGGCTAGTAAGCTTGATTTCCCTGCATTAGGCATTCCTATAATACCAATATCAGCAATAGTCTTTAGTTGTAACCATATCCAATATTCTTCACCTTTTGCACCTTTTGTGAATTTCCTTGGAGCCCTATTTGTTGAGGATTTAAATCTTGTATTTCCAAAGCCTCCTTTACCACCACTAGCAGCAACAAATTCTTCATCTTCTTTTTTAAAGTCAAAAATAAGTGTTTTATTGTCTTCCTCAAAAACTTGGGTACCCAATGGAACTTTTAACGATAAATTTTTTCCACCTTTTCCAGTTTGATTTTTTCCTTTTCCATCACCACCTCGTTCTGCTTTAAAATGTTGCTGATAACGATAATCTATTAAAGTATTAAGGTTTCTCTCTGACTTTAGAATTATTGAACCACCTTTACCACCGTCACCACCATCCGGTCCTCCAAATTCTATAAATTTTTCACGTCTGAAACTTGGCGACCCTGATCCTCCATCACCAGCTTTTATAAATATCTTTACTTGATCTAAAAATTTCATAATACAACGTTTTTATTTTTAGTTGTATTGATTAATTGGGTTTTACAGAAACAAAAGTTCTGTCTGATTTACTTTTTTTAAACTTAACTGTTCCTTTTATTTTTGAGAATATAGAATGATCTTTTCCCATGCCAACGTGCTCGCCAGGGAAAATCTTAGTTCCTCTTTGTCTTACAATTATATTACCAGGAATTACTTGCTGACCACCATACTTCTTAACACCTAGCCTTCTGCCGGCGCTGTCTCTTCCATTTCTTGATGATCCACCTGCTTTTTTTGTTGCCATAAATTACCTAATTACTTTGTCTTTGCCTCTTTCTTAATTTCTTTTTTTTTTGTATCTGCAACACTCTCTTTAACTTCAGAAAATACTTTCCCATCTTTTGAGAAAATTTTATTAATCTTAATTAATGAAAATTCCTGTCTGTGTCCATTCTTTCTTCTAGAATTTTTTCTTCTTCTTTTTTTAAAAATTAAAACAGTTCTATTTTTTCCATTCTTTACTAAGTTTGCTTCAACCTTAGCACCATCTATTTTTGGGGATCCAATTTCAGCAGTCTTATCATCTCCATAAGCAAGAACATCTTTAAACTCAATTTTTGGGCTTGTCGATTTTTCATCAAGCCTTTCTACCTTAAGTATTTCTCCAGCTCTTACTTTATACTGTTTACCACCTGTTTTAATTATTGCAAAAGACATATTTACTTTCTAATTTTTATAGGAGCAATATAGTTCTAGACCTATTTTAGTCAAGGCTAATAAACTAAAAATTATCCTTTAAATCTCTTAGTTTTGAAAACTCCGAAAGAGTTTTTGCTCTTAGGAAAATATTGCATTCTAATTCATCTTTAATTGTTGAGGGAATTGTAGGTTCTTTTTTTCTTAACTTTTTTTCAATTTCGATTATTTTTTTTTTTAACATAATATTTTCGCTATCATACTTAATACAAAATAATGAATTATTATAAGTATATTCATGACCACAGTAAACTTTAGTACTTGGTGGTAAACTTTTGAATTTAGATAAAGAGTTATACATATCTTCATGCGTTCCCTCAAATACTCTACCACATCCTAAAGAAAAAAGAGTATCACCAGAAAATAAAATTTCATTCTTATAAAAATAGAAAGCAATATGACCCGATGTATGTCCTGGTATATAAATAATTTTAGCTTCAAAATTTCCCGATTTCCATACTTCGTTGTCAGAAACAGAAATATCTATACCAGGTATTCTATCCTTATCTTTTTTAAAACCCACAATCTCTGATGAATATTTCTTTTTTAATTCATCATTTCCACCAATATGATCAAAATGATGGTGTGTATTTAATATAAATTTTAAATTTAATTTTTTTTTTTCTATAATTTTTATTATTGGATCTGATTCACTAGGATCAATTACAATACTATTTCTATCACTATCAGTAATTAGATAAGAATAATTATCCTTTAAACATTTTATAATTTCGACATTCATCTATTTTTCAATAATAAAAATTCCGAGTTCTGAAAATAAATTTACATAAAATAAGTTTGGACAATCAATTTTTATTTTTTTTTTGTTACAAAAATTTACAAAGTCTCTTATCGTACACATATGTAAATTAGGTGTGTTATACCATTCATTTGGCAGATTTTCTGTGATAGGCATTTGGCCTTTAAAAAGAAGATTTAATCTGACTCTCCAATGACCAAAATTTGGTATAGATACAATAGCTTTTTTTCCAACTCTCAAGAGTTCATTTATAACATTCTCTGGGTCAAGAAAAGCTTGAAGTGTCTGGCTCAATATCACAAAATCATATGAGGAATTTGGGAATTGTCGTAAATCTTTTTCTGCATCCCCTTCTATTACCGTAAGCCCTTTTGCGATGCATTTTTGAATATTATTTTTAGAAATTTCAAGACCTCTTACGTTTTCTGTTATATTTTCAGTTATATATTTCATTAATTCGCCATCACCGCATCCAACATCTAATACCTTAGAGTTTTTTTTTAATAACTTTGATATTTCAAAAAATTCTTTTTTCATTTTAATTTTTGATATGAGGTTTCTAAAAAATTTTTTACTGCACTAAGAAAATCTGGAACATCCAATAAAAATGAATCGTGCCCTTTATCTGATGTTATTTCTATAAATCCTACATCTTTACTTATTGAGTTCAAAGCTATAACTATATCTCTATTTTCAGATGTTGGATATAACCAGTCAGATGTAAATGAGATGACAAAAAATTTAGAATTTGTCTTTTCAAAAGCTTTAGATAAGTTACCATTGAATTGTTTTGTTAAATCAAAATAATCCATCGCTCTGGTTATATATAAATAACTATTTGCATCAAATCTATCTACAAAAACAGAGCCTTGATATCTTAGGTAGCTTTCTATTTGAAAATCAGCATCAAAACCAAATTTTAAATCATCTCTTTCTTGAAGCTTTCTTCCAAATTTTTCCTGTAAACCTTTTTTTGACAAATAAGTGATATGAGCAGCCATCCTCGCAACAGCTAGCCCTTTATCAGGAACTTTTTTATTCTCCACATAAAACCCGTCCATCCAATTATGGTCAGCCATAATTGACTGCCTTCCTAATTCATTTAATGCAATATTTTGAGCAGAATGACTTGCAGTACACGCAATTGGAATTGCAGTATGTGATTTTTCGGGAAAATTTGAGACAAATTGAAGTACCTGCATTCCGCCCATAGAACCACCAATGACAGAAAATAACTTGTTAATTTTAAAAAAATCTAAGATGTTATACTGAGCATTAACCATATCATTAATAGTTATTACTGGAAAATTTGTTCCTAAGGGTTTACCGTTATCACCTATATTGCTTGGACCATATGAGCCCATACATCCACCAATAACATTTGCACAAATCACAAAAAATTTATTAGTATCAATTGCTTTACCTGGCCCAAGAGCATAATTCCACCATCCCTCTTTATTTGTAATTGGGTTTGTACCAGAAGCAAATTGGTCACCTGTTAAAGCATGAAAAACAAGAATTGCATTATCTTTTCTATCATTTAATTTTCCATAAGTTTCATAAGCCAATGGAAAATCTTTGATAGTCTTACCACAATCGAGTTTTAGTGGTTTTTCTACTATAATTTTTTTTACTTTATCAATTTTATTCATTTTTAATATTTGTGAATTGAGAGAGAAAAAAAACTTATTTAGCGGTTTTTTTATCGCGCTCGCAATTCAGTTAAATCAGCGCCCTTTTTATGTACTAAATGATTTTTGTTATGTCAATTTTAAAAAAATATACCTAATTTTGCTATTAAATTTTGTTAATTTATTTATAAGGTTGAATTTATAATTATGAAACAGCTAAAATTTAGAAAAATTGATATAGAAACGTATAAACCCGGAAAATCAAGGATTGGAAATATAAAAAATTTGATCAAACTTTCGGCGAATGAATCTGCATTGGGTTTTAGTTCAAAAATTAAAAAAAATAGTTTCAATAACAAAAAAATAGATAAGTATCCAGATGGTAAATGTAAAATTTTAAGAAAACAAATTTCAAAGACATATAATTGTGACTTTAATAAAATTATTTGTGGATCTGGATCTGATGAAATAATTCAAATGCTTTGCCAATTATTTTTAAACAAAAATGATGAGGTAATAGTTCCAGAATTTAGTTTTTTAATGTACAGAATATATTCAAAAATAGTTGGAGCAAAAGTAGTATTTGCAAAAGAAGAAAATTTTAAAGTTTCAGTGAAAAATATTCTTTCCAAGACAACAAATAAAACTAAAATGGTTTTCATCGCAAACCCCAATAATCCAACTGGAACTTATATTACGATTAAAGAAATTAAATACTTAAGAAAAAAATTAAATAACAAAATCTTATTGGTAATTGATGATGCTTATTTCGAATATATGAAAAATAAAGACTACCAAAATGGATTAAATTTATTCAAGAACAGTAAAAATGTTTTTATCTTAAGAACTTTTTCAAAGATATACGGCCTTGCTTCAATGAGGGTCGGTTGGGGTTATGGACCAAAAAATATAATTAATGAACTTTTCAAGATAAAGCCACCATTTAACGTTAATAAATTGGCACAACTTTATGCAACAGAGGCATTGAAAGATAAAAAATTTATAATTAAATCAATAAAACATAATTTATACTGGTCTAAAAAACTAAAAAAATTTTTTGAAAGTAAAAAAATCATTTCAAATTCACCGGGTCCAAATTTCTTCTTACTTAATTTTGATTTTTGTAAACTATCTGCTAATTATGTTTTAAAAAAATTAGAAAAAAAAGGTATTATTTTGAGAGATATGAAAATTTATAATATGAAAAATAAACTAAGAGTTAGCATAGGTTCAAGTAGAGAAAATGCACTTTTTATAAAAACTCTCAATAAAATAATATAATGATAAATAATCTTCTAATAATTGGTTGTGGGCTAATTGGGTCATCAATTCTCAGAGCATCATCAAAAAATAAGATTGCGAAAAATATTTTTGTCAAAGAAAAATCTATTACCAATATTAAAAAATTAAAAAAGATAAAAAGTAAGTTTAAAATTGTCGAAAACTTTAAAAATATAATCTCTGATATGGATCTTATAATAATTGCAACCCACCTGTCAGAATATGAAATAATTATTGGAAGTATTAATAAAAAATTAAGCCATAAAACAATTCTTACTGATGTTGGATCATCAAAAGAAAATAATTATAAAATTGCAAAAAAAAAATTAAAGAGAGGAATATCATGGATATCTAGCCATCCAATCTCTGGTTCAGAGGTAAGTGGTCCAGAACATGGTGATGCAAATTTGTTTAATGATAGGTGGTGTATACTTATTAAAGAAAAAAAAACTGATAAAAGTAAATTAAAAGTCTTATCTAAATTTTGGAAAAAGCTTGGTTCAAAAGTTGTTATTATGGATGCAAAAAAGCATGACATAATATTTTCACTAACAAGTCATTTACCCCATCTTATTGCTTATAATTTAATCCAGACCGCTACAGAATTTGAAAAAAGAAAGAGATACAATTTATTAAACTTTAGCGCTGGTGGACTTAGGGATTTCTCTAGAATAGCCGCATCTAACGAGATAATGTGGAGAGACATATTTTTTAGTAACAAAAAAAATATATCTCAAGTTATAGATTTATTTATAAAAAATTTAAAATCGTTTAAACGTAATATTCGGGCTAATAATAATAAAGTCATTATTAGAAAATTGAAAGACGCAAAAAAAGTTCGTCAAAAAATAATTAAATTAAAACAAGATATTAACAAACCAGATTTTGGAAGAAATTAGGTTTTAAGTAACTTTTCAAGTTGATTTAAATGTTTTTTAAACTTACTTGATCCTTTCAAAGAATCTTTGTAAATAGGTTTTCTAGCTTGCATAAAACTAACAGTTTTAATAGATTTTTTATTTTTATAAAATTCTAAACAATTATCTTGCCAATTCAGACCGCAGTAACTAATTATTTCTTTTATTTTATTTTCTGGATCATTAATTAAATCCTCATAATTTAAGTCAAAAATATTGTCATCAAATTTTTTTTTCCAATAATCCATTAAATTTTTATATAAGTGATAAAACTCTGCAATATCTTCGAATGTGTTTGAAAAAAACATACCTCTTTCAAATTCATTTTTAAAGATTGACCAACTACTCTCTAAGGGGTCTCGTTTACAGTGTATAATTTTACAATTCGGAAATAGATATTTTATTATTCCTATCCATCTGAAATTTAAAGGAGCTTTATCTGTTATGATTTTTGATTTTGTTATTTTATTTAAATAATTCAAATATTCTTTTTTAATTAAATTTAAATATTCATTTATGTCCAGATTTTTATTTTTATTATTAAAAAATCTATCAAGGTAAAATGAGAGTAAACTGATTTCACCACCTCCTTCTACTTCGCTGTGATTTGATATAATTTGTTCGACCATTGATGTTCCTGTTCTTGGCATTCCAAGTATGAATATTACATTCTTCATATTTTCTTTTGAATTGTTATTTAGTTCATTTTTTTCTTGAAAGGAAATTATTTCCTCAAATAATTTTTTATCTTTTTCAATTTGATAATTCGTAATCTGTTTTTTAATGTCATTACCTTTTTTTATATACAAAAAGGATTTATCAAAATCGCCGATATCTTCATAAACTTTTCCTAATGCAAAATATAAATCTTTATAGCTAGATTTATGTAATTCTTTATTTGTTTTACTTTCCATAATTTTAATATGGTTATTTGAAGAATCGTACTTTTCTAACATTGCTAAACCAAAATCAGCTCTAGTAAAGTTCTCGTTTATATCCAATGTTTTGTTATAAAAATGCTTAGCATCTTCAATTCTACCCACTGATTGTAAAAGTGTAGCTAGATTGTAGTTTGTTTCTATTATTTTATCATTGATTTCTAATGCCTTTTTAAAAAAAAATTCTGCTTTATCAAAATTATTCAATTCAACATATAAATTTCCCAAATTATTTAAAGTATTTATAAATTTTGGATTCAATTTATTTGCTTCAATTAAACACTCCTCTGATTTATTAAAATTTTTTATTTTAAGATAACCCAAACCCAAATTATTCCAAAAATTAAAGTTTTTTTTACCTTTTTTTAACGCTTCTTCTAAAATTAATATTGATTTATTGAATTCACCTTTTGCCTGGTAGGAAAGTGATAATAGATTTATAAATACCTCTTGAGCTGGATATTTTTTTGACATTAAAGTAGCCTCAAAAATAACCTCGTCAAACTTACCAAGATTAAATTTTGTTAATAGAATGTTGAATTTTTCTTGTAAATTCATTTAAATTTTCGTGATTTTTTTTACCTTAAGCTTTGCTGTTTTATATATTCTTTCTATTGTTTCATGTGTATCCATAATTATAACTTTTTTCATAGGCCCGTAAGCATGTATTAATTTTTCTGAATTTATACATACTGCGACATGTCCTTTCCAATAAATAATATTACCTTTTTGAAATTTAGTTAGACTTTTTTTACCTTTTTTAGTTTTAATTTGATCTTTTGTATCCCTTGGAAAATATTCATTATTATATTGATAATATAGCTGAATTAAAGCAGAACAATCTATACCTTTGTAAGACTTTCCGCCCCAAACATATTTAATATTATTAAATTTTTTTAAAATTTTGAAAAAATCTCTTTCTTTATGACCTATTTTTTTTAAATATTTTTTTTTGAGCCATCTGTTTTTTTGGAATTCTACAAAGTTCTTTTTAACACTAATTACTTTAATTCTACTATTAAATGGTAAAAAAAATTTCGTTTTGATAAAATTTTTTGATTTATTAATTTTATAAATCCTTGTTTTCAAATTAAAACATTTATGTGTATTTTTTACTACTTTTATGTAATTATTATTTCTTATAAATCCTCTATAGTTATCAAAAGAGGAACTAATTTTGAGCCAATTTGCACTTTTTGATATAATTTTAAAATTTTCTCCATATAAGATTTGTGAGGTTATTTCCGATTTTTCAGAATTAGATTTATAAATATTTTTAGTTATTGCTTGAGAACAGTATTTAGTCATTTAAATTTATTTTATCTTTTATTTTGTAAAGTAAGAACAGTGATGGTATTACCATTAAAGCAGTTATAATAAAAAAAGTTCCCCAATCTCCATTCAACCAATCTACTAAAGCACCCGAGGAAGATGCAAGACTCGTCCTCCCAGCGGTACCAATAGATGCTAAAAGCGCATACTGGGTAGCTGTATAATTTCGATCAACTAAAAGAGATATGAAAGCAACAAAAGCAACAGTTGCAAATGCTGCTGCAACATCATCAAGAATTACGGCTAACGCAAATAGGAAATAAGATTTTTCACTCCAGGCAAGTATTGTAAAAAGAAGGTTTGTCGAAGCCATTAATATTCCAGCAAAAAACATAGACTTTATTACACCTGATCTTATTGCAAACAGGCCTCCTAATAATGTGAAAATGACAGTCGTAACCCATCCAAAAGTTTTTGAATACAATGCAATATCAGATTTAGAAAAACCTATTTCTTTATAAAAAATAACCGACATCCTTCCCAAAAATGCCTCACCTATCTTAAATAAAAAAATAAAACATAAAATACTAAGAGCTATTTTAAAACCATTTTTCTTAAAAAAATTGATTAGTGGTCCAGAAATTGTTGATGAAATCCAAGCTGTAATTCTTACAAGTATATTATTTACTTTTAAACTTTTTATTATCTTTTTATCTAACTGGTTTTGATTATTCTTTTTTGAATTAAAATCTTTTTCTTTTATAAAAAGAAGCCCGATATTAAATAATATCACTATTAAACCAAGACCAACAAAGGACATTTGCCAGTAGTTAATGATACCTAGATTTTCAAAATATTCTGCTAAATTTAAAGCTATCACCCCTCCGAGTTTGTAACCTGTCCACCAACCCACTACCGCAACAGCAGCACCAGCTGCCATTAATTCTTTCTCATTTTTTGAAATTTGTTCAATTCTTAGAGCATCTACTGTTATATCTTGAGTTGAGGAGGCAATGGCAATTACTAAGCCAATTCCAATAACGAAGGTTAAGTTATAAGTTGGATCTATTAAACTCCAGAGAAGTAAACAAATCAAAATCATTGTTTGCATCAAAAATATCCAAGATTTTCTATGTCCGATTTTTTTTGTTAAGAATGGAATATATATTCGATCAATTAAAGGGGCCCAGAGGTAATTAAAAGCATAAACGGCAAAAATTAAGCCCGCCCATCCAATGGTTGTTCTTGATAGGCCATCTTCTTTTAACCATAAGCTCAAGCTACTTCCAATAATTACCCAAGGAAATCCACTTATCGCCCCAAGAAGTAAAATTTTAATCATTCTCCTTTCAAAATAATAGGTAAAAAGATCTGAAAATTTTTTATGCTTTTTAAAAGTAATCATTTTTTCCAAAATGAAGGAAGAAATAGAATTAAAATCGCGAATAATTCCAATCTTCCTAATATCATTCCTATACTTAATACCCATTTAGATAAATCTGGTAAACTTGAAAAATTACCATTAGATCCTATTACAGAACCCAATCCTGGACCAACATTTGATATTGAAGTTGCTGCTCCAGAAATTGAGGTAATAAAATCAAGCCCAGTTAAAGATAATAATGCTGTTATTATAAAAAAAATTATAATGTACAAAAAAATAAAAGAAATTATTGATGCTAAAAACTTATCGTTAACAGTGCTATTTTCATATTTAATAACAAATATACCTCTTGGATAAATAAATTTTTTCAATTGATTAACAACAAATTTATAAAGTATTTGAACTCTGAAAATTTTTATACCACACGTAGTTGATCCAGCGCACCCACCAATAAACATTAAAATTAAAAAATATAGAAGTGGGAAACTTCCCCATTTATCATAATTTCCAGATACATAACCTGTTCCTGTTAATATAGATACAATATTAAAAATAATTGATCGAAAGTCTAAGAATACTACTTTCCCATTTTTTAAAAATAAATAAAGAAATAAGATTAAAATAGATATTAAAATTAATTTTAAAAAAGTCTGAATTTGGGTGTCATTGATAAATATTTTTCGATTTCCATTAATAAATTTCACGTAAGCAATAAATGGAATACTACCCATTAAAATAAAAATAATTGAAGTAAATTCAATTTTAGCACTATTAAAATGACCAATAGATTGGTTGTAATTTGAAAAACCACCTGTCGCTATGGTTGTCATCGAATGAGTAATACTGTCAAAAATATTCATTCCAAATATCTTATAAGAAAAGCTACAAGCAAATGTTAAACCTAAATAAATCAGAATAAGTTTTATCGATATTTCTTTAGAAGATGGCAAAATTTCATTTGAGGAGTCTGTATTAAGAACTTTAAATAATAGCATTCCACCAACGTTCATTATTGGCATAAGAGTTATTGCCATAACGATTATACCAATCCCTCCTAACCACTGAAGTATAGCTCTCCAAAGCAATATACTTTTTGGTGCACTTTCAAGATTTGCAATTATAGTTGAACCTGTCGTAGTTATACCTGACATACTTTCAAAAAATGAGTCTGTAAAAGATAAGTCTAAACTTGAAAAAAAAATTGGAAGTGATCCAAAAATTGCAACTGTAATCCAAGATAAAGAGGTAAGTAAAAAAGCTTGTTGCAGGTCCAGTTTTTTATCGTAATCTAAATTTGTAATAATAAAAAGTGTCCCAAATATAATGGTGATAATTAAGGCTAGGATAAATGACGAGTCAAATTCACCAAATATAAATTGTACAGTTATTGGAATAATCATAAAAATTCCAAGTATTATCTGTAAAATACCTAGTGTAAAAAAAACTGTTTTATAATTGGACATTTTGTTTGAACATTATTTTATGGTAAATAAATTTCAACATTATAAGAATTAATAAAAGTACTAAATATACGAATTTTTAAGATTGTTTGTGATAGATAAAGAAAATTTAGAAAAAACTGCAGCATGGCCTTTTCTTGAGGCTAAAAAAATCCTTAGAGAAAGAAAAGCATATATAGAGAAAAAAGGGAAAATTATTTTACAAACCGGATATGGCCCAAGCGGCTTACCACATATTGGAACTTTTGGAGAAGTTGCTAGAACCTCTATGGTGGTAAATGCACTTGATAAAATTACCGAAATACCAAAAGAAATAATTACATTTTCTGATGATATGGATGGATTAAGAAAAGTACCAGACAATATACCCAATATAAAAATTTTAGAAGATAATTTGCATAAACCATTAACTAGTGTTCCCGATCCTTTTCAAAAATATAAAAGTTTTGGGGAACATAACAATGAATTACTAAAAAAATTTTTAAACAAATTTAATTTTAAGTATACATTTAAAAGTTCAACTGAACTTTATAGAAATGGAATTTTTAACGAAACTTTAAAATTAATTTTAAAAAATTATGATGGTATCATGTCAATTATTTTACCAACATTAGGAAAAGAGAGACAAAAAACCTATTCCCCATTTTTGCCAATTTGTCCGGAAACAAATAAAGTATTAGAAATACCCGTCCTAGAAATTGATGAAAAAAAATCAAAAATCATTTTTAACAATAATGGAAAAAAATTAGAAAAAAGCATTTTAGATGGAAATTGCAAACTTCAATGGAAAGTCGATTGGGCAATGAGGTGGTATGCTCTTGATGTTGATTTTGAAATGTACGGGAAGGATTTAATTGAAAGTGCAATCTTATCTTCTAAAATAATTAAACTAATTGGAAAAAAAAATCCCAGTGGTTTCGCTTATGAGCTTTTTTTAGACGAAAAGGGTGAAAAAATATCTAAATCAAAAGGAAATGGAATTACAATAGATGAATGGTTAAATTATGCCTCACCTGAAAGTTTATCATTATTTATGTATCAAAACCCAAAAAGGGCTAAAAAACTTTATAAAGAAATAGTTCCAAAAGCAGTAGATGAATACCTCGAGTTTATTGAAAAGGGAAAAAAACAAAACAAACTTCAAAAATTAATGAACCCAGTTTGGCATGTGCATAATGGAAATATCCCAAAAGAAAATAACATAATGAGTTTCTCAATGCTTTTAAATCTTGTTGAAACAAGTAACGCTGACTCAAAAGATTTACTATGGAAATTTGTTAAAAAATATAAAACAAATCTCAACGAAAAAGAGTTCCCAATATTTGATAAATTAGTAGATTATGCAATAAAGTATTATAAAGATGTTATTTCACCTAATAAAAAATATAAAACTCCAAATAGCGATGAAAAGAAAGTATTAATGTCATTGGTTAAAGCATTAGATGAATGTAATGATAAAATGACTCCAGAGGATATACAGACAAAAATTTTTTCTGTTGGTAAAGAAAATGGCTATAAAGATAATTTAAGAGATTGGTTCAAATTAATTTACGAAGTTGTTTTTGGTGATGAAAATGGGCCAAGGATTGGGTTCTTTATAAGTTTTTTTGGCGTGAAAGAGACTCAAAATTTAATTAAAGAAAAGATAATGTGATGTTTGGAAAAATAAGACCATTTATATTTAAGTTTGATCCAGAGACTGCTCATAATTTAGCAATACAAGCCTTAAAATTTAATTTAATGCCAAGAAATCAAAAGCAAAATTTTAAACATATAGAGACTGAAATATTCAATAAAAAAATACCAAATCCGATTGGTCTTGCAGCAGGTTTTGACAAAGATGCAGAAGTTTATAATTCAATTTTTAGATTAGGATTTGGTTTTGTTGAGGTAGGGACGATCACTCCTTTAAAGCAGTCTGGAAATCCAAAACCGAGAGTTTTTCGGCTTGAAGAAGATGAAGCTTTAATAAATAGATTAGGATTTAATAATTCAGGTGCAGATCTAATTCAGTCCAGAATCAGATTAAATCCTCCAAAAGGTTTATTTGGAATAAATATAGGCCCAAACAAAGAAACAAAAGATAGAATTAATGATTATCTAATTGGTTTACGAAAATTTTATGAATTGGCCGATTATCTAACTATAAATATTTCTTCACCTAATACAGAAAATTTAAGAAGTTTTCATAATGAGAGTGAATTAAATGACTTACTCCAAGCAATTGAACAAGAAAAAGCTTCATTAAAAACGTCGATTCCTACAGTCCTAAAAATTTCACCAGATATAAACGATCAAGAAATAGAAAAAATTTCTAAATTAATTTTAAAATATAATATACCCGCAATAATAGTATCTAACACAAGTGACAGAACTAGAGATGTTTTAAAAAATATAAATAAATTAGAAAAAGGTGGTTTATCTGGTAAGCCAATTGCAAAAAAATCAAATTTAATAATTAATAAGTTTTTTAAAAATTTGGCAAAAAAAGTCAAAATAATTGGTGTAGGTGGAGTGGACTCAGCAGATAGTGCGTATGATAAAATAATAAACGGCGCGTCATTAATTCAATTATATACCGGAATGGTTTATAGAGGACCAGGTATAGCAAAAAAAATCAGCGAAGACTTAAATAATATATTTAAAAAACAAGGTGTAACAAATATATCTGAGATAGTAGGAAGTAAAAAATAATCTTGACTGGCAACTTAGTTAAGCCTATACAATCATATTTTTATGTCTAAAAAATGTGAATTAACTGGAAAAATACCTCTCAAGGGTCACAAAGTAAGCCACGCTAATAATAAAACAAAAAGAAGATTTCTTCCAAATTTAAAAAAAGTAAGATTTAAAAGTGATCTTTTAAAAAAAAATATAAGACTAACAGTTTCAAATGCTGGAGTTAGATCAGTAGATAAAAAAGGTAGTTTCGATCAGTTTGTAAAATCAGCTAAATTAAGAGATTTATCTCCAAGATTAAAAAAAATAAAAAAAAGTCTATTAAGCAAACCTGCATAAGACATGAGTCGAGTATTTATAGCCTTACCTTTTTTAATGGGTTTAGTAGTTTTATCTTCTAATTATCTAGTCCAATTTCCAGTAAAATATTATGGTTTACAAGACATTCTTACCTACGGGGCCTTTACTTATCCAATAGCCTTTTTAATTACAGATTTAGCAAATAGATCATACGGAAAACAAATAGCTAGAAAAATTGTTTACTTTGGTTTTGTGGTTGGAATATCTTTTACTCTTTTCTTTTCAACAAAATTTTCTGATCTTATTTCAGTAAGGATTGCAATAGGTTCTGGAACAGCTTTTATTGTAGCTCAACTTTTAGATGTACAAATATTTGATAAACTAAGAGAAAAAAGTTGGTATGTAGCACCATTAAGTTCCTCTATAATAGGATCCACAGTCGATACTTTTTTGTTCTTCTCAATATCTTTTTATGCAACCGGTGTACCGTGGTTTACATTATCTTTAGGAGATTTAGTGATTAAACTACTTGTAACTTTAGTCATGCTAATACCTTTCAGATTACTTTTAGGGACTTTTAAACCAGTCTAATTGAATAATTATAATAAAAATTTATATGAAAGAATTTTATAGGCTAATTTAGCTACAAGAAAGTTATATGAATTAAAACCTTTAATTGGAGATAGTTCATTTATGTCTCCGCCAACAATGTTAGAATTTTTTGCCGCTATTTTTAAAATATTGAGCGTTTCATCCCAAAATAATCCTCCTGGTTCCGGTGTCCCAGTAGCTGGCATAATACTAGAGTCAAATCCATCAACATCAAAGGTCAAATAAACATTCTTATTTTTAATATGTTTTTTAAAACTTTGTAAGTTCCACTTACTTTTATCTTTAGCCCAAAATATTTTTATTCTACTTTTATTTTTATTTAAATATTTAACTTCAGACCTAGATATATTTCTAATTCCAAAAGATATAATAGAAACATTTTTGTGATCTAGACATCTTCTTATAGCAGATGCATGGGAAAATTTTTCACCATTATAGCTTTGTCTTAAATCTGCATGAGCATCAAAATGTAAAATACATAGGTTTTTAAAATTTTTAGTAAAAGGTTCTATACAACCAGGTGTAATAGAGTGTTCACCTCCTAAAGTTAAAGGAAAAAGTTTTTTTTTTAAAAGTAGGGAATTAATATTAGAAATTTTTCTTAAGGCTACCTGAATATTTTTATCTATTTTGAAGGGTTTAAGAGTTTTTATACCAATTTTTTTGTATGGTTCACAATTAAGTTCCTCGTCGTAAAGCTCAACTTGATGAGATGCTTTAATAATTTCTCGAGGCCCATTTTTTGTTCCCCCTCCATAACTGACTGTCTTTTCTAAACCAAATGGAACAACAACAACTTTTGGTGAAAAGTTGAAATTATTATCAACACCGAGAAACCCATTTTTATTTGATAGATAATTCAATTTTTTATCCAAATATTTTTGTAAAATTTCTTCTGTCTCTATTTTTCCAATTTCCTTTATGGTAAGCATTGCTTGCAATTAGAGGAAGAACAGATGTTGCTTCAGCGAAAACCATTTGTTCTTTGGTAATATCTACTTTTCCCCAAGAACTTGCTTCTTTCAAAGTTGAGCTACTGCATGCACCATCCCGTGAGTCAGCAACGGTTATTTGAACAGCATATTTATGCATATCAACTTCTTTACCTAAAAGTTCAGCACAAATTACAGTATCTTGAATAAAATTTTTTGGTACTCCACCACCAATCATAAATAATCCTGAGCCCTTTGACCTAATTTTAATTTCTGTAAGTTCCCTAAATTCTCTAACAGAGTCTATAGTTAAATGTTTGTTAGGATTTTTTTCCTGATGCATAACAAGACCAAATCCAGCACTAGAGTCAGTAAAAGCTGGGCAAAAAATTGGAACATTATAGTCGTATGCTGTTTCAATAAGAGATTCTTTTTTTTTTGAGTTTTTTTTCAAATATTTACCCATTTCATGAATGAATTCTCGAGAGGTATAGCTTTTAGGTTCTAAATCATCTGCAATTTCACATATTTTTTTATCGCATATTTGCAACTCATCTTCATCAATATAAGTGTCATAAATCCTATCTATATAATTTTTTCTTAACTCAGTATCATTTTGAAATTGTGATCCTTGATAATGCTTAAATCCTAAAGCTTCAAAAAAATCCATATCAATTATAGATGCTCCTGTCGCCACTATTGCATCTACCATATTAAATTTTACCAAATCTTTGTAAATGTTCATACATCCTGCGGCAGATGTTGATCCAGCAAGAGTTAAAAAAATTGTGCAGTTTTTGTCATTGATCATATCATTAAATATTTTCGCTGCATTTGCAGTTTCTCTAGATACAAAAGACATCTTTTCCATTGATTGTATAATTTTTGTTGAGTCAAAAGACGTTATATCAATATGTTCTACTGGTTTTTTTAGAAAGTCTTTTTTGCTGTTATGACCTAAGTTTTTTTTGCTAGACATTTAGGCAACTAAAAACTCACTCTTAGAGCCGCCTTCATACATTGACATAATTGGTTTGTCTTCTAATTCGTAAATTTCGTCAGAATAAAAACCATTGAATTGTGTTCTGAAAGTTAATCCATATCCACCTAATTGACCAAGTTCAATATAATCACCCTCTTTAATATTGTTTGGTAAAACAAAAGGACCCTTCATATAATCCATGCTATCACAAGTAGGGCCATAAAAATCAAAAGCTGTTAGCTTTTTTGAAATTTGTCTTCCATTTGAAATCATTCTAGATGGAAAAACTAAGTTTGGAACTCCGCCGTCAAAAAGAGATCCATAGGTACCATCATTAATATAAAGTTTATTTTTTTTTCTAAGAACTACCTTAACGATTGTTGATCCACTCTCAGCAACTAGTGCTCTACCAGGTTCACAAATAACTTCAGGTTTTTTTCGTAATTGAAGTTTTGAAAGACTTTTCTCTATTTCATCAAAATATTTTTTAAGTGGTTGAGGTATAAGATCAGGGTAGATAGATGGGAAGCCGCCACCAACGTTTATATAATCAGGTTCGATTTTAGTCTTTTTTATAATATTATTAATTTCATCAATTCCTTTAACGTATGAAATTGGATGCATACATTGAGAGCCGACATGAAAACTTAAGCCTATTTTTTTTGAATGTTGTTTTGCAAGTCTTAATAATCCAATCGCTTCAGAATTAACAGCTCCAAATTTTTTTGATAAGTCTATCTCTGCATGCTCATTTGAAACAGATATCCTTACAAATAATTCCAAATCTTTTGCTTTATTTGTTGAGTCTAAAATTTTAATTAATTCATCTTTTGTATCTAAAGAAAATGACCTAATACCATAATTAAAATAAGCATCTTTTATACTTTCTCTACTTTTTACAGTATTCATATAATGACACTTTGCTTCGGGAGCTATTTCTTTAATTGTTTTAATTTCTTTAATTGAGGCAATGTCAAAATTTTTAATACCAGACTCATATAGTGTTTTGAGAACAAATTTATTTGGATTTGTTTTTACAGCATAAAGAATTTTGCCTTTAAAGTTTTTTTGGAAATATTTTGAAGCTTTTTTTAGTGTCACACCTCTAATGCAGTAAACTGGATTAGATGGTTTAAGTTGACTTACAAGCTTATCAACATTTTTAAATTTTTCCATTTCATAGCCCCTCAAAAAAAATTTAACAAAAAAAATTTGCATATCTAATATGCAAATTTGTAATTTAAGAGTCTGATTATGAGATTAGTTGAGTAATGTAAAGCAATTATTTCATTTATTTATCCACTACTTTGAACTATTGAAATAATTGATTGAAGCACTATATATTAACCATATGAGTTCTATGCAAAAAATAACTGATTTTAAAGACAATTCGTTGCTAATAGTGGACGATGACAATCCATTCAGAGAAAGATTGGCTAGAGCAATGGAAAAAAAGGGTTTCGTGGTTTCACAAGCTCAAGGTGTAAAAGCAGGTATCGAGAGTGTAAAATCAAAAAAACCAGCATTCGCTGTGGTAGATTTAAGGCTTGGAGATGGAAATGGATTAGAGGTTGTAAAAGAAATTCAAACATCAAATCCTGAAAGTCGGATTATTATGTTAACTGGGTATGGAAACATCCCTACAGCAGTTGCAGCAATTAAAGAGGGAGCAATAGATTATTTAGCAAAACCTGCAGATGCAGAGGATGTTGAAAAGGCACTATTAGCGGATCCTAAAACTAAAGCTCAGCCTCCCGAAAATCCTATGTCAGCTGACAGAGTTAAATGGGAGCACATTCACAGAGTGTTTGAACTTTGCAATAGAAATGTATCCGAAACTGCTAGAAGGTTAAAGATGCATAGAAGGACTTTACAAAGGATATTATCTAAAAGATCTCCTAAATAAAGTTTTTTAGATTTATAATTTTTTTAGCAATCAGAGTTAAAATTAGTATTTTAAACAACTCAGCATATAAAAATGGATATGCACCTAACTCCAAAATCGGTTTATCCCATCCAATTAAAATTCCAAGCCAAATTAACCCAAATATATATATAAACGAAACTACAAAAACTAACTTTGAAAAAATAATTAAAAAATTAGTTTTAAAATTTAGATATCCAGCAAAATAAGCAGTAAATAAAAAACCAATTAAATATCCCATTGTAGGGCCAGTAAAATAAACAAGTCCAACACCTTTTTCGGGAGAATTAGAAAATACTGGTAATCCAATTAAACCTTCAATTAAATATAGTCCTACAGTTGCAGTAGCTAATTTTGAACCAAAGGCAAGACCTAAAAATATTACTACAAAAGTTTGCATTGTCATTGGAACTGGATAAAAAGGTATCTTAATTTTTGCTGAAATAGTTAAAAGTAATGATCCCAAAATTAGTATAGAAACTATCTTTAAGATTTTATTATTATTTAAAATTTTAACTCTATCCATAATTTATATTACTATTTTATAATAAATAATCTAGTTTTTTGTTAGACCTAAATAAACATCTTCAATATCTGCATCGTCAGTCGTGATATCTAATATTCTAATATTTTGATTCGAAAAATATAAAAAAATATCCTCAATTTTCATAAGGCCTTTATCGTAGGACACAGTAATTTTATTATTATTATTAGATATTATTTTTAATTTATTTTGATCAATCTTATTTAAGTCAAGTTTTTTGTCTGTCGTGAAAGTGACTATTTTTGTCTTAATTTTATCAATTAAATTTTTTGTACCATCTAAAGCTACCAAATTTCCTTTGCTCAAAATTCCAATTCTATTACACATTTCCTCAGCTTCCGCTAAGTAGTGCGTAGTCAGTATTATTGTAACTCCCTGTTCATTCAAAAGTTTGACATTTTCCCACAGATTTTGTCTTAGCTCTAAGTCAACTCCTGCAGTTGGTTCATCTAAAAATAATATTGGTGGCTGATGAACTAATGCTTTTGCAATTAATAATCTTCTTTTCATTCCACCAGAAAGACTTCTTGCATAGCTATCTGACTGTTTGTCCAATGCTACTAACTTCAGAATATCATCAGTAATACGATCTTTTTTTTTGATTCCATACATACCCGCGAGTAATTCAAGAAGTTTTCTTGGGCTAAAAAAAGGATCTAAGTTAACCTCTTGTGGCACGATTCCAATTGACGCTCTAACTTGCCGTGAATTTTTATCTAAATCAAAACCCCAAACATTTACTATTCCTGAGGTTTTGATTACGGTTCCTGCAAGAATATTTATAAAAGTTGATTTACCTGCACCGTTTGGACCCAAAAGACCAAAAATTTCTCCCTCTTTCACCTCTAAGTTTAAATTATTTAACGCGTTAATTGTTGTAGAGCCGTTTTTTGAATATATTTTGCTTAAATTTTTTACTGATAAAACGTTTTTTTTTTCCATATTAAATTATAAATTTATAACATAGATATAAACGAAGCTAAACTTTAATGACCAAAATTAAAAAAACTGATCATTTTTATTTAATTGATGGATCTGGATATATATTCAGAGCTTATTATGCACTTCCTCCATTAACAAGAAAAAGTGATGGAATGCCAACAGGTGCAGTTAGTGGATTTTGCAACATGTTATTTAAATTATTAGAGGACTCAAAGTCGAGAGAAAATTTAGACAGACCATCACATTTTGCA
This sequence comes from uncultured Pelagibacteraceae bacterium, assembly GCA_902626575.1. Classification (GTDB taxonomy): domain Bacteria; phylum Pseudomonadota; class Alphaproteobacteria; order Pelagibacterales; family Pelagibacteraceae; genus Pelagibacter. Next base: position 58,339 of record CACOFY010000001.1, on the reverse strand, counting down.
GTAATATTTGACTCAGCTAGAAAAAATTTTAGAAATGAGATTTATAAAGATTATAAAGCAAATAGGTCAGATGCGCCTGATGATTTAATACCTCAATTTGATTTTATAAGGAAATCAGTTTTAGCATTTAATTTACCATCTATAGAAATGCTTAACTATGAGGCTGATGATTTAATAGCAACATATGTTGATCAAATTTTAAAAATTGGAGCGAAAGTAACAATTGTTTCATCTGATAAAGATCTGATGCAACTTTATAAAAAGGGTGTTCGAATTTATGACCCAATGAAGAATAAATTTATAAAAGAGGAAGATGTACAAGTTAAATTCGGTGTAACTTCTGATAAAGTAATTGATGTTCAATCATTAGCTGGGGACAGCAGTGATAATGTACCTGGTGTGCCCGGTATAGGAGTTAAAACTGCTGCCGAACTAATTAACAAATATGGAAACTTAGAAAATCTTTTACAAAAAGCAACCGAGATTAAACAAAATAAAAGAAGGGAAACAATTTTAGAAAACAAAGAAAAAGCACTTATAAGTAAAAAGTTAGTTACTCTTAAAAAGGATGTACCGGTAAAAGAAAGATTAGAAAATTTCATTTTAAAAGAAGTGGATAAAGATAAGCTTTTTAATTTTTTAAGGGAAATGGAATTTAACAGGTTATTAAGCAGCGCAATTTCAACATATGGAGAACCAAAATTTAAAAAAGATGAAACTACATCTTCGTTTGAAAAAAGTGATAAAATTAATACAAAAAACTATAAACTTATCGACAAAATTGATGAATTAGATGAATGGATTCATGAAGCGGAGGAAAGTGGTGAGTTTGCAATTGATACAGAGACTACATCATTAGACCCTCACCAAGCTGAATTAGTGGGAATTTCAATATCAACAAAAATTGGCAAGGCGTGCTATATTCCTATTTCTCATACATCAGGGAAATGTATTGATAAGAAAAAAGTTATAAATAAATTAAGACCGATCTTAGAAGATCAATCAATAAAAAAAATCGGACAAAATATTAAATTTGATTACATTATTTTTTACCACAATGGTGTAAATCTAAACTCACTAGAGGATACGATGTTGATTTCTTATGTTTTAGACGCAGGAAAAAATCGTCATAACATGGATACATTATCTGAAATTCATTTAGGTCATAAACCAATTTCTTATAAAGATCTTGTTGGAACTGGTAAAAAACAAATTAATTTTAAAGACGTAGATATAAAAAAAGCTTTAGAATATGCCGCAGAAGATGCAGATATTACTTTTAGATTATATAAAATTCTTAAAACAAATCTTAACAAAGAGAAATTATTAAATATTTATGAAATTTTTGAAAAACCTATGATTAAAATTTTGGCAGGTATGGAAATATCAGGAATTAAAGTTGACGATAAATTTCTTAAAATTTTATCCAAAAAATTTGAAAAAAAAATTAAGGATTTAGAACAAAAAATTTTCAAAATATCTAAAAAAGAATTTAATATTGCCTCCACAAAACAATTAGGAGAAATATTATATAATGAATTAAAAATTTCTACATTAAAGAAAACAAAAAAAGGTAGTTTTGCAACTAGTGCTTCTGTTCTTGAGGATTTAGCTTTCAAAGGAAATGAGTTGCCAAAACTTGTCTTAGATTGGAGACAAATATCAAAATTAAAAAATACTTATTCAGATTCACTTCAAGAACATATAAATCCAAAAACAAAAAGAGTTCATACATCCTTTCTTCTTGCAGCGACTACAACAGGAAGATTAGCATCAAGTGATCCCAATTTACAAAATATACCAATAAAAACAGAGGATGGAAAAGAGATAAGAAAATCATTTATTGCGGAAAAAGGAAAAAAACTAATATCAGCTGACTATAATCAAATAGAAATGAGAATATTAGCAGATTTAGCTGATGTAAAAGAATTGAAAAAAGCTTTTAAAAATAATCAAGATATCCATTCACTAACAGCTAGTCAAATTTTCAATTGTGATATCAAAAAAGTAAATGCTGACATGAGAAGAAAAGCAAAAGCAATTAATTTTGGAATTATCTATGGTATATCCCAATATGGTTTAGCAAAACAAATAATGGTATCAAACCAAGAAGCACAGGAATTTTTAAATTCTTATTTTTTAAGATTTCCAGAGATAAAAGATTATATGAGTAAAACAATAAAATTTTGTAGAAAAAGTGGGTATGTTAATAATATCTTTGGAAGAAGAAGTCACATATCAGGTATAAATGACAAAAATTTTAATGTCAGAAATTTTCAAGAGAGGGCTGCAATTAATGCCCCTATACAAGGATCTGCATCAGAAATAATGAGATTGGCAATGATAAGGCTTAACAAAAAATTTGAGCAAACAAAAAATAATCAATGCAAAATGTTACTGCAAATTCATGATGAATTAATTTTTGAAATACCGATAAATGAAGAGAAGAATTTAGTAAAATTGATTATTAATGAAATGGCAAGTGTCAAAGATAGCGATTTACACACATTTTCAACTCCTTTAACAGTAGATGTAAATACTGGTGAAAATTGGGGTATACTTCATTGATTAGATTTCTTGCCCAAATTAGAACAATTTAGTATTTTTAATAGTATTAATGACACAAACAATAGCATTAATAGATGATGATAGGAACATACTTACTAGTATAAGTATAGCTCTAGAAAAAGAAGGATTTAAAGTTCAAACGTATCTAGACGGAGAGAGTGCCTTAATTGGACTAACCAGGCAACCACCAGATTTAGCAATAATTGATATTAAAATGCCAAAAATGGACGGTGAGGAACTATTAAAAAAATTGAGAAAAAAAACATCTATGCCAGTGATATTTTTGACATCTAAAGATGATGAAATAGATGAATTGTTAGGACTTAAGCTAGGTGCAGATGATTTTGTTAAAAAATCAGGTGGATTTTCAATTAAAGTTTTAATCGAAAGAATAAGGGTTCAGCTAAGAAAAAAAACTCAAACTAATATTGAAGAAAATAAAAATATTATATCACATGGAAAACTGAAACTTGACCCATCACAACTTGAGTGTGAGTGGGGTGGGAAACAGCTGCCTGACAAACTTACAACAACAGAATTTTTAATTGTACAAGAACTTGCAAAAAGACCTGGAATTATTAAAGAAAGATCACAGTTAATGGATATTGCATATAGAGAAGATACAGATATTGAAGATAGAACTATAGACAGTCATGTCAAAAGGATAAGAAAGAAATTTAAAAAGGTTGATACAAGTTTTTCCGCAATAGAAACTCGCTATGGTAGTGGTTACAGGTGGAATGTTAGTTAAATATGGTATCTTTAATAAAGGACCTTTCAATATTAAGAAAATTTCTTTTCATTAATCTAATTGTTTTTATAATTATTGGTATTTTAACTTTGGTTTATCTAAAGAGTATACAACCAGGATTAATAAAAAAAAAAACTTCAAATCATATTAGAGTTATTGACAATACAATTGATCATTTGCAAAGATTAAGTATTGAATTTAATGAAAAAGATATTAAAAAATTTCTGCTATCAACACGTTTTCTATTTCAAAATCTTGATAGAGTTATATTCATTGATGTTAAAAAAAATCTAATTGCTGATACAGATACATTAGATTTGGATCCACGTTCCTTCTCTCAAAGATTAGATGTTGTAGAATTTGAAGATCTTACAAATAAGAAAAAAGTCGAAATTGAGGTTAAAAAAGATAGTGGTGGTAAAAAAATATTAACAATTAAAGAAATTGTAGATAATTATGCAGCTTCTAGAGATTATGGAAGACCTTATACGTTAACTCAGGAATTTTACGATAGGTATGTTCTAACAACTATTAAAAACGTTTCGTTAAATAATGAGAACGTTGGATACATATTAATATCTGAAAACTCAAATGAAATTAAATCAGCAATAGATGAGAGAAAAATTTTCATAATAAGAACTGCAATTTTAGTCGCGATCGTAATTCTTGTATTTTCCATTGTTCTGAATAGATTTTTTCTTAAACCAATAGGAAACTTAGTTGATTATACTAAAATAATAAAAAGTAAGAGTGATAAAAAAACAAAGATTGAAAATCTTAAAAAAAGGAAAGATGAACTTGGAATATTAACAAACTCACTTGAAGATATGACCCAAGAACTTCAAAATAGAGTTAATACTGCAGAAAATTTTTCAACAGACTTAGTGCATGAAATAAGAAATCCTTTAGCGTCTCTTAAAAGTGCATCTGAAATTATATCTGAGACTGAAGATAAAAACCAAAGAGATAAATTAGTTAATATTTTGAGTCATGATGTTGAAAGAATAGAAAGACTAATCACAGATTATTCTCAAATGTTAAAAGATGAAGTAGCAATAACAAAAGAGCAAATGAATAAAATTGATCTAAAAGAAATAGTGAACTCAGTTGTTGATGATTTTAACAGTATTTATCTACCCAAACGGGGAATTAAAATATCATTAGAGATAAACAATCAATATAAAAAATTTGAGATATACGGTATCGAAAATAGAATTGAACAAATTTTAGCCAATCTTTTAGAAAATTCGATTTCTTTTAGTGAGGATAACAAGGAGATAATTGTAAAATTAAGCAAAGATAAAAATAAAAAAATTACACTAGATGTTATCGATGAGGGAATTGGATTTAAGGAAAAAGATACAAGTAAAATATTTAAAAGATTTTATAGTAACAGACCTGAAAAATTTGGTGAACATTCTGGTTTGGGTTTAAATATTGTAAAAAATTTAATAGATTTGCATGGTGGGAAAATCATCGCAGGGAATAATTTGAATAAAAAAGGTGCTAAAATTGAGATTATTTTCCCAAATGCTTAAAGTAAAGTTGATTAATCAATAATATGTTGTTAAACATTCCACCTTATGACCGATTATAAAGTTAAAGATATATCTGAAGCAGAATTTGGAAGAAAAGAAATTTCATTAGCAGAAACAGAAATGCCAGGATTAATGGCTTTAAGAAAAGAATACAAAGGTAAAAAACCTCTTAAGGGTGCAAAAATATTAGGATGCTTACATATGACTATCCAGACAGCTGTTTTGATAGAAACTCTTGTTGATTTAGGAGCCGAAGTTAGATGGTCATCATGTAATATCTTTTCCACGCAGGATCATGCCGCCGCCGCTATCGCAAAAGCTGGAATACCAGTTTTCGCCTGGAAAGGTGAAACGGAGGAAGAATATTGGTGGTGTGTAAGACAAACAATTGAAGGTAAAAAGGACTGGAAGCCAAATATGATTTTGGATGATGGTGGTGATTTAACTGCATTAATGCACAAAGATTATAAAAATTTAATGAAAGATATAAAAGGCCTAAGTGAGGAAACTACAACTGGTGTTTTAGCTTTGAAAAAAATGGAAGAGCAAGGAACACTTTTAGTACCAGCGATCAATGTAAACGACTCAGTTACAAAGTCTAAATTTGATAATTTATATGGATGTAGAGAAAGCTTAGTTGACGGAATTAAAAGAGCAACTGATGTAATGATGTCAGGAAAAGTCGCTATTGTTGCAGGTTTTGGCGATGTTGGAAAAGGAAGTGCAGCTTCTTTAAGACAAAGTGGTGCAAGGGTTATGGTAACAGAGACCGATCCTATTTGTGCTCTTCAAGCAGCTATGGAAGGCTATGAAGTTGTTTTAATGGATGAGATGATTGGACAAGCAGATATCGTTGTTACTGCTACAGGTAATAAAGATATTGTAACAGCAGATCATATGAGAGCGATGAAAGATAGATCAATATTATGTAATATTGGACACTTTGATAATGAAATACAAGTAGAGGCTCTTAAAAATTACAAGTGGGATGAAATTAAACCCCAAGTTCACGAAATTACTTTTCCAGATAACAAAAGAATTATTTTATTAGCCGAAGGAAGATTGGTTAACCTAGGATGTGCAACTGGTCATCCAAGTTTTGTAATGAGCGCTTCTTTTACAAATCAAGTAACAGCGCAAATTGAACTTTGGAATAATTCTGATAAATATGAAAATAAAGTATATGTCTTACCTAAACATTTAGATGAGAAAGTTGCAAGGCTACACCTTGAGAAAGTTGGAGCTAAATTAACTCCTTTATCAAAAGATCAAGCAGATTATATTAGTGTTAAACCAGAAGGTCCATACAAGCCAGATGCATATCGCTACTAGTGGTAGCAAAATAGACATATCAAAAGAAAGCCTAACAGCTAAATTTGCTAGAAAATTTTCTAAAGTATTGAAGCATGGTGATATAGTTTTTTTGTATGGAGATATAGGAGCAGGCAAAACTACATTTGTAAGATATTTAATTAATTCTTTAGAAAAAGAAAAAAAAATTAAATTAAGCGAGATCACGTCACCGACTTTTAGTATTTTAAACGAGTATGAGATCAAAGATATAAAAATTAGACATTATGATTTATTTAGAATAAAAAACTCCGAAGAGATCAAAAATATAGGGTTGTTTGAAAACACACAAAATTTTTTAACATTTATTGAATGGCCAGAAATACTTAAAAAAAAAATTGGCAATAATTATAACCTTTTTTTTAAATACAATTTTAAGTCAGAAAAAAGATTTTTAGAATTTAGAAATAAAAAAAAAGGGTCGTATATCGAATGTTAAAAACAAACTATAAACTTTATAAAATAAAAGGAGATGCCTCGTTCAGAGAGTTTTATAGAAAAAAAATAAAATCAAAAAGCAGTATCATTATTTTTTCAAAAAAAGAAAAAAGAAAAAACCTATTAATTTACGATGCTATAAATAAAATTCTTATCAAGAATAAATTTATTGCTCCTAAATTAATATATCATGAATACAAAAATAATTTTATTGAAGTGAAAGATTTGGGAAAGGAGACAGCTCTTGACGTAATCAAAAGAAAAAAAAATAAATTTTCAAATTTTGAGAAAATAATTGACTTATTAATAAAAATGCAAGGGATAAAAACAAAAAAAATAAAAAATTTTCAAAACCAGTTTTATAAAATACCTATTTATAATAATAAAATGCTTTTCAATGAGGCAAAACTCTTTTGCGATTGGTATGTTCCTGAAAATGCAAAAAAAAATAAATCGAAAATAAATAAAATATTAGTTAAAAAAATTAAAAACCTTTTAAAAAATTTGAAACTCAAAAATGATACTTTTGTGCACAGAGATTTTCATGTATCGAACCTTATGTATTTTAAAAATAAATTAGCTTTTATTGATACTCAAGATGCGGTCATAGGCAATCAAGCTTATGATCTCGTATCTTTAGTAGATGATGTAAGATACAAAACACCAAAAAATTTTAAAAAAAAAATTTACGATTTCTATTTTAAAAAAAATAAGAAAAATATAAATAAAAATTTTTTCTTAAACGATTTTGAAATTCTGTCTGTACTAAGGAACTTAAAAATAATTGGAATATTTACCAGATTAGCAAAAAGAGATAACAAGAAATTATATTTAAAATTAATCCCCTACACATGGAGATTAATAGACTTGAGATGCCAAAATAACGATTTATTGAAAGATCTTAAGATTTTTCTTCACAAATATTTTTCAAAAAAAATTAGAAATAAATATGGAAATTAAAACTGCCATCATATTATGCGCTGGTTATGGAAGAAGGCTAAACCCTTTAACACTCGATAAACCAAAACCATTATTAGACTTATTTAATAAAACTTTACTTGAACATACCTTAAACCTTGTAGAAAAATTAAATATTAAAAAAGTAAAATTAAACACCTTTTATTTACCAAAAAAAATTGAAAATTTTTTTATTAATAAAAATTTTAAACTAGAAATAGACATTATTCATGATGGTGAGAAAATTTTAGATACAGGAGGTGGAATTTTTAACATGATTAAAAACCTTAACGAGGAAGATTTTTTGGTTTTAAATCCTGATACTTTTTGGGATGAAAATTACTTAGAATATATAGAAAAAATGGAAAAACTTTATTTTAACCATAACATCAAAAATATATTATTAACAGTTCACAAAAATTTAAGTTTCGATAAAAATTTAAATGGGGATTTTAATTTAAATATAAATAAATTGAGTAGAGATAATCCAAGACAATTTATTTATACAGGGTGTCAAATTTTGAATAAAAAAATTTTCTCTAATTTTACAAATAGTAAATTTTCAATAAATGATGTCTGGAATACTTTAATCAAAGAAAATAATTTATTTGGTTTTGAAAGTAAAAATAAATTTATACATGTTACTGATATTAAAGTTTATAAAAGTTTATTAAAAAACAATTAAATCTTGCGATCTATCACTATCTAAATATTCACAACTCGAAATTTTTTTATTTTTATCAAATTGAATTGAGAGGGGATTCCCAGTAGGTATTTCTAGTTTGGTAATTTGTTTATTATCTAAATTAAAAAGATATTTACAAAGAGATCTTATAGAATTTCCATGAGCTGAAATTAGTACATTTTTGTTTTTATCGATTTTATCTTGGATGTTAGTTCTATAGTATTGAACTACTCTATCAAAAGTATCTTTCAAGGACTCAGTGTCTGGAATATCTTCTTTTTTTAGACTTTTATAGATTGTCATATTAATGGGATGATATGGACTATTTCTATTTAATGGATCTGGCCTTAAATCCCATGACCGTCTAAATTCATGAATCTTTTTTTCTCCTAATTTTTTTTTCATTTCATCTTTATTTAAACCTGTTAACGCTCCATAATGTCTCTCATTTAACTGCCACGCCCTTTCTGGTGTCGTTTTATCTCTTAATGTATTTTGAATTAACTTTAATGTGTTAATAGATCTTATTTGAAAAGAGGAATAAAAATTATCAATATTAATATTTAAATTTTTTATAGCTTCGCCAGCTTTACATGCTTCTAATTTACCTTCAGGTGTGAGATCAACATCCACCCAACCTGTAAATTTTTTTTGAAGGTTCCATTCACTTTGTCCGTGTCTAACTAAAATTAAATGACTCATTTATTTATTTAATATATTAATTAATAAGTATGTTAAAATTATTTTTTTATTTAGTAAATCTAATATTCATCATTTTATATATTTTTCCCGGTAGTATACTGGGCAAAATAATTTATGGTGATTTTAATAAACAACCTCAATTAACAAACGATTTTAGTTTTAGTATCTTTGATTTTTCCTCAAATCATACATTTGCATTTGCGTTTATTTCATTTTTTGGATTGTTTTTATTTTATAAAGACAATTTAAAAAAAATCTCTACTTATTTATTTTCATCCTCAATAATTTTAGAGTTTTTACATATTTTTATTCCAAACAGATCTTTCCAATTTTCTGATTTAAATGGAAATCTTTTGGGTGTAATAGTTATATATCTTTTTTTATTTGTTTATCACTATGCAAAAAAATCTATTAATTAAAATTGTATTTTTTTTATTTTTCGTAATTCCTGCAAATAGTGAAATAATTAAAGGAACCGCAGTAGTAGTTGATGGTGACACTTTAAAAATTGATAATAAGAAAATCCGACTACATGGAATAGATGCTCCTGAAATGAAACAATTATGTCAAAGAACTTTCTTAAGCATATTTATTTTTTCATTTAATAAAAACTATAAGTGCGGGGAAATTTCAAAAAAAAAACTACAGGGTTATACTAAAAATTATAACATTAAATGTAAAGTTGAGGGAATCGATAGATATAATAGAATTTTAGGAACTTGTTATAAAAATAAAATTAATATTAACTCTAGGATGGTTAGGTTGGGCTATGCAGTGGCTTATAAAAAATATTCAAAAAAATATCTGAGTGCTGAAAGAGAAGCCAAGAGGGAGAAACTGGGGCTATGGAAAGGTACATTTGATATGCCTTGGGACTGGAGAAAAAATGTTAAAAAGTAAAATAATTTTTTTAGTATTTATTTCTTTTTTGTTAACATCTTGCTCATCGATTCCAAAAAATACTCAAAGTGGTTGTTCAATTTTTTCTGAAAGATACCTTTGGTATAAATATTCAAAAAAAACAGAAAAAAAGTGGGGAACCCCAATATATATACAACTTGCAATAATAAAAATGGAGTCCGATTTTGATTGGTTGGCAAAACCTAAAAGACAAAAAATTTTTAAAGTAATTCCTTTTAAGAGACCATCAAGTTCTTTTGGTTACTCTCAAGCTGTAAAAGGTACATGGAAACAATACAAAAAAGAGACAAATAACCCATTAGCTTTAAGAACCAGGTATAAGGATAGCGTTGATTTTATAGGATGGTATACTTCAAAATCCTCTAAATTACTTAAAATCTCAATGAAAGATTCTTTTAAACAATATATTGCCTATCATGAGGGTTGGGGAAATTATAAAAATTATAAGCAAAATAAAAAAGTTATTAATTTAGCAAAAAAAGTAAAAGCGCATTCAGATAGATATAAAATTCAATTAAACAAATGTGAAAAAAGATTAAATAAAAAAAAATATATAATATTTTAATCTAACTGTTTTTTAAGTTCTTTTTCAATGTAATTAATACTTTTGGTATTTTTACCAATTGCTAAATAAATTGTCGGAATAACATATAGAGTAAAGAAAGTTGAAAAAATCATACCAAATAAAATTGTAATTCCCACCGTTAATCTGCTTGCTTCACCTGGTCCACTACTAAAGACTAAAGGTAATACACCTATTATAGTAGATATTGATGTCATTAAAATTGGTCTTAATCTTATATTTGCAGACTCAATAATGGATTTTTCAATATCTTTTCCTTCATCCCTAAGCTGATTAGCAAATTCAACAATTAAAATTCCGTTTTTAGTAGCAAGTCCAATAAGAATTATTAGTGCAATTTGACTAAAGATATTTATTGAACTGCCAACGACTAGAAGTCCCAATATTCCACCAAAAATTGCAAGTGGTACTGTTAACATTATTGTAAATGGATGTTTGAAGCTTTCAAATTGAGCAGCCATTACCAAGTATGCAGTCAATAGAGCTAAAGCAAATATTAAATATATCTGATAACTGGTTTCTCTCAATTCTTCACTTTCGCCTTTATAAGCAATCCTAGCAGAGGGGAAATTATCATTTGTTGTTTTTTCGAGAAAATTGAGTGCATCAGATAGTGAATAGTCTCCAACAATGTTAGCTGATATGGTTATTGCTTTTTGTCTATTATATCTTGATAATATTGGGGCTATACCTTCTTCTTCAAGAGATACTAAATTAGATATTGAAACAAGCTTACCAGTATTTTTTGATCTTACATAAACCTTTGCTAAGTTAGATGGTTCTTTCCTATTTTTTATATCACCTTGTAATATTATATCGTATTCACGACCATCCTTAGTAAATTTGGTTACATTTCTTGACCCAAACATAGTTTCTATTGACCTGCCAATTTCCAAAGTAGAAACGCCTAAATCTGAAGTTTTTTCTTGGTCAATTTTTACATTTAAAATTGCTTTAGTTTGATTAAAGTCATCCTCAACATTAATTAAATTTTTATTTTTTCTAGCTTCACTTTTTATAACTTCTTTCCATTTTATTAAATCCTCATATGTATTGCCCAACAAAACAAATTGCACAGGTTTTTGCACCCCTCCTGTTCTAATACCTTGTGGCATAACCGGAAAAGCTAATACACCTGGAACTTTTGAAATTTTTCTAAAAGATTCCATCATTATTCTTTGACCATCTCTTTTCCTATTATCCCAGTGCTCTAACAAAACAATTATAAAACCGGAATTCACTTGTGTGGAACTTTTTCCAAATCCGGGCACTCTTAAAAGCAATCTTCTATATTCCCCTTTTCCCACCTCAGGTAATAAGAAACCCTCGATTTCCTCTGACTTGCTTGATGTATATTCGAAACCAGAACTCTCAGGAGCTTTAATAATAACAAAAAAAGCTCCTCTATCTTCCTTTGGCATTAGTTCTTTTGGAGCGTATAAAAATACAGAAGTAGTGAAAACTAATATGGTTATTAAAAAAATTATTATTTCTTTTTTTCTTTTTAACCAAAACAATAATGTTCTCTTATAAAAATCTCTAAATTTATTTAAACTTACTTCAAATTTTTGAGAAACTTTTGATTTTATATTTTTTTTAACCAAAACTTTACTTGCTATCATAGGACTTAAAGACAGAGCTACAAAACTTGATATAATTACTGCAAAAGATAAAGTCACAGCTGTTTGTGTGTATAAAGTACCACTTAAACCTTTAATAAAAATAAGTGGGATAAATACTGCAACTAAAACTAATGTTGTTGCTATAATCGCAAATGAAACCTGTTTTGAACCTTTATATGCCGCAACAAGCGATGTTTCTCCTTTTTCTACTCGTCTAACAATATTTTCAAGCATAACAATTGCATCATCTACAACTATTCCAATAGCAAGAACTAATGCCATAAGAGTAAATAAATTTATAGAAAAATCAAAAAAGTAAATTGCTAAGAAAGTAGATATTAATGAGACTGGTAAAGCAATAATTGGTACTACTAAAGCTCTAATATTGCCTAGAAATAAATATATAATTATGGTTACTAAAATTAATGCAATTACAAGAGTTTTGTAAACTTCATAAATAGCAGTTGATATATAGTTACTTCTATCAAAAGATACTTCCAATGATGTTCCATCGGGTAGTGTTGGTTGGATTTCTTTAATTTTCTTTTTTAATCTATTTGCAACTTTAATGGTGTTGGCATCTGATTGTTGATAAATACCAATTCCAACTACTTGTTTACCGTTTCCTTTGAAAACAGTTCTTGTAGAGACAGGACCAAATTCGACTCTTGCAACGTCTGATAATTTCGTAATTGATCCGTCAAAAGATTTTTTTAGTGGTAAATTTTTGTAGGTTTCAATTTTATCGTAAGCATTTTCTAATTTAATGGTTAAATCTATATCTTTTGATTCTATTCTTCCAGATGGAAATTCTAAATTTTCAGATCTTAAAGTCTGTTCAACTTCCTGTGTCGTTAAATCTCTCGCAGCTAATGCTATTGGGTCTAACCATATTCTTAAAGATATTTCTCTTTCTCCTCCCAGTCTAACTCTTCCAACGCCCTCTACAGTTGCAAAGTAATCAGTTAAGTACCTATCAGCATAATCGGTCAACTCCATATCAGACATAAAATCTGAACTAAAACTCATCCACATAGTTGTTCTAAACCCAGCAGATTGTTTGTAGACCTCGGGAGCACTCGCCTCGATGGGTAGTTCGTCAACTACTCTAGCTACATAACTTCTTACATCGTTTGCTACATCATCCAAATCTAAATCTGATTTAAAAGTCATCTCAATTCTAGATGATCCATCTTCACTAAGTGACTCTATGTTAATGAGACCAGGTGCTCCTCCAACTCTATCCTCAATTTTCTGGGTTATTTGAGTATCAACTATTTCAGCTGACGCTCCTTGATAGTCAGTTTGTATCGTAATTATTGGTCTTTCCACATCTGGAAGTTCATCTGTTGGTATTTCATTAAAAACTACAAGTCCAAAAATAACAAGTATTAAGCTCATTACAGTTGCAACTACAGGTCGTTTAATTGATAAATCTGTAAGATACATTATTATTGGTTAACAATTTTAACTTTCATTTTATTTCTTACTTTAGAAATTCCCTCTTTGATAATCTTGTCATTGATATCTAATCCTTCTAAAATCATGATTTTTCCATAACTTCTTTTTCCTACACTTACCTCAATTTTCTCAACTGAGTTATCCTCTAAAACTTTGTATACAAAATTAGATTTTCCTTGAACTAGTATTGATGACTCTGAAACTCCAATTGCATCAACTTTATTATAAATTATTTCTGCATTTAAAAGCATACCTGGAATTAGTTCAAGTTTCGGATTTTTAACCCTAATATTAGAAAGAACGGATCTTGTATTTGGATCGACTCTTGAGCTTACAGATTCTATTACTCCATTAAATTTTTTTTTATATGAATCTGATTTTATATTAACTTCTAAGCCTGTTTTTAAAATAGATAAGTAACTTTCGGGTACTTTTATATCCAACATAATTGATGAGATATCATCCAAGGTAAGTATAAATGAGTCTGTTCCCAAAACTCCTTGTGCAATTTCTCTTTTACCCAAAACTCCTTTGAATGGTGCTTTTACCTCCTCATCATTTATTATAAATATTGTCTCACCTTCTTTTATCATTTTACCAAATTTTATATTTTGATTTTTAATCTCTTCTTTTTTTACCCTATAGTTTTTCGTTTTAAGTGCTACAGCAGTCCCAAAAGTTTCAATTTTTTCAAAAAATTGAGAGCTATCAACTACTTCTATAATCACACCTGGAGGAGGCCTTTGCGAAAATTTTTTTTCGAAATGTTTTCCTACAAAATACCTTGCTATAATTATTCCAAAGATAACTATAAATATTATAGATATAAATATTGTTATTTTTTTAGATAATTTCATGAAGGATATTTACCATATTCACTCCAAGATCCATCATAAATTATTGGTAAATATTTATTATTTACCAAAGATAGTGAGAAAGCTAGAACAGAGGCTGTTACTCCAGATCCACAAGTAAATACTATATTGGTGTCTTTAATATCTTTAAGTATTTCTTTAAATTTTTCCTCTAATTTTAATATATCTAAAAATTCATTTGTTTCCTTGTTTATACAATTACCAAAAGGCAAACAAAATGAATTTGGAATTGATCCAGATCTTAAACCTTCCCTGGGTTCTTTTTCTATACCTTTAAATCTATTAAGACTTCTTGCATCTATAAGCTTAAATTCAGCTGTTAGAATATTTTCATCGATTTGTTTTTTATTTTTTACTAATATTTTTCTTTCTTTTGCCCGGTAGTTGGTTTTGTATACTCTCTCAATATTAGTTACTACTTCCCTTCCTTCATTCATCCATTTTTTAAAGCCACCATTTAAAATTTTAACAAACTTTGGATTATGCCCAAAGTATATGAAATTATACCAACATCTACATGAACTTATTAAATCAGAATTATCATAAATAACTATTTCATCACTATTTTCTATCCCCATTTCAGAAACAATTTTTTCCCATTCGCGTATATCCACTAACATGTGTGGTAGGTCAGTATTCTTATTGGAACACTTTTCTATGTCAAAAAACAACGAATTTTTTATATGATTTTTTAAATACTCTTTATAACCATTTCTTTTAGTATTTGGTAAATGCCAAGAGCTATCGATTATCTTAACATTATTTAAATTTTTCTGAAGCCATTCAGTAGAAACTAAACTCATTTAATTTTTATCTAAATATTTTTGATGATATTCTTCAGCTATACAATAATTTTTCAATAATGATATTTTAGTTACTACTTTTCCTGAAAGTTTGTCATTAATTTTTTTTGTGATTTTTTCTGCAATATTTTTTTGATTATCATTTAAATAAAATATTTCACTTCGATATTGGGTTCCAAAATCTGGTCCTTGAGAATTTAGTGTTGTTGGATCATGTATCTGAAAAAAAAATTCTAATATTTTTTCATATGAAATTTTATTTGGATCAAATTCTAATTTTACTACCTCTGCATGATTTGTGGTACCTGTACAAACTTCCTCGTACGAAGTTTTTGAACTGTTTCCTCCACAATATCCGACCTCTGTTCTGTAAATACCTTCAAGTTTACCGAACTTGATTTCTGGACCCCAAAAACACCCACAAGCTAAAACTGCTATTTCCATTGATTATTAAATTTATTTATCTAAAGTTAACTTATGTTGTCTAAAAATCAATTAGGCTTTTTGTACATGTTTTTGTCAGTCTGTGCCTTTTCTATAATGGATTTAATAGTCAAGTGGTCAGACAACTATCCATTAGGTCAAGTAATATTCTTTAGAGGTTTCTTTGGGATAGTACTTTATTATTTTGTTATTCCAAAAGAAAGAATTAGAGACTTTTATTATACCAAAAGACCATTATTACATTTTTCAAGATGTTTTTTTGGCTTAGCTGCTTTACTCTCAATATTTACAGCATTGAGAAATTTACCTTTAGCAACTGTCGTAAGCATTTCATTTGCAGCTCCAATATTCACAACAATTTTTTCAATTTTTTTTTTAAGTGAAAGAGTAGGTTACTTTAGATGGTTAGCTGTATTTATAGGTTTTATAGGGATCTTAATTATATCAGAACCCGGCTTAAGTTCACTTAATGTTTATTATATTTTTCCAGTTATTTTTGTTTTAGGAATGTCTTATGTTGCAATAAGTATTAGGCAGTTGTCATCAACAGAACCTGTATGGTTAATTTCTCTATTTTTCTCTGCGGCAATAACAATTGCTGGCTTACTAACCTTGCCATTCGGGTGGATAATGCCAAGCTTTTATGATCTTACACTTTTATCTATGATAGGTTTTTTTGGTGGTGTTGCGAATTTGTGGTTAAGCCATTCATACAAATTTTCTGAAGTTTCCTTAGTTACACCTTTAAAATATTTAGCTTTGGTTTTTGCAATTGTATTTGGGTATTTGATTTGGGGAGAAGTTCCATCTGGAAAAACTTTAATTGGTGCAATTTTAGTTATTGCGTCCTCAATAATAATTTTTAGACGAGAAATTGCTCTTAAAAAAGAACCCACACCGTCAAGACATGACTAAAAAACCTCGCTATTGGAATGTTGCAGTAAAGTATCTGTCTTCTAAAGACGTTGTGATGAAAAAACTTATAAAAAAATACGATGATAAAATACTTACTACAAGAGGAGACATATTTTTTTCTTTGTGTAAAAGTATAATTGGTCAGCAAATTAGTGTAGCTGCTGCAGACTCAGTTTTTTCAAAGTTTAAAAAAGTTTGTAGAGGAAAAATTAAACCTAATGTGGTTAATAATAAAACTTTTAGTCAGTTAAAAAAATGTGGGTTAAGTAAGCAAAAAGTTAAAGGCATTAAAGAACTGTCAAAAAAGTTTTTAAACAAAGAATTTAATCCAAAATTAATAAAAAAAATGAATGATGAAGATGCAATAGTTTATCTTTCTAGTTTAAGACAAATAGGAAGATGGTCTGCAGAGATGATTTTACTTTTTACTTTCAACAGACAAAATATTTGGCCAATTCAAGATATAGGATTACTTAGAGCAATATCGAATAATTATAAAAAAAAATACTTACCCCCAAGAAACTTTATATTTAAACTTCAAAAGAAATTTTCACCATATTGCTCAGTCGCAACTTGGTATTTATGGAGATCAATTGATGATGAACCAATCCAATATTAAGTCTATTTTTTTTTAATTTGAAAAATTAATTCGTCTAAATTTTTCTTAATATTTCCTTTTGTAATAGATCTTCCTATAACTAGCCAGTCACTTTTATATTTATAATAAGCTTCATTTGGAGTGGTAATCCTTTTTTGATCATTTTTAATTTTATTAAAACTGATACCTGGTGTAATAATCTCTTTTTTAAAATATTTTTTTACAGATTTTATTTCATGAGCGCTACATACTAATGCATCGAGTTTTGCTTTACTAGCTAATTTAGCTTGATGTTTTACTAAATCTTTAACAGATTTATTATATCCAATTTCTCTTAAATTTTTATTGTCAAGAGAAGTAAGGGTAGTAACTCCAACTATTTTAATTTTTTTTGAAACCCTTTTAACTGCCTTTAGTGCTTCAAAACCAGAGCTAATATGAACTGTTAAGTAATTTGGTTTCAAATCACTTAATGCAATTATAGAATTTTTCATGGTATTTGGAATATCATTTAATTTTGTATCTAAAAATATTATTTTATTTTTTAAACTTTTAATAAATTTTCTACCATTTATAGAATTTAAAAATTCTAATCCAAATTTAAAACCGATATTTAATTGTTTAGTTTTAGAGTATCTTATAATTTTTTTTACCTTTGAAATTTTAGTTGTATCACATGCTATAAAAATTTTCTTTTTAATCTGTTTCATTATTTATTCTATTAAATAATTCTTTACCTATTTTAAAATGAATAGTTTTTTTTTCTGGTGTATTCACTTTCTCTCCAGTTTTTGGATTACGAGAAATTCTAGCTTTTTGAATGTGTGTAGACCAAGTACCAAATCCCCTTAATTCAACTCTTTCGCCTTTTTTTAATGAATATTTAATTTCCTCAAGAATTATATTAAAGAATTTTTCAATATCTTTTTTATAAAAATTTGGATATTTCTTGAAGATTTTTTTAAGCAGCCTAGATTTAACTATTGCCAATTTATCTTAATCTTTCTTTTTCTTTTTTTCTTTTTTATCTAATTTATCTGATAAAGACGAAAATGGAAGCTGTCTTCCTGATAATGGATCAGACCCCATTTCAAGAGCTTTTTTGTTTTGCAACTCCTCTAATAATTTAATACTTAAAGATACCTTTCTTTTTTTCATATCAATTTCTTGTATTGCAGCATCTATTCTATCACCTGTAATGAATCTTGAGGGTCTAGCATCTGCTGCATTTATAGCAATTTGTGATTTCTTAATTTGTAATTCTAACTTACTGCCCTCTGGCTGAACTGTTAAGCCTCTGTTGTCAGTTTTTAATATTTTTACTGTTAAAGTATCATTTACTTTTTTGTCTTTAAACCACTCATAAGGATCAGTCTGAGTTTGTTTTAAACCAATTCTTAATTTTTGTTGATCAGGCTTTATTTCAAGAACTTTTACTTTTAATTTTTCACCCTTTTTATATTTTTTTATCTCTTCCTCAGGATTCTTATCATATGTTAAGTCGTTAGCATGTAAGAAACCATCTAAATCAAAACCATCAATTTTTAAGTATATAGCATAATCATTAGTGCTACTGATTGTACCCTCCACAATTGAGTCGACGGGATATTTTTTTTCGAAAATATTCATGGGATTTTCTTGTGTAAGTCTATGAGATATTGATACTCTTCTTTTTTCTTTGTCTATCTCTGTTATAACACAGGATATTTCATCACCAATTTTGAACATCTTTTTTGCAGATGGATTCTTTTTTGTCCAACTTAGCTCGCTTGAGTGTAATAAAGTTGTAAGTCCAGGCTCAAGTTCACAAAATGCTCCAAAGTCCATAAGTTTAACTACTTTTACCTTATATTCTTTATTTAGCTCATAATTAGAAATGTGCTCAAAAGGATCTTGGGATAATTGTTTAATAGAACAGCCAACTTGTTGTTTATCTTTATCAACAGAAATTATAAGCAAATCATGTTTAGCCCCAATACTTAATAATTCTTCAGGATGATTAACTCTTGAGTATGAAAGTTCCGATGTATGAACGAGAACATCCAACTCCGAATTTACATCAAAAAAACATCCAAAGTTACTGTATCCTTTAACAACAGCATTTTTAATTACATCTCCGACTTTATATTTTTCAATTATCTTTGCTCTATCTTCTTTTTTATTTGAAGATATAATTTGTCTTCTTGATACACACGCATTCCCTCTAACTTTATCTAATTTAATTAAAGCAAACTTCTGCGGTTCGTTAATTAAGTGTGATATATCTTTAAGAGGTTTATCAGAGATCTGAGAACCAGGGCAGAACATAAGAGAACCTGTATCAATATGTTCAACAATTACTCCACCTTTACACTTATTGGTAATTTTACCCATAATAGGTTCATTTTTTTCAAATGCTTCTACAAGCTTATCCCACCCTTTTATTTTTAGTGCTTTACTAGCAGATACTATTACATCACCATTTTTATCCTCAATTCTTTCCAATAAAACTGAAATTTTACTTCCAACCTTTAAATTTTCTAATAATCCTAAAGTTTTTATCTCATTAACATCAACAACAGGTTCAGATTTTAGTCCCTCAATAAATAAAAAAATAAACTTTTCTGTTATTTTGGTAACTTTTCCCTCGATTATTTTACCTTCAGCAACATCTTTTGTTTTTGAAAGTTGGCCGTTTAACAGTTCTTTAAATTCTTTTGAGGCTGTGGTTTCTAAAGAATTATATATTTCCATTAATACTTTATTTCTTTCTCAATAATATTTTTTATTTTTAAAAAGCATGCTTTTTTAGTTAAATTTGAGGTATTAATCAAGATAGAATCCTTAGTTCTTTTTAAAGGTGAAATACGTCTATTTAAGTCACTATAATCGCGACTTTTAATACTTTTTCTAACATCTGCAATAGTAGTCTTTTTTCCCAATTTAATTAATTCTTTGTATCTTCTAATAGTTCTTACTTTTAAAGATGCAGTTATATAAAATTTAAAGTCAGCGTCCGGAATTATTTTATATGTAATGTCTCGCCCATCCAAACAGCTTCCATTAAATTTTTTTGGAAATTTATAAGCACAATTAATTTGAAAATTATAAACTAACTGTCTAATTTTTTTATCTTTCGCGATTAGTGATGCAAGAGTTCCAATTTCATTACTTGATAGAGATTGTTTTTCTAATTCTTTTAATTTTAAAACTTTAATTTTTTTTTTTAAAAAATTTAAATTACTTTTCCTTGGTGAACTTTTTTTTAAATATGCAATATATCGGTAAATTTTTCCTGTATCTAAATATAGTAGATTAAAATACTTTGACAAAGCCTTTCCAATAGTTCCTCCTCCAGCCGCCGCCGGCGAGTCGATTGCAATTTTTATTTTCTTTTTAATCATTTTAAATTACCACCAATTTGCTTTATTTTTTTTAGGAATGACGGAAAAGAGGTTTTAACTGAAGCTGGATCAAATATTTGCCATGAACCACCAAACGATAAAGCAGATATAACCGACATCATAAAAATTCTATGATCTTTCAAAAAATCTCTAATGACAATTTTTTTTTGAAATTTAAAGTTTGGATTTCCATATATTTTAATTGAACTATCATCAAAACTTAATTTCACACCAATTGATTTTAAAATTTTGGCTGCAATTTTTAGTCTTGGACTTTCTTTTTGGTTTAATTCAGATAGGTCTTTAAAGTATGAGATCCCATTTGCTCTAGCGGCTATAAGAAAAATAATTAAAAATTCATCAATCGCAGCTGAATTTAAAGATGTTGGACATCTAATGCTTTTAAAATTATTAATACTTTTTACTTTTATATCTGAACATCTTTCACCATTTATAATTTTAATATTTTCAAATTTAATTTTTGCACCCATCATATTTAAAATTTTAATAACCCCAATTCTAGTTGAATTAATATTAATATTTTTTAAAATTATTTTAGAATTTTTAGATAGTAATGTTAGCACTATAAAAAAAGATGCTGAACTAATATCCCCGGGTATATTAAAGTCGAATTTTTTTAAAATTTTTGGTTTGGATAGAGTAATAAAATCGAAGTTTGAACTTTTTCTTATTTTAATTGGTATCTTAAGACTTTTAAACATTTTTTCAGTATGATCTCTTGAATTTTTTGCAATTATCTTTGTCACACCAGGAACGTTCAAAGATGCTAGCATTACACAGGTCTTGCATTGAGCAGATCCTCTTTTTTCCAAATAATTAATAGGTCTTAAATAATTTGTCCCTTTTATATATATTGGTAATTTTGATTTACTATTTGGGTAAAAGTTAACTCCAATTTTTTTTAAAGGTTCTATAACTCTTGAAAAATCTCTTTTAGATAAGCTTTTATCACCAACTATTTTTATTTTATAAGGTGATTTTATTAATAATGATAAAATTAATCTTCCCAAGGTCCCAGAGTTTCCGGCGTTTAAAGTTATATTTTTTTTAAAAATAAAACCATTTAACCCTCTACCTTTAATTGAACAAATATTTTTATTTTGTGAAATTTTAATGCCAAGTTTCTTGAGGCATATTAAAGTGTTATTAACATCTTCAGATCGTAATAAGTTCTTAGCTTTTGACGTTCCTATTGCTTGAGATGCTAATAATGCCCATCGAATTGACAAGCTTTTATCACCATCAACTTTTATTTTTTTATTAAAACTTTTTATCTTTTTATCAATTAGAATAAAATTCTTCGGCATTTTATTTTAATTGATTTTAAAAGCTTCCCCAAAATATGCATTTCTTGCCTCTGGGTTGTTTACAAGTTCTTTTGGTGTGCCTTGTGCTATAATTTTGCAATTTGAAAGTATCATTGCCACATCAACACATGTAAGTAAATCTCTAGCCTGATGGTCGCAAATGATTATACCAATTCTCTCCTCTGTTTGTAAATTAACTATTATTTTTTGTAACATTTGAATCGTTAACACATCTAAAGCTGCAAAACATTCATCTAGAAGAAGGATTTTCGGATCCCCTAATAAAGCAATTGCAATTACTAACTTTTTTTTTTGACCACCTGATAAAAAAGAAGCCTTTATATTTCTTATATAATCTAACTCAAATTTTGATATTAGATACTCAATTTTACTATTTTGCTCTCTTGGGTCTTTAATTAATATTTCTGCAATTGCTTTTAAATTTTCGTATGTAGTGAGATCTGAAAAGAAACCTCCATACTGCGGAACATAACCTATTTTAAATTCTCTAGTTCTTATATATATCGGATATTCAGTTGCATCCTTGTCTCCAAAAATAATTTTTCCAAAATCAGGTTTAAGCAAACCTGTAATTAAATTAAAAATTGTTGATTTACCAGCGCCATTAGGCCCTAATAAACCGAGAATTTCACCTCGATTTATCTTAATTGAAACGTTATCTAAAATTTTTCTTTCTCCAAATGACTTAGACACATTTTGAAGCTCCAATAATGAGTCTTTTTTTTTAAATGATTTAATTCGAAATTTTTTAATTACTGCCATTTTGTTTTAATTCTACTTTTACCTTGTCTTCTTTACCTAACATATAAATCTTAGAGAATTTACTTACAAGATCAATTTGAATCATATCTGCTAAAAGCTTATTATTATAACCTTCATATACTACGTTATTCTCAATATTAATATTTTTATCAATATAATTCATAAATAAAATATCAGAGATAATTGAGTGTCCTTCGGAAGTCAATTTCACATTATCATAAAAATAAGTATCAAATGTCATCTTATTATACTCTGCAAAATCGGATAATATAATTACATCTTCTGAGCCTTTAATTTTAATTATACCAATAACTTCTTTAAGAATAAGTATATTTTTATCTTTCTCAGAAACCTTTCCAGATTTTGACTCAATTACATAACTATTTCCATCTTCATCAATTGCATTATATTTTAAGTCTACAATTCTATTATCTACGTCAGTATTAATTTTTGAGTTATTTATAATTTCCTGATCTTTATTTAAAAAAAAAAAAATATAAATAATAAATATTATTATAATGATAACTAATATTATTCCTGATTGAACTAATGATTTTGTAGACATTAATCTAACTTATATTAGCGTTTAAAATATTGTGAATATGAATTAACCCAACTGTTTGGTTTTTTTTTTTATTTTTATATACACAAAGGCTTGTTATTTTCTTTTTCGAAGTCATTAAACTTAGGGCCTCCACCGCTAGTTCATTTTGATTAATTGAAATCGGGTTTTTAGACATTATTTTCTTTAGCTTAATATTTTTAATTTCATGATTCTTTTCTATAGCTCTTTTTAAATCGCCATCTGTTATCACACCTATAGTTTTTTTATTTTTATTTCTAACAATTAAAACACCCAGGTTTTTTTTTGTTAGGGTTTTTAAGGCATTTTTCATATTTGAGTTTTCATCAATAAAAGGTATTTTACTCCCTTTGATCATAAGATCTTCAACGGTTTTAAGTTTTGTAGCTAAATTTCCAGACGGGTGAAACTTTTTAAAATCTAACTTTCCAAAATTTTTATAATTCATCGATGCAATGGCTAAGGCATCACCCAATGCTAATTGAGATGTCGTAGATGATGTTGGAACTATGCCATGACCTGACTCTTTCATTTCAGGTATATAAAGTTTAAAATCTGAAGATTTATATAAAACAGAATTTTTTTTTGAAACTATTCCAACCAATGTAATTTTATTCCTCTTTGCATATTGAATTACAGGCTTAATCTCATCTGTTTCACCTGAGTTACTTATTAGTATAAGCAAATCTTTTTTGGTTATACTGCCTAAATCACCATGAGTACATTGATTAGCAGAAATTGCAAATGATGGGCTGCCCACAGATGAAAGGGTGCTACTTATTTTCGATGCAATAATAAAACTTTTACCAACGCCACAAAAAATTACTTTCGATTGGCAATTTACAATTAAACTAACAACTTTGTTGAATGTGTTATTGATTGAATTTTTAAGCTTTCTTAAAGCTGATATTTCAAGGTCAATAACATTTTTTGCAATTTTTTTTAAATTATTTTTTTTCATTTTTAATGTTCGAATGTGGTTATTTTGTAGCCAGCAATTTCCATATCTACAAGAACAGGTAATACTTTTATACTTTTTTCGTAAAGATCAATTCTTTTTTCTCTTTCCAACATATTTTTTAATTTCTCTTTTATCTCAAATAAGTATTCTGTATCTTGTGCAGCATAACTTATTTGCTTATCTGAAAGATTTGGATCACCCCAGTCGCTTTGTTGCTCTTTCTTTGAGATATCTTTGCCACAGATTTCTTTAACCAAGTCCTTATACCCATGTGAATTGGACGCAGTCCTAGCTATCTTCGATGCAAGTTTGGTACAAAAAATATTTTCAACTTTTATACCTAGATGATATTTTAACCAAAGCAAATCTTGTCTAGCATAGTGCATAATAAATTGAATTTTATTATTTGATAATAATTTTTTCAAATTTGGTGCGTCATAATTTTTTCTATTTAATTTTATTAAGAAATACTTTTTGGATTCCAGTCCTAATTGAACCAAAGTTAGTGGATCTCTACCCAATACTAGGCCAAGTGCTTCACAATCCAATCCAATCACTTTTTCATTTGATAAATCAATTTCATTAGGTAGATCTTGATCAAATATTTTGATGTTATTCATTTTAAGTTATATATATAAAGACATAACAAAAATGTCTATTTTTTGATAAATGATTAAAAAAAAAGTACTTATCTTCGGCGCAAGTGGTCAAATTGGCAGATATTGTATAAGGAAATTAGTTAAGGAAAATTACAAAGTTACTGCAATAACAAGAAATAAGCATCAAAAAGCATATGTTTTAAAAACCCAAGCTCCAATAGGTTATCTTGATATAGAGGAAGCAGATATTTTTAATGAGCAAAAGATAACTAAATTTATATCTGAAACAGATATTTGTATAAATTTAGTTGGAATTTTATTTGAAAAAGGAAAAAGAAATACTTTTGAAAATATTCATAACAAATTTCCAAAACTTTTGTCTAAAATTTGTTCAATACATAATAAAAAATTAATACACTTATCCGCTTTGGGTTTGGAGGATGCCAAAGACTCACTATATGCTTCAAGTAAATTAAATGGTGAGGAAAGTATAAAAAATAATCTTTCATCTGCAACAATCTTAAAACCTTCAATAGTTTATAGTGTAGATGACAAGTTTACTACTAAGTTTATGAGTATGCTTAGTTTATTGCCTATTTTTCCATTGTATTATAATGGCTCAACAAAATTTTGTCCTGTCCATGCATCAGATGTTTCAGAAGTAATATTTAATATAATCTCAAAGGAAATTTATTCAGAAAGTATAGAAGTTATTGGTCCAGAGATAATAACATTTAAAGAAATACTAGAAAAATTACTTATTGCAATCAACAAAAAAAGAATCTTATTGCCTTTACCTTTATTTATCGCAAAAGCGACTGCTTCAATTTTTCAACTTTTACCGACACCATTAATCACTAATGATCAATTAAAATTACTAAAGTATGATAATATAAAATCAAAAAATGGAGTCACAAACTTTGATATTGGAGTACCTAGTAAAATTTTTTTTGATAAAGGTATTAAGCAATATGCGTATAACTGGCGAGAGGGAGGAAAATTTTCTTTAGAAGAAAATAAATAGAATAAAATGCTTATAAATTTAGTTTATTTAGTTATCTTTTTTATATTAATTTATGTTATTTATATTGCGGTAAAAGCAATAAATACTGGTATGCAGGCCAAAAATTTAAATAAGTTAGAAGACAATATTAAAAACACCGACTCCATAGATGAAGAAAATAATAGTATTAGTGATGAACTTATAAAGCTGAACGATTTATTTGAGTCAGAGGTGATTACAAAAGAAGAATTTGAAAAGGCAAAAAAAAAATTATTGGATAAATAAAATTATGCTGACTTAATTTTTTTTGCTATAAACTTTGGAACTTCCTCGCTTTTATCCACCGCGTCTTCCTTTTTGCCTTTTGGCTGAAATGCATATAATAAATGTAATTTACAATATGAAAAATCCTTAAGAGACGAACGACCACAGAAATAAAAAGATTTCTCATTTGGATGACCAATTGGCCATTTACAAGTGTTATCATCCAATTCCTCTAGTTGTTTAGGATTTTCCGGCTCAAAATTATTTTCAATTAATAAAGATTTAAATCTAGATCTCGAAAATTTTTTTGGCTTATCAGTGGAAATTTCTGAATTTTTCTTATTATTATTTGTTTCTTGATTAAAATTTTTAGTTCTGATTTTCGCTGATAAATTTAATCTATGAGCTTTACCAATTACTGCATTTCTACTAAGTCCACCAAGTATTTCAGCTATTTGGCTCGCAGTTTTTCCTTTACCCCATAGCTCTTTTAATTTATTTACTTTATCTTCAGTCCAACTCATTTATACACTATATGTAGTAGTTATATTTTTGTTGTATACAATATAAATACACATATAAAAATTATAAAAACAAGCATTATTTTTGTTTTTTTAACAAAACTTAAAAAAAAAGGATAAATATATTTACCAATGGTTGAATTACAAAAAAGATATAAAATTGGTGTTCGTCAATTTGGTAAAATTAATTACGTAGGATTGGTTGCATTGTGGATTAGAGAGTGTAGCAGATTCTTTGTAGTATGGGCTCAAACACTTTTATCGCCTTTAGTCTCTAGTTTGCTATTTTTGTCGGTATTAACACTTGCGCTTGGCAACGACAGGGGGGATGTTTTAGGCTACTCATTTGTTACATTTCTAGCTCCTGGACTGATAGTTCAATCAATGATACTTCAAAGTTTTTCGCATTCAGTTAGTTCATTCATGATATCAAAAATGCAAGGAAATATAGTCGATGTTCTTTATGCTCCATTATCAGCATTTGAAGTTTCCCTAGCAGTAATAATGGCTGCGGTTACACGAAGTATATTAATAGGTTTTATATCAGTACTAGTATTTATTTTTATAGTAGAGTTACCATTGAAAAATATTTTTTTTATTTTTTACTCGGGTTTTTTTGGATCTTTCTTTATAGGAAGTTTAGGTTTTATAACTGGCTTGTGGGCTACCAAATTTGATCACACTGCAACTGTTACAAATTTTATTCTGCAACCCTTGAGCTTTTTATCTGGAGTTTTTTATACAATTGATAGATTACCGGAATTTTTCCAGTCTATCAGTTTGATTAATCCATTCTTTCATATAATAAATATATTTAGATATGGATTTTTAGGAAAGTCAGATGGAGATTTATCATTTGGTTTGGTTTATTTACCATTATTAGCTCTTATTGCATGGTATATATCATTCTATCTTTATAAGATCGGATATAAGATTAAAACATGAGTTATTTAGCTAAAAATTATAATCGTAGAAAAATATCCTTTATTAAAGGCAAAGGTAGCTTTCTTTATTCCAAAGATAAAAAAAAATATTTAGATTTTTTAAGTGGTATAGCTGTAAATACCCTGGGACACTCGCATCCCACCTTACTAAAAGCATTAAACACACAAGCAAAAAAAGTTTGGCATGTTTCTAACTCTTTTGAAATTCCAGAAGGTGAACTTTTAGCAAAAAATTTAGCAAAAAAAACATTTGCTGATAAAGTAATATTTGTCAATTCTGGAGCAGAGGCAAATGAGGCTGCAATAAAAATTGCAAGACGTCATTTTTACTCTATTGGAAAACCAAATAAAAATAGAATATTGTGTATAAAAAATTCATTCCATGGCAGAACATTGGCAAATATATTTGCAAGTGGATCAAAAAAAATGACCGAGGGATTTGGCCCAAAAGTAAGTGGCTTTGATCATTTTAAATTTGGTGATCTGAACTCTCTAAAAAAAAAAATTAATAAAAATACTGCTGCATTATTTTTCGAAACAGCTATGGGTGAGTCAGGAATAAAAGTCCACTCAAATAAATTTCTCAGGGAAGTTAAAAAAATTTGTAATAAAAAAAAAATTTTGCTTATTCTAGATGAAGTTCAATGTGGCATTGGTAGATCTGGAAAATTTTTTGCATTTGAATATTCAAATGTGAAACCAGATATAGTACCAATCGCAAAAGGAATTGGTGGAGGTTTTCCAATAGGAGCAGTTCTTATGACAAAAAAAGTTGCAAAATGCATGATACCTGGCACACATGGTAGTACTTATGGCGGAAATCCATTAGCAATGATGGTAGGGAATGCTGTTTTAAGCGAGATTTATAAAAAAGGCTTTCTAGCAAATGTAAGAAAAAATTCCAAATATTTTTTATTCGAGCTAGAAAAAATTAGAAAAAATTATCCAAAAGTAATTAAAGAAGTTAGAGGAGTAGGCTTGTTAATTGGACTTCAACTTAATGTAAATCTTGGAAAATTCATAAACAGTCTTACTCAAAATAGACTATTAACAATTAGAGCAGCAGAAAATGTTGTAAGGATATTACCTCCTTTAAATGTAAAAAAAAATGAGATCAATCTTGCGTTAAAAATAATTAGAAAAGTTTGTAAGGAATTTGATAAGAAGTGAACAATTTTATAAATATCAAAGATATATCTTCGAAAAATCTAAGAAAAATTCTTATTGACGCAAAAAGAAGAAAACTTAAAAGAAAAAAACTAAAAACGCTTGAGTCAGATTTAGGACAACCTCTAAGAGGTAAACTTTTAATACAAATGTTTGAAAAATCATCATTAAGAACAAGACTTAGTTTCTACTTAGCTATAAGACAATTAGGTGGATCTGCTTTGACACTAAGACCAGATGAATTACATCTTTCAAAAGGTGGTGAATCTATATCTGATACAGCAAAAATTTTGTCCACTTACGGCGATATATTTATGCTGAGAACTGATAGTGAGAAGAAACTAGTGAGCTTTAAAAAAAATTTGTCTATACCATTAATAAATGGACTTAGCCCACTTTCACACCCCGCTCAAATTTTGTCGGATATTTTTACCATTGAGGAGATTACAAAAAAAAATATCTCTAAACTAAATATTTGCTGGATAGGAGACACAAATAATGTTTTAAATTCTTTAATTGAAGCATCGATAAAATTCTCTTTCAAACTTAACATTGGATGTCCAAAAAATTATCATCTTTCAAAAGATATTTTAAATCAGATTAAAAAAAATAAAAAAACAATTAAAACTTTTAATAATCCTAAAAAAGCAATAAAAAATGCTGATGTAGTACTTACTGACAAAGTAATATCAATGAACGATAAGGTAAATAAAAAAAAAAAAATTAAAGATTTTTTACAATTTAAAATAACATCCAAATTAATGTCTTTATCAAAAAATGCTTATTTATTACATTGTCTACCTAGAGGAAATGAAGTATCTGATGAAGTCTTTTATGGAAATAGATCAAAAGTATGGCAACAAGCTTATAATAGAATTCATGTACAGAAATCAATTCTATTATTTTGTTTAGGAAAACTAAGGTAAGGGTAAAGGATTATCTGAATATTTGTTTAAATATAAAATTACAGATGCTCTATCCCTCTCTTTTCTCAGGCCAGCATATGCCATCTTTGTACCTTTAATCCAATCTTTTGGTTTAAGTAAAAAACCATTTAATTCTTGAAAACTCCAGTTTTTTTCATATTCACTTAAAGCACTTGAATATTTATAATCACTTAAAGCACCTATTTTTCTACCAACAACATTATATAAAGCTGGTCCAATTTTATTTCCTCCACCACTTTTTATCGAATGACAAGCAGCACACTTTTTAAAAACTTTCTCACCATGAGCTAAATCTCCCATTGACATTAAGGCAGCTATATCAACTATTTCTTTTTCAACAGGTTTTTCATCAATTTTTGCATCAACTGTTTCAGAATCTAACTCTAATTTATAGTTTGATTTTTCAGGCTTATTTACATAAAAAACCAAATTTGAAACCTTGCCAAGACCGATTACTAGTAGTGCAACCAGTAAAATAGCTCCAATAATTTTGTTTAATTCAAAAGAATCCATTGATTTATATAAGTATTTTTACATATAACATGATATTTTCTAAATTGCTTAATTTAAATTTAAAAAAAATTTGCGTCTGTTAGACGCATAAATATGTTTATGTCTAATACAATAATTTTAATACCTTCGAGAATGTCGGCTGAACGTTTGCCAGGAAAACCCTTGCTAGAAGTAAATGGGCTCCCAATAATATGTCACGTAGTAAAAAAAGCACAAGAAACTCAAATTGGCGAGGTAATTGTCGCAACTGAGGATGAAGAAATTTTAAATATAGTAAAGAAGAACCATGGTGAAGCAATTTTGACTTCAAAAAATCCTCAAACTGGAACTGACAGAATTTGGGAAGCTTTCCAAAAGTTAAATTTAAAAAATATTGATTACGTAATCAATCTTCAAGGAGATGAACCTTTAATAGATATAAACGATATAAAAAATCTAGATAAATTAACTAAAAAGAATAATTGTGAAATAAATACATTAGCTTCTAAAATAATTAATAAAAATAATCATATTGACAAAAATATTGTAAAAGTTCAAACTGTAAACGATTTAGAAAAAAATAGATTTTCTGTAGCGCAAAAATTTTTTAGGCAAATTGATAATCTATCATCTAATACTTATCATCATATCGGTATTTATGAATTTAGTACTTCTACTTTAGAAGCTTTTACAAATTTAAAACAATCTAATAATGAAAAAAAATATAAATTAGAACAATTAAGAGCTCTGGATAATAATATTAAAATAAATGTTTCTTATGCAAATACAGGAGCCATTGGAATTGATACACAAGAAGATTTTATAGAATTAAAAAAAATTATGGAATATAAAAGCTGATATGAAAATTTTATATCAAGGTTCCGAAGGTGCCTATTCGCAACTTGCCGCTCAGGAGGCATATCCAAAAACAGATACAATTTCTTGCAAAACATTTGAAGAGTGCTTTCAAAAATGTACTGAGAATGAAAATTTGATGACTATAATACCAGTTGAAAATTCGATAGCAGGAAGAGTCGCGGACATACAATACTTAATGAACAAATATAAACTCCAAATATATGCTGAGCATTTTCATAAAGTATCTCATAATTTAATGGCATTACCTGGTGTTAAAATAAAAAATATTAAAAGTGTGAGATCACATTCACAAGCAATTTCACAATGCCAAAAAGTAATTAAAGAAAATAATTTAGAACCAATTATTGCTGCAGATACAGCAGGTAGTGCAAAATTCATTAGTGTTAACTCAAATAAAGACGAGGCAGCGATTGCATCAACATTAGCAGCAAAAATTTACAATTTAGAAATTATAAAAAAAAATATTGAGGACGATAAAAAAAATGTAACTAGATTTTTAATCATGGGAAAAAATGCCAAACACCCTGAATTTAAAAAAGATAAATATATCACAAGTTGTATTTTTAAAGTAAAAGATAAGCCTGCAGCTCTGTATAAGTGTCTTGGGGGTTTTGCGACCAACAACATAAGTTTAAGTAAACTCGAGAGTTTTTCGGAACATAGTAGTTTTGAGCAATATTTATTTTTATGTGATATTGTTGGACATATTGAAGATCCGAAAGTTCAAAAATCACTAGAGGAATTAGGCTTTCATACCGTTAGTTTAGATATTTTAGGGGTATATAAAGCCAGTCATTTCAGAGATATTTAATTTTTAATCTTCTTGAAGAATAAAAAAAATTGTTGGTATAATAGAAATGGAGGCTAGAGGTGGATACTGCTTGAACCCGACCAGATCTTAACGGAAGCAGTCGTAAAGACAGTCTTTCAGGTTCTAGTCTCCTATAAATAATGAAAGAAAATTCAAAAGTTTTAGCTTTAAAATATAGACCGACAGTCTTTAAAGATTTAATAGGTCAAGATGTAATTAGAGACACAATCTTAAGTTCGATAATAGATAATAAAACTCCTAATGCTTATTTGTTTACAGGAATAAGAGGTGTTGGGAAAACCACAACAGCAAGAATTGTAGCAAAGGCACTTAATTGTAAAAAAGGCGTCAATAAACTCTGTGAAAAAAATATGTGCGAAAACTGTGAGGCAATATCAAATTCAAATCATATTGATGTTTTAGAAATGGACGCAGCAAGTAAAACCGGTGTAGACGATGTTAGAGATTTAATAGAATTTTCAAGATACGGACCTAGCATTGCTAAATATAAAATTTTCATTATTGATGAAGTTCATATGTTAAGTAAACAAGCTTTTAACGCTTTACTTAAAACTTTAGAGGAACCTCCAACTTATAACAATGGTGGAAGTCTTAAATTTATTTTTGCTACAACAGAGATAAAAAAAATTCCTGTGACTGTTGTTTCAAGATGTCAAAGATTTGATCTTTCAAGAGTAAAATCTAGTGAATTATTTGATTTTTTAAAGAATGTAAAAAATTTAGAAGGCGGCAATATTAGTGACGAAGCTATAAAACTTATTGTAAAAATATCTGAGGGTTCGGTTAGAGACGCATTATCACTACTAGATCGAGCAATTATTTCCCAACAAAACAATAAGGAGCTTGATCTCAAAGATGCACAAAAGATTTTTGGTTATTTTGATAAATCATTACTTATTGATTTGTTTAAAAATATTTTTGATGGTGATGAAGAAAAGGTATTGCAACAATATAGATCAATTTATGATCAAGGAGTTGAACCCAAGGTTTTCTTAAATGATTTTTTAGAAATACTATATTATTTAAAGAACATTAATTCTTTAAAGATTGACGGTACAAACTTTTCTCTTAATGACGAACAATTTGAAACAGTCAAAGATTTGTCAGCAAAGGTAGAAAATAGTATTTTTTTGCTATTTTGGCAATTCACGATACAGACAATGCAAGAATTAGATATAATTTCTAATCAAAACCTATCTATTGAGATGTTTTTGATAAGATTGATTTTTCTTAAAGGAATTAAATCAAATATTTCCTCTGAAAAAATTGAAAGTTTGGATATTCCAGAAAGGCTAAGTAAATCTTTTAAAAATAAGGAAGTGCTAGAACAAATTAAGGGCCAAACAATTGATCAAATTAAAAATATTGTTCAAGAGGATAAAGATAAGCTGAATATAGATAAAAGTGTTAAAAATATAATTGAAATTAAGTCTTTTGATGAGTTAATTAAAACTTGTGATCAAAAAAAAGAAATTAAATTAAAGTATGAATTAGAGAATAACGTGAATCTAGTAAGTTTCGAAAAAAATAGAATAGAAATTTCATTTAATGAGGATTTAAGTAAAGATTTTTTAAAAATTATTTCATCAAAATTGTTTGATTGGACTGGTGAGAGATGGATTATAACATTATCCAAAAAACAAGGTGAATTAACAAAAAAACAAATTAAAGTTAAAAATAAGAAAGATATGTTGGAGAA
Organism: uncultured Pelagibacteraceae bacterium; assembly: GCA_902626575.1. Classification (GTDB taxonomy): domain Bacteria; phylum Pseudomonadota; class Alphaproteobacteria; order Pelagibacterales; family Pelagibacteraceae; genus Pelagibacter. The sequence continues at coordinate 24,743 of CACOFY010000001.1, read as the reverse complement.
TGCCAAAAAAACAAAAACTTATAAGAAAATTAAAGAAATCTTTGATGACGCGGAATTAGTAGAGGTTAAAAATGAGGAAATAAATGACTGATTTTTCAAAAATTTTAGATAAAGCAAAAGAGTTAGAAAATAAAATGAAAGAGAGTCAGGAAAAAATAAAAAGCATTAAAGTTGAGGGTGTTTCTGGATCAAATTCAGTAAAAGTGACATTAAACGGCGAGGGTGAAATGATCGGCATTTTCATTTCAGAAGATATAATGAAAGAAGATAAATCCGTAATTGAGGACTTAATTGTAGCTGCACACAATAATGCAAAAGAGAAGCTCAAATCTAAAACCTCAGAAGAAATATCCAAAGTAACAGGTGGGTTTGGTATTCCTGGATTTAAATGGCCATTTTAGATTTATGCAAAAAATTGATGAAATAGAGAATTTAATAAAAATTATTTCTAAATTGCCAGGACTTGGACCCAAATCTGCAAAAAGGATTATTCTAAAAATGATAAGTAGTAGAGAAGAATTGTTAAAGCCAATGGCGAAAGTACTAGTTGATGTATATAAGAATATTTACAGATGTAATGTTTGTGGATCTTTGAGATCTAATAATCTTTGTAGTAATTGCGATCAATCTTCAAGAAAATCAAATAAAATTTGTGTTGTAGAGAGTATTGCTGATCAATGGAGTATAGAAAGCTCTAATATCTTTGATGGTTATTTTCATATTTTGGGAGGTACGATTAATTCTTCTGGGCAAAAAAAAGAGGATTTATTAATAACATCTTTGGTCAAAAGAGTTAAAGATCAAAAAATTGATGAAGTCATAATTGCAACAAGCGCAACTGTTGAGGGCCAAACTACAGCCTATTATATACAAGAGAGTTTAAACAAAACTAAAGTTAAAGTTTCAAAACTTGCTCAAGGCTTGCCAGTTGGAGGAGAAATTGAAAATTTAGATGATGGGACACTTTATTCCGCATTTAAAAATAGATCAGGATTAAATTCAGAATCAAATTGACTTTTTCATCAATCTATTAAAATGCAATAATGGCTCTGTGTAACCTGAGGGCTGATATTTTCCATGAAAAACAAGATCGCAAGCCGCTTTAAAAGCAATTGATTTATCAAAATTTCCCGACATTGCTTGATATGGGTCTTGATCTTTCATACCTCGGTCCTTTAAGTTTTGATAATCTACTATTTTTGCCATTTTTTTCATTATCTCTAAAACTTGTTTCTTGCTACATATACCATGATGAAGCCAATTTGCTATGTGCTGACTGCTTATTCTGCAAGTAGCTCTATCTTCCATTAATCCCACACCATTAATATCTGGAACCTTTGAACATCCTACAGATTGGTCTACCCATCTTACAACGTAACCTAATATTCCTTGTGCATTATTTCTTAACTCTCTTTCTATTTGCTCTTTCGACCATTTTTTTTGAGTATTAAGGGGTATAGTTAAAAGATCATCTAATTTTGCTTTTTTTCTATTTTTAAGTTTTTGATGCAAACTAAATACATCGACATTGTGGTAATGTAATGCATGTATTGCTGCAGCTGTTGGAGATGGTACCCAGGCACAATTAGCGCCTGATAAAGGGTGAGATATTTTTTGTTCCATCATCTCTTTTAACAAATCTGGCATTGCCCACATCCCTTTTCCTATTTGAGCTTTTCCAGAAAAGCCGCAATCTAATCCCACATCGACATTATTAGTTTCATATGCTTTTATCCATTTCGATGATTTCATGTCACCTTTTAAAATCATTGGCCCAATTTCCATAGAAGTATGAATTTCATCTCCAGTTCTATCGAGAAATCCTGTATTTATAAAAAACACTCTTTTTTTCAAAATTCTTATGCATTCTTTTAAATTAACACTTGTTCTCCTCTCTTCATCCATTATGCCACACAAAATTTGATTTTTTCTAAATTTCAAAACTTTTTCAACTTTTTCGAAAATTTTATTTGTAAATGAGCATTCATCTGGACCATGCATTTTAGGTTTAACAATATAAATTGAATTTGTTCTAGAATTTCCCTTCATTTTAAAATCATGAATACAAGCCGCAGATGTTACAAATGCATCTAAAATCCCTTCTGGACATTCAGATCCATCTTTTAATAAAATTGCAGGATTTGTCATAAGGTGCCCAACATTCCTATTAAGCAACAAGGATCTTCCATGTAACACTATTTTTTTACCTTTTGGTGACAAGTATTGTCTATCTAAGTTTAATTTTCTAAGGATTGTTTTATTATTTTTTTTAAACTTTGATGTTAAATTTCCTTTCATTAAAGATAGCCAATTTCTATATCCTAGCACCTTATCTTCCGCATCTACAGCCGCCACACTATCTTCATGGTCACAAATTGTGGAAATTGCTGACTCTAAAATAATATCATGAATTTTTAATGGGTCTTGATTTCCATCGGGATTATTTACTTCTAAATTGCCTTTTTGATCAAATAAAATATCTAAATGTAAATTATTGTTTTTAAATAAAAGTGAAAAGATTTTATTTTTTTGTTTTCTAAAACCTATAAATTGTTTAGGATTTTTAAGATTAACACTAAGTATACCATTTTTAACATCTGGAATTTTTTTAAGATTTTTCCAGCTTTGATTTTTTAAAGGAATATACTTGTCTAAAATTTCTCTTGCATAATCAATGACTTTAGCACCTCTAATCGGATTATATGTTTTTCCTTTAACCGCTCCTTTTGTTTCAGGAATTATATTAGCACCATAGAGACTGTCATAAAGACTTACCCATCTTGCGTTTGCAGCATTTAATAAAAATCGCGCATTCGATACTGGACACACTAGCTGTGGACCACAAATATTAGATATTTCTTTATCAACACTTTTGTATGGAATTTTGAAATTTTTTCCCTTCTTTTTGATATAACCAATTTTTTCTAAAAATTTTTTATAATCATTTAAATTTATTTTCTTTCCTTTTCGCTCAAGATGGTATGTATCGATTGACTTTTGAATTTTTTCTCTAATTTCTATGAGTTCCCTATTTTTTTTAGCCAACTCATGAACAGACTTGCTAAAACCTCTCCAAAAATGATTTTTTGAAATTTTTGTTCCTGGTAATAATTCCCTATTTATGAATGATAAAAGGACCCTAGAAACAGACAAATCGTATATTCGAACAAATTTCTCGTTTTTTGACATATTTTTTTTTACCATTTTATTGCCTATTTTTAGTTTATAAAGACTAAATATATGAAAAATTATCTAAATTTTGAACTAGACATAAAAGACTTAGAAAAAGAGCTTGATGAACTTAAAGATCCATATAACAATACGGGTTTATCAGAGGTAGAAACAGATAAAATTTCAAAATTACAGACTGAAATAGATGAAAAATTGAGAGATATATATTCAAATTTAAATCCTTGGCAAAAGACTCAAGTTGCAAGACATGAGGACAGGCCAAAGTCAAAATTTTTTATAGATAATTTATTTGAAGATTTTATTTCTTTGTCTGGTGATAGATATTATAGCGATGATAAATCAGTAATAACTGGTTTTGCAAAATTTAATAATCAAACTGTATTAATAATAGGTCAAGAAAAAGGAGACGATCTTGAGAGTAGAATAGAGCATAATTTTGGAATGATGAGACCTGAAGGATATAGAAAGTCTATAAGATTAATGAAGTTGGCAGACAAATTTAATATTCCAATTATTATTTTTGTTGATACGCCAGGAGCTTATCCCGGTGTTGGCGCTGAGGAAAGAGGACAAGCAGAGGCAATTGCAAAATCAATTGAGTGCAGTATGGATATAAAAGTTCCAACCATATCAATTATAATTGGGGAAGGTGGTTCTGGTGGTGCAATAGCGTTAGCGTCATCAAGTAAAGTAATAATGTTAGAGAATGCTATTTATTCTGTCATATCTCCCGAAGGATGTGCAACAATTTTATGGAGAGATCCGAAGAAAACTCTCGAAGCAGCTACAGCAATGAAATTATCTTCCAAAGATCTACTAGATTTGAAGGTAATAGATGAAATCATAGAGGAGCCTTTGGGTGGAGCTCATAGAGACAAAAACTTTATATTAGAAAACGTAAGAAAAAGTATAGAAAAAAATTTACTAGAGTTCTATGGATTATCTAGAGAAGAAGTTTTTAATAAGAGAAAAGAAAAATTTTTATCCATTGGAAGAAATAAAGGATTTACCTCGACTTCTAGCTCTAAAACAAGTCTTTCATTGGAGAATAATAGTTTTTTGAATTTTGTTAATAAGTTTAAAAAAAAGGAATTAATACTTTTAGTTTTAGTAATTTTATTTATGCTTTTTTTGGGAATTATATTTATTTAAAACCTTCCACAACAATGTTTGTATTTTTTGCCTGATCCACAATAACAAGGTTCATTTCTACTCATTTTTTTTCCAACATATTTTGGATTAATTTTATTTTTATTTTGTGTTTGTTCTTCTGTTTTTTCTATTATTGTTAAATTTAAAAGAATTGTAATTAGATCGAATTTTAACTTACTCAATAAATTTTCAAAAAGACTAAATGCTTCTTTTTTATATTCAACAAGAGGATCTCTTTGTCCATAAGATCTTAATCCAATAACTTGTCTAAGTTGCTCTAGATATTGAATATGTAGTTTCCAATTAGCATCTATAGCTTGTAAGAATATTCTTTTTTCTATTTCCTTTGACTGATCATCACCTAACTTTTTTAATCTTTCATTTCTTTTTTCTAAAAATTTGTTTTTTAATTTATCTTTAAATTCATCATTTTTAACATCACTTAAATTTTTAATCTCTTCATCATTAAAGCTTTTTCCCACAAGTGTTTTGACTCTTGTCTCAAAATCTTTGCTTTTCTTCGGATTTATAGATAAATTTTTTTCAGAGATAAGTTGGTCTATAGTTTCGTCTAAAAATGTTTCTGAGTAATTAAATATTTCATTTGTATTTATAATGTTGTTTCTTTGACTAAAAATCACATGCCTTTGGTCATTAAGCACATTATCAAATTTAAGTAGCGTTTTTCTCATATCAAAATTTCTTGCCTCTACTTTTTGTTGTGCTCTTTCAAGAGCTTTGTTTATCCATGGATGATCTATACTTTCTCCATCTTTAAGACCTAATTTTTCTAACATAGTGTTCATGGACTCTGATCCAAATATTCTCATTAAATCATCGTCAAGACTTACAAAGAAAATTGAATTTCCTTCGTCTCCCTGTCTGCCAGATCTTCCTCTTGCTTGATTATCAACTCTTCTAGACTCCATTCTTTCAGTTCCAATTACAAACAATCCACCTAAGGATTTAATTTTATTTTTCTCAGATAATAATTTTTCACCTTTGAGATCTTCTTTTTTTCCACCTAGTTGAATATCAACACCTCGTCCTGAAATACTTGTAGTTATTATTACAGAGTTTAATTTTCCTGCATTAGCAATAATCTCAGCTTCTTTTTCGTGATTTTTTGCATTTAAAACAACATGAGGTATTTTTTCTTTATTTAGTAAAGAAGAATATTGTTCGGATTTATTGACACTAGAGGTAAAAACTAAAGTAGGTTGACCTATCTTATAGCACTCACTAATTTTTTTTATAATTGCTATGTTTTTTTCTTTTTCAGTTCGGAATATTTGGTCATTCCAATCTTTTCTTATCATTTTTTTATTTGTTGGAATTACTGTTACAGAAAGATTGTAGATTTCCAAAAATTCTTCTGCTTCTGTCAGCGCAGTTCCAGTACAACCAGACAACTTTTCATAAAGCTTAAAGTAATTTTGATAAGTAATTGATGCAAGAGTTTGATTTTCATTTTGGATATCTACTTTTTCTTTAGCCTCAAGTGCTTGATGAAGACCATCTCCATATCTTCTTCCCTCTAAAATTCTTCCAGTTAACTCATCTATTATTTTAATTAAACCATCCTGAATGATGTAATCTTTGCCCTTTTTGTATAAATGGTTTGCCTTAAGCGCTTGATTTACATGATGGACCAATGACAAATTTGCAGGGTCATAAAAGTTATTATTTTTTAAAATATTTGCTTCATTTAATATTTTTTCTACATTTGAAATTCCAGAATTAGTTAAAAAAACGTTTTTATCTTTTTCATCTATTTCATAATCTTGTTCCGTTAATCTTTTGACTAGTTTATCAATTGCTAAATATTGACCTGTTTTATCCTCAGCTGCTCCTGAAATTACTAGAGGAGTTCTTGCTTCATCAATCAAACAAGAATCTATCTCATCTACAATTGCAAATTTATGGCCTCTTTGAACCAAGTCTTCTTTTGAAAATTTCATATTATCTCTTAAGTAATCAAAGCCCAATTCACTATTTGTTGCATATGTGATATCTTGTGAATAATTATGTTTTCTTTCATCATCAATTTGTTCATTTGAGATGAAACCAGCATTGATACCCAAAAAATTATAAATTTTGTTCATCTCTGAACAATCTCTTTTTGCAAGATAATCATTTACTGTAACTATATGAACACCTTTCCCTTGAAGCGAGTTGAGATAGGCCGCAAGTACAATTGTAATTGTTTTACCTTCTCCGGTTCGCATTTCAGAAATTCCAGATTGGTGCAGTACAATACCACCCATAATCTGGACATCAAAATGTCTTTCTCCCCTAGTTCTTTTCGATGCTTCTCTTACCAAGGCAAATGCTTCAGGCAATATATTGTCAAGATTTGGATCTTTTGCCAAACTTTCCTTTAGTTCTTGTGTTTTTTTTGGAAAATCAGCATCATTAATTTTAGATATTTCATTTTCTAAATTGTTGACTTTATTTAAAATCACTTGCAGCTTATCTAATTGCTTTTGATTATGTGATTTAATGAACTTAGATAATATTTTTAAAGGATTAAGCATTTAGTATATTTTGATGTATAATTTAATTATATTTAATAATATAGGAAGAAAATAATTATTTTAAACCTTATGGTATTAAATTTTAACAACTTATTTGGATCTGAAAGTAAAAATACTAAATTAAGTGATTTTCAGGATCTTGATCATCTAAATGGTCTTGCATTATCAACCACTGATGCCAAGCTTTATAATCCTTCAAGAGATGATTTAGTTTTATTTTATTTTAGAAATGGGGCAAACTACGCATCGGTTTACACTAGGTCAACTATTGTGTCAGAAAATATCAAATGGAATAAATCTATAGGAAATAAAAAAGTTATGGCGTTATTGGTTAATACACGAAATGCAAATGCATTTACTGGGAAAGCAGGATATGAAGGTTTAAAAAAAATCGCTGAAGAGCTTTCAAATCAATTAAACGCAAAGCAAAAATTAGATGAGGAGAAACCAGAGAAAATAAAAGTAAAAGATATTATGTTTGGGTGTACTGGAACCATAGGTGAAGCTTTTCCAACAGAAAAAATAAAAAACAGTATTTCAGATATTGTAGAAAAAATTAAATATAACCAAAATAAATATATTTGGACTAAAGCTGCTTTGGGAATTATGACAACTGACCTCGTTCCTAAATTAGCAATGGAAGAATGTAAAATTGGAAATACCTCTATTAAAATTTATGGTGTAGCAAAAGGATCGGGTATGATTTATCCAAATATGGCAACGACTCTTGGATATGTTTTTACAGATGCAAAAATTTCACAGAAGGTTCTTAAAAAATTGCTCTCAAAAAATATTGAAACCACTTTTAATGCAATAAGTTGTGATGGTGATACTAGTACTAACGATATGGTATCAGTATTTGCAACTGGAGCAGCAAATAATTTAATTATCAAAAATATTAGAGACGAAAGAGCAAAAATCTTTGAGAAAAGTTTTCATAATGTTTTACTGAATTTAGCAAAAAGAGTTGCGGCTGATGGTGAAGGTGCATCAAAATTCATTACGATAAGTGTAAATAAAGCCAAGGATGAAAAAGATGCAAAAAAAATTGCTTTCTCGATTGCAAACTCTCCACTTGTAAAAACAGCTGTTGCAGGAGAAGATCCTAACTGGGGAAGAATTATTATGGCAATTGGAAAATCAAAAGTATCTGTAAATTTAAATAAACTTAATATTAATTTAGGTGATATAAAAATTGTTGATAAGGGTCAGCTTCTGGAAAATTATTCAGAGGAAGATGCGAAACAATACATGAGAAACGAAAAAATAGATTTTAAAATAAATTTAAATATGGGCTCTAAAAATTTTACTGTTTATACAATGGATTTAACTAAAAAATATATTGAGATAAATGCAGATTATAGAAGCTAGGCTCTTGAAATATCTTAAAAGGTAATTAATTATATTTTTATGATTAAATATAAATTAGAATGTGAAGACTGTAGAGATAAATTTGATAGTTGGTTCAGCTCTTCTAAAGAATTTGATAAATTAAAAAAATTGAAATTAATCAATTGTAATTCTTGTAATTCAAAAAAAATAAAAAAATCACTAATGTCACCTAAAGTTATTAAGGATGGTAATATTTTTAAGAAAAATAATTCTCAAGAAAAAAAAATGCAAATTTTAAAGGGAAAATTGAAAGAATATCAAAAATTCATTAAAAATAATTTTGAATACGTTGGTGATAATTTTTCTTATGAGGCTAGATCAATCCATTATGATACAAAAAAAAATAAAGCAAAAGGTATATACGGAAAAGCCTCAAATGAGGAAATAAAAAGTCTTAAGGAGGAGGGTATAGAGACTCAAACTATCCCATGGATTAAAGATAAAGAAAATTAGTTCTTTTTAAATTTAATAATATAATTTACCGCACAATCTTGAGATACTTTCCATCTATTGGAAAGTGGATTAAATACCATCCCATCAATTTTTTCAACTAAAAGTGAATTTTTTTGACCAAAATTTGTAAGTTCTTCTGGAGTTAAAAATTTATCCCATTCATGTGTTCCAATTGGTAACCAACGCAAAATATACTCTGCACCAATTATTGCAAAAATATATGATTTAAGAGTTCTATTGAGCGTGGCAACAAACATTAGACCATTTTTTTTTAAAAGTTCTGAACTTTTTTTGATAAAAAAATTTACATCCTCTACATGCTCAACAATTTCCATGTTTAAAACTAAATCAAATTTTTTACTTGATTTAAAATTTTCAGGTGAATTACAAAAATAACTTATATTTAAATTATTCTGTTTTGCGTGAATTTTTGCTGAAATTATATTTTTTTCTGAAGCATCAATTCCAGTTACATTGCCTCCTAATCTTGACATTGGCTCTGATAACAAACCACCACCACATCCGATATCTAAAATATTTAAATTTTTAAAAGGTTTATCATTATTAATTAATTTAAAATGTTTAATAGTATTATCCCTTATATATTTTATTCTCTCAGGATTAAATTGATGAAGTGGTTTAAATTTTCCCTCCGGGTTCCACCAATCCTCAGCAATTTTTGAGAATTTATCTATTTCTTTTTTGTTAATTGTGCTACTTTTCATTGATTATTGACATTACAATCAAGATGTATTTTATCAACATAATTTAAAATATTAAGAAAATTATCAATGAAAATTATAGTTTTAAAATTTGGTGGAACATCGGTTGGATCAATTGAGAGGATAAAAAAAGCCGTTTCAATTATTCAAAGATATATAAAAAAAAAATATAAAGTGATTGTTGTATCATCTGCTATGAGTGGTGTGACAAATGATCTAATTAGAAAGTCACAAAAATTAAGCAAAAATTTTAGTGCTTCAGAGTATGATGTTCTTGTTTCATCAGGTGAACAAATATCTTGTGCGCTTATTTCAGGAAGATTAACTCATCTTGGTTACAATTCAAGATCATGGCTTGGATGGCAAGTCCCAATTATTACCGAAGGCGATCACAAAAAATCAAGAATTACCAAAATATTTAAAAATAAAATTATTAAATACATTAAAAGTGGTGGAATACCTGTGATAACTGGTTTTCAAGGAATAAATTCTGTCGAGAGAATTACCACGTTAGAAAGAGGTGGGTCTGACGCAAGTGCAATTATGCTAGCAAAATTTTTTAATGCAGAGAAATGTATTATCTTTACCGATGTCGAAGGAGTTTATACGACAGATCCAAATATGTTTCAAAAAGTAAAAAAAATTGAAAAAATATCTTACGAAGAAATGTTAGAGATGGCATCCTTAGGAGCTAAAGTAATGCAACCTGCTTCGATTCAAGATGCAAGATTAAATAGAATAAATATTGAGGTAAAATCATCATTTAAAAGCAAACCTGGAACATTAATCACCAAAAAAAAAAATATTTCAGCCAATAGGATTATTACAGGAGTTTCGTTCACAAAAAATGACTCAAAAATTACTTTAATAGGAGTTGTAGATAAACCAGGTGTTGCAGCCTCTATTTTTGAGCCATTATCAATGAATGCAATAAATGTTGATATGGTAGTGCAAAATATTTCAGCAGATGGAAGACAGACCGATTTAACATTTACAATTAAAAACGAGGATATTAAAAAGACTGAAAAACTTTTAAGAAACAACAAAAAAATAAAATTTCAAAACATACTTATTAAAAGAAATGTTTCAAAAATTTCAATTATTGGGGTTGGAATGATTACTACTCCTGGTGTAACATATAGAATGTTTAAAGCTCTTTCGAAACAAAAAATAAACATTCAAGTTATTTCAACTTCAGAAATAAAAATTTCTGTTTTAATAGATAAAAATCATATTAAAAAGGCTGTAAAAGCTCTTCATAAAGAATTTGAATTATAAAAATGAGCATAAGACCATTTAGAGACATAAAAAGAAATAAGACAAAAGTTATAAATGTTGGTTCTGTAAAAGTTGGCGGTAATAACCCTATTAGTGTTCAGTCAATGACAAATACTTTAACCACTGATGTAAATAAAACTATAAAACAAATCCATCAAATTTCAGAGGCAGGGGCAGATATTGTGAGAGTTTCCTGTCCCGATGAAAACTCAACAAAGGCTCTTAAAGAAATAGTTAAACACATCGATGTACCATTGGTGGCAGATATTCATTTTCATTATAAAAGAGCAATTGAAGCAGCTGAGAGTGGAGCTAGCTGCTTGAGAATAAATCCTGGCAACATTGGAGATAAAAAAAAAATAAAGGAAGTCATAGAAGCAGCAAAAAATAATAATTGCTCAATAAGAATTGGTGTTAATGCTGGTTCTCTAGAAAAGGATATTCTTGGAAAGTATAAAGAACCATGTCCAGAAGCTTTAGTTGAAAGCGCATTAAGAAATATAAAAATTTTAGAAGATTTAGATTTCCAAAATTTTAAAATTAGTGTGAAATCCTCTGATGTTTTTTTGTCTGTGAAATCTTATAAACTTTTATCTCAGCAAACTAAATATCCATTGCATCTTGGTATAACCGAAGCAGGGAGTTACTTGCCCGGTAGTATAAAATCATCAATAGGACTTGGTAATTTATTGATGGATGGTATTGGGGATACGATCAGGGTATCGTTATCTGATGATCCTGTTGAAGAGGTTAAAATTGGAAATGAAATTTTAAAGTCAATAGGTTTAAGAAATAGAGGTGTAAAAATTATATCTTGTCCATCTTGTGCAAGACAAGGGTTTGAAGTAATCGAAACTGTAAAAATACTAGAAGATAAACTTTCTCACATAAAGGAACCTATTACTTTATCTATTATTGGATGTGTGGTTAATGGTCCGGGCGAAGCTTCACAAACAGATATTGGAATAACAGGCGGTGGAGGAGATAGTAACATGCTTTATTTAAATGGAACTCAAACTAAAAAATTAAATAACAAAGAAATAATTTCTAAAGTTGTTGAACAAGTTGAAAAGAAGGCTAGCGAAATTCAAAAAAAAGCTAAATGATACCGCTTGAGAAAGTAAAAGATATCCTGGACAAACATGCTAAACTAGAGGTAGACTTATCCTCTGCTGACATTGATAAAAAAAAATTTGCTGAAATGTCAAAAGAATATTCAGATCTAAATAGCATTATAGATGAAGCAAAATTTTATAATTCCTTTCAAAACGAGAAAAAAGAATTAGAAAAAATTATTAATGACAACTCAAGCGAACATGACATGAAAGAATTAGCAAAATCAGAATTATCTACACTAATATTTAAAAGTGAAAAAGTTGAAAAAAAATTAAAACTTTTTCTGTTACCAAAAGATGAAGCTGATAAAAAAAATGCAATAATTGAAATTAGAGCTGGAACAGGAGGTCTCGAAGCAAGTTTATTTGCTGCAGATCTTTTTAAAATGTATGAAAAAATTTGTAATAAAAAAAAATGGCAATTGGAAATAATAAGCATTTCCAAAAGTGATGCAGGTGGTCTTAAAGAAGTTATTGCATCTATAAAGGGAGTGAATATATATTCGACACTAAAATTTGAAAGTGGTGTGCATAGAGTTCAAAGAGTACCAGATACAGAAACACAAGGAAGAGTTCATACATCAGCCGCTACAGTGGCAGTTTTGCCAGAGGCTGAAGAAATTGATGTAAAAATTGAGGATAAGGATTTAAGAATTGATGTTTTTAGAAGTAGTGGACCTGGTGGACAAAGTGTTAACACTACTGATTCTGCGGTAAGAATTACTCATATTCCAACAGGAATTGTTGTAAGCCAGCAGGATGAAAAATCTCAAATTAGGAATAAAGAAAAAGGACTGAAGATTTTAAGATCAAGAATATACGAATACGAAAGAGAGAAAAAAGATAGTGAGAGATCAAAAGATAGAAAGAATAAAATTGGGACAGGCGATAGATCTGAAAGAATAAGAACCTATAACTTTCCTCAAGGAAGAGTTACGGATCACAGAATAAATATGACTTTACATAAACTAGAGGAATTCCTGGAAGGAGAGATTTTTGATGAATTTATTGATAACTTAAATCTTCAGGATCAAGAAGAAAAGCTAGTTAATTTGGCAAAATAATGAATAGTATTCAAGCAGCACTAAATAGAGGTAGTAAATTTTTAAAAGAAAATTCGATTATCTCTCATCAGATTGACTCGGAATTACTTTTAAGTAAAGTTTTAAATAAAAAAAGAGAGTATCTTGTTTTAAATAACACACAAATTTTAAGTAGTGATTTAATTTTTCAATTCGAGGTTTTGCTCAATCGAAGGAAACGAAAAGAGCCAATTGCATATATCTTAAATCGTAAAGAATTTTGGAAAAATAATTTCTACGTTGACAAAAATGTACTAATTCCAAGACCAGATACAGAAATATTAATTGAGCAAGTAATGAAAATTTATAACAAAGATCAAAGATTATCAGTTTTAGATATTGGAACTGGATCTGGATGTATAATTATTTCCATTCTTAAAGAAAGGCAAAAATTTAAAGGTACAGCAATAGATATATCTGAAAAAGCTATTAAAGTAGCGAAATTTAATGCAAAAATACATCAATTAAATAATAGAGTAAATTTTTATAAATCATCTGTTGACAATTTTTTTTTAGGGAAATATGATTTAATCATATCCAATCCTCCATATATTAACAGTTTAAAACTAAAATATTTGGATAAAGATATATTAGGATATGAACCTATCCAAGCTTTAGAAGGTGGACTAAACGGTTTAAAGGTTTTCCATAAAATTATTAAAAAATCTTCAAAGTTGCTTAAAAAGGGTGGAAAATTGGTTTTGGAAATTGGATTTGATCAAAAATTAGAAATGTTAAGATTGCTTAAAAATAAATTTTTTTTAAACAAAACCATTAAAGACTATAATGGAAAAGACAGATGTTTAATATGCACAAAATTATAATTCAAATTTTTTCATGAGACAATTTAGAAATAATAATAAAAGATCAAGATATAGATCTAATGGAGATAAAAATTTTAAAAGAAATGGTCAAAATAACTCCTTCATAGAGGGACAAAATTTTCAGAGGAAATCTCCAGGAAGAAATAATCAAAACGCGAACAAATTAATTGATAAATATAGTGATCTTGCAAGAGAGGCGCTATCAAATGGAGATAAGATACTTTCAGAAAATTATTTTCAACATGCAGATCATTTTTTAAGAATTTCAAACGACAAAGATAAAAATTTTACAAAAAATGAGAACGAAATACAAAAACAAAATAAAAATATTGAAATTTCAGAAAACAATCAAACAACAGATCAAACACAAGATAATAAAAATACTTTATAAGATTTAACTAAGTCTCAAAATCAATTCCGATTTTAATACTTCAGTCTTGATTTTTTTTATCTCAAACTGTTCTCTAGACTTCCCTTGAAGCACTTTACCAGAAGGTAATTTTAAAGTCTGTGAATTAATTTTTTTCCCGTTAAATATCACTTCATAATGAAGGTGAGGTCCAGTAGATTTTCCAGTTGATCCTACATATCCAATTATTTGACCCTGCTTAACTCTGTTACCAGTCTTCGCTAACCTTGAAAATTTTGACATGTGTGCGTAAACAGTACTGTAAGATGAGTTATGTTTTATTTTTACACAATTTCCACCACCTCCACACCAACTAGCTTTAATCACTACTCCATCTCCCGAAGCCATTATTGGAGTTCCTTCAGGTGCTGCAAAATCTGTTCCACGGTGCATTTTATTAAAACCATCAATTGGATGTTTTCTCATTCCGTAAGGTGAGGAAAGTCTTGCTCCATTAATTGGAGTTTTCATAAGAGCTTTTTTTGCACTTTTTCCATTTAAATCATAGTGACCTTCGTCACCTTTCTTATCAAAATAGTACAATGTATTACTTTGGTTTCTTAAGTTCAAATCTGCAAAAATAATTTTACCTGTATTAAAAATTTTTTTATTTTCATCTTCATATACTTCATAAATTATTTGGAATGAATCATTTTTTCTTATATCTCTTTGAAAATCAATTTGAAATCCATATATCCTTGCAAACTCAACAATAATATTTGCTGGTATATTTTGTTTTGATGCACTTCTATATAAACTTTGCGTAATCTTACCTTCTTTAAAGATAGTTTTCCTCTGTAAATTTGTTACTATTTCTCTCTTTTCAAATATATCTTTTTCATAATCTCTGATTAATTCTATTTTTTTTGTTTTAGAAATTGTAATACCTAATTTCGAAATGGTCATATTAGAATTATCAATTATCAAATTAATTGTATCATTTACTTTAATATTATTTGTAATTTTATTTTTACTGAGAGTGCTTAAAATACTATTTATTTCATTTTTTGGAACACCATAACTTTTTAAAATATTATTTATAGAATCATTATTTTTAATTTTATGTTTTACCCTTGAGTATTTTGGCTGAAACCCCCTAAGTACATTAGTAAAAGTTTTTTGGAAGTACAGGTTATTTATAACTTTAAGATATTCCTTTGTAGACTGATTTTTAGACACTTGGAAAAGTTGGGTTAAAAGAACTGATGTAATGATAAGCACTATTACAAAAGAAAGCTCCTGATTTTTTTTAATAAACTCCTGAAAATATTTCACGTTAAGTTTCATTTAATATTACAATTAATAATTTAGTATTTAAAAAAAATCAAAAAAAACCCTTGATTTATAAGCTTTTTTTGAGATTTTTTTTGTTCTTAACTACTTGATTTAGTTTCATTTTAGCCTATAAGCATCAAACTTTCTCAATAAAATTAACATTATTTATTAATTATGTGAGAGTTTTTGGGTTTTTTAGCCCAATTAGCTATTTAAAAAGTAAAAATTTAAGAAGAGAAGTGTGGACGGTTAAGGTTACCAAAATTTGTCGTACACACTTCAACATTATATAAATTTTATTCTTAGAATTTATATAGAAGCTAGTGTGCGCCGTTTTTAAACTTGAGAGTTTGATCATGGCTCAGAACGTACGCTGGCGGCACGCCTTATACATGCAAGTCGAACGAAGTAGCAATACTTAGTGGCAGACGGGTGAGTAACATGTGGGTATCTTCCCTTTGGTGAGGAATAACACGAGGAAACTTGTGCTAATACCTCATAAGTCTTTACGGAGAAAGCTTTATGCGCCATTGGATGAGCCCGCACTTGATTAGTTTGTTGGTAGGGTAATGGCTTACCAAGACTGTGATCAATAGCTGATTTGAGAGGATGATCAGCCACATTGGGACTGAGACACGGCCCAAACTCCTACGGGAGGCAGCAGTAAGGAATCTTGCACAATGGAGGAAACTCTGATGCAGCGATGCCGCGTGAGTGAAGAAGGCCCTTGGGTTGTAAAGCTCTTTCGTCGGGGAAGAAAATGACTGTACCCGAATAAGAAGGTCCGGCTAACTTCGTGCCAGCAGCCGCGGTAATACGAAGGGACCTAGCGTAGTTCGGAATTACTGGGCTTAAAGAGTTCGTAGGTGGTTAAAAAAGTTGGTGGTGAAATCCCAGAGCTTAACTCTGGAACTGCCATCAAAACTTTTTAGCTAGAGTATGATAGAGGAAAGCAGAATTTCTAGTGTAGAGGTGAAATTCGTAGATATTAGAAAGAATACCAATTGCGAAGGCAGCTTTCTGGATCATTACTGACGCTGAGGAACGAAAGCATGGGTAGCGAAGAGGATTAGATACCCTCGTAGTCCATGCCGTAAACGATGTGTGTTAGACGTTGGAAATTTATTTTCAGTGTCGCAGTGAAAGCGATAAACACACCGCCTGGGGAGTACGACCGCAAGGTTAAAACTCAAATGAATTGACGGGGACCCGCACAAGTAGTGGAGCATGTGGTTTAATTCGAAGATACGCGCAGAACCTTACCAACACTTGACATGTTCGTCGCGACTTTAAGAGATTAAAGTTTTCGGTTCGGCCGGACGAAACACAGGTGCTGCATGGCTGTCGTCAGCTCGTGTCGTGAGATGTTGGGTTAAGTCCCGCAACGAGCGCAACCCTCACTTTTAGTTGCCATCATTTAGTTGGGCACTCTGAAAGAACTGCCAGTGATAAGCTGGAGGAAGGTGGGGATGACGTCAAGTCCTCATGGCCCTTACGTGTTGGGCTACACACGTGCTACAATGGCATTTACAATAGGAGGCAAGATGGCAACATTGAGCAAATCCTAAAAAGATGCCTCAGTTCGGATTGCACTCTGCAACTCGAGTGCATGAAGCTGGAATTACTAGTAATCGCGGATCAGCGCGCCGCGGTGAATACGTTCCCGGGTCTTGTACACACCGCCCGTCACACCATGGGAGTTGGTTCTACCTTAAGGCAAAGTTTAAAACCTTTGACCACGGTATAGTCAGCGACTGGGGTGAAGTCGTAACAAGGTAGCCGTAGGGGAACCTGCGGCTGGATTACCTCCTTTCTAAGGATGATTAAAAATTTATTTTTAATCAAAATATTTAACAGGTTAATGTTGACCGTCCTCATTTCTCTTCTTAACTTTTAGTGTTTCTCTTTACTGAATAAGGGCCGGTAGCTCAGTTGGTTAGAGCACACCCTTGATAAGGGTGGGGTCGAAAGTTCGAGTCTTTCTCGGCCCACCAATTTTTTGGGGGATTAGCTCAGCTGGGAGAGCGCCTGATTTGCATTCAGGAGGTCAGCGGTTCGATCCCGCTATCCTCCACCAGAGACACTTAGTTATTTAAACCGTAAATAAAATTAATATTATCAATATCTATATCCGATTGTTCGAATAGATGAACAATCATTGAATGTTCGAATAGATGAACATTCCAACAAAATTTGATTCAACACAGAATTTTTTTCTGTGCATAAATCAAGCGTTTAAGGGCGTGTGGCGGATGCCTTGGCACTGAAAGCCGAAGAAGGACGTGGTATACTGCGATAAGTTTCGGGGAACTGTATGCAAGTTTTGATCCGAAAATTTCCGAATGGGGAAACCCACCACTTTATGTGGTACTTTAAACTGAATTCATAGGTTTAAAGAGATAACCTGGAGAACTGAAACATCTAAGTAACCAGAGGAAAAGAAATCAATTGAGATTCCGTTAGTAGTGGCGAGCGAAAGCGGACTAGGCCTGTAGATTTGTTAAAAAAATCTGAATAGTCTGGAAAGACTAACCACAGAGGGTGATAGTCCCGTAAGAGTAATGTTTAATAAATTTCTTGAGTAAAGCGGGACACGTGAAATCTTGCTCGAATATAGGGGGACCACCCTCTAAGCCTAAATACTCTTCAGTGACCGATAGTGAACTAGTACCGTGAGGGAAAGGTGAAAAGAACCCCTATTAGGGGAGTGAAATAGAACCTGAAACCGCATGCCTACAATCAGTCGAAGCTCTTTTTAGAGTGACGGCGTACCTTTTGTATAATGGGTCAGTGACTTAATTTAATAAGCAAGCTTAAGCCATCTAGGTGTAGGCGCAGCGAAAGCAAGTCTTAATAGGGCGACCAGTTTATTGAATTAGACCCGAAAACGAATGAGCTTACCATGAGCAGGTTGAATGCAAGGTAACACTTGCTGGAGGACCGAACCAGTTGACGTTGAAAAGTCTTTGGATGACTTGTGGTAAGGGGTGAAAGGCCAACCAAATTCGTAGATAGCTGGTTTTCCGCGAAAACTATTTAGGTAGTGCGTTGAATAAATAGATGTTTAGAGGTAGAGCACTAAATGGGCTAGGGGGAAGAGATTCTTACCAAACCTAATAAAACTCCGAATGCTAAACATTGTTCTTCAACAGACAGACTGTGGGTGCTAAGGTCCATGGTCGAGAGGGAAAAAGCCCAGACCACCAGATAAGGTCCCAAAATTATGATTAAGTGTGAAAGGATGTGGAAATTCCTTAACAGCCGGGAGGTTGGCTTAGAAGCAGCCATCCTTTAAAGATAGCGTAACAGCTCACCGGTCTAATAGAGTTTCTGCGCCGAAGATGTAACGGGGCTAAAATCATATACCGAATCTGTGGGTTTATAAAACTTTCGAGTTTTATAAGCGGTAGCGGAACGTTCTGTAAGCCTGCGAAGGGATACCCGTGAGGGATCTTGGAGGTATCAGAAGTGCGAATGCTGACATAAGTAACGATAAATAAAGTGAAAAACTTTATCGCCGAAAATCCAAGGGTTTCTGCGCAAGGTTAATCCGCGCAGAGTTAGTCGGCCCCTAAGGCGAGGGCGAAAGCCGTAGTCGATGGAAATAAGGTTAATATTCCTTAACCAGATGGTAGTGACGGATTTTGTAAGTTGTAAGTTCTTAATGGATTGAACTTGCTGCGAAAAAGTCCCAGGAAATAGCTCCATCATTAGACCGTACCCTAAACCGACACAGGTGGATTAATAGAGTATATTTAGGCGCTTGAGAGAATGATGTTGAAGGAACTCGGCAAAATGCTTCTGTAACTTCGGAATAAAGAAGACCTTTCAATAGGCAACTATTTTAAGGTGGCACAAGCCAGGGAGAAGCGACTGTTTATCAAAAACACAGGGCTCTGCTAACACGTAAGTGGATGTATAGGGTCTGACGCCTGCCCGGTGCTGGAAGGTTAATGCGATGGGTGCAAGCTCATTTCTGAAGCCCCAGTAAACGGCGGCCGTAACTATAACGGTCCTAAGGTAGCGAAATTCCTTGTCGGGTAAGTTCCGACCTGCATGAATGGCGTAACGATTTCTCCGCTGTCTCCAACATCAACTCAGTGAAATTGAATTCTCCGTGAAGATGCGGAGTTCGCGTAGTTAGACGGAAAGACCCCGTGCACCTTTACTGCAACTTTACATTGGTGTTAGGAAAAACATATTTAGCATAGGAGGGAGACATTGAAGCAAAGACGTTAGTTTTTGTGGAGTCGCCAGTGAAATACCTCTTTTGTTTTTCTTGATATCTAACTGATTGCCGTTATCCGGCATCAAGACATTGTATGGTGGGTAGTTTGACTGGGGCGGTCGCCTCCCAAATAGTAACGGAGGCGTGCGAAGGTAAGCTCAGAACGGTCAGAAATCGTTCGTAGAGTGCAATGGCATAAGCTTGCCTGACTGCAAGACTGACAAGTCGAGCAGAGTCGAAAGACGGTCATAGTGATCCGGTGGTTCTGAGTGGAAGGGCCATCGCTCAACGGATAAAAGGTACGCCGGGGATAACAGGCTGATACTGCCCAAGAGCTCATATCGACGGCAGTGTTTGGCACCTCGATGTCGGCTCATCACATCCTGGGGCTGGAGCAGGTCCCAAGGGTTTGGCTGTTCGCCAATTAAAGTGGTACGTGAGCTGGGTTCAGAACGTCGTGAGACAGTTCGGTCCCTATCTGCTATGCGTGTAGAAGAATTGAGAGGAGCTGTCCCTAGTACGAGAGGACCGGGATGGACGTACCACTGGTGGACCGGTTGTAGCGCCAGCTGCAGTGCCGGGTAGCTAAGTACGGACGAGATAACTGCTGAAAGCATCTAAGCGGGAAACTCACCTTAAAACTAGTTCTTCCTATAGAGCCGTGGTAGACCACCACGTTGATAGGCTGGGTGTGGAAGTGCGGTAACGCATGTAGCTGACCAGTACTAATAGCTCAATTGGCTTGATTTATGCACTGAAAAGAATTTTGGGTATATTTAAAAATAATCTAACAAGTTCAGACAGTAATAATAATTTATTATTTACTAAAATGATCAATAAAATTAAAATAGATTTAAGTTTATCATTTTATGCTGTTTAACTCTTTAAACTTTATATTAATTTTCTTTCCGTTTTTTTTTATAATTTATTATTTATTTAAAAAGAATTTGCTAATAAGCGTATATTTAATAATCATAACATCACTTTGTTTTTATTTTATCAATTCCTCAGAATGGATTTGGTTACTTTTATTAAGTATTTTTTCAAATACTTTTTTTGCCAAATTTATTAAAAAAAAATACATACTTTTTTTATCAATTTTTTTTAATTTAACTATTTTATTTTATTATAAATATTTTTTTCTATTAGACACAGATGATAGTGGATATAACTTATTAATACCTCTAGGCATCTCTTTTTTTACTTTTAATCAAATAATAGTTTTAATTGATTTATATTTTGGGAAAATAAAAGAATTTAAATTTAAAAATTTTTTTTTATTAATTATCTTTTTTCCACATTTAATTGCGGGCCCTTTTTTAAGGTATAAACCAATAATTTCACAATTTGAGACAATTAACAAAATTCCTTTTAGTGCGAATAAATTTTCATTTGGCTTATTTTTATTTGTAATGGGATTGGCAAAAAAAGTTTTGATTGCTGATACTCTAGGATTTTATGCTGATAGTTTTCAACTAGGAGTACAAAATGGACATATACCAACTTTTGTTCAATCTTGGCTTGGAACATTTAGTTTTACCTTACAAATATATTTTGATTTTTCTGGTTATACAGACATGGCTATTGGTTTAGGACTAATGATTGGTATAATTCTTCCTTATAATTTTAAATCACCCCTCAAGTCAGAAAATATTATTGAATTTTGGGATAGATGGCACATTACTCTAACTTCTATAATAAGAGAATTTATATATTATCCTATTACTGTTTTCGTCACAAAAAAAACAAAGAGTCAAAACTTTTTCATTGAATCTATATTTTTAATTATTGTTCCTATAATGATAACTTTTTTTTTAATTGGTTTTTGGCACGGTGGAACATTAAATTATGTTATGTTCGGTGTTTATAATGGTATTTTGGTTTGTATAACTTATATATTTAAAAATTATACTATTAAAAATAATTTAAAAATTTACGACTTTTTAAAATCAAAATATTTTAATATTTTAACTCTTAATTTACTTGTTAATTTTGGTTTTGTTATTTTTAGAACACCAAATATTAAAGATTCATTTTTAATTTTAAAAGGTATGTTTGGTATGAATGGTTTTGGAGTCCCATTTTCTGTACATGAAAAGTATAATTTTTTGAAATTTTTAGAACCAGGTGCTTTTATGCTCACACAACAAATTTCTTCATTTACCTTTATTTTTATATTCTTTGTGTCTTATTATATTGCTATTTTTTGTAAAAATTATAATTATGCTCACAATTTTCATGATGAGAAATATTACTACAATTTTTCAAATAAAGAAATTTACACCGCTGCTGTGCTTTTTGTATTATCTATTTTATTTATCAATCGAGAAAGCTTTTTTATATATTTTAATTTCTAAATGAAATTCTTAAAATTTTTTTCTATTACTGTCGTCTTTTTACTATCGATAATTATATCTTTTAATTACTTTGCTGATGCTACTGGTAATTATTTCAATTCAAACAAAAACAATGAAAAACTAAAAAAATTATTATTATCGAATAACGAAGTTGCTGTTTTAAATCGAATTAATCCATTTTTTTATAAATTAAATTTGATTTCATCAACAGAAAAAAAAATAGATACAATTATTTGCGGGACTTCAAAAATTCAAAATATAGGAAGCCAAACTTTTGTAAACCAAAGTTATTTGAATGTAGCTGGGTCTGGAATGTCTTTTTATGATGTACTTTTTTTATGTGAATTTGCAATTACAAAATATAACCCAAAAAAAATTGTTTTTTCTTTAGAGCCCCACATGTTTCATACAGTCCTAGAAACAAAAGAATGGGTTCGACTTAGTAATGAAAAAATTTTTAAAAACTTATTACAAACATATAGAGTTCCATATAATATTTCTACAAAAGGCGACTTTTACAAAGAATATTTATTTAATTTATTAAATTACGAAATACTTAGAAATAATTTAAAATATTTAAATCAATTAAAAAATCTTAATACAAAAAAATTTATTACTGATAAAAATTTAATTCAAGAATTGAGCAATAAAGAAATTTTTTTAGAAATATACTTAAAAGACGGAGTGATAAAAAGTAATATGCAATCCATTTATGATAAAAGTAATACGATTAGATATTTAGCTGGAAACTCGTTAAAAAGAGAATCTATATATGTTAAACGTAAAGAGACTCAGTTAGAAAAATTTGTTGAAAAATATGCGGATAATAAAGAGATCGTGTTAGTAAAAATTCCTTTTCATCCTATATTCTATGAATTAGATAAAGAAAAATTTAATTATAATAGAGTGGAAAAATTTGCAAAGAAAATTTCAAAAAAATATGATGTTCAAGTCAAAGGCAATTACAATTTTTTATTAACTCAATGTGAAAAAAGAGAGATGCTTGATGCAATGCATCTTTTAGAAAGCTGCATAAAAAGATTACTTAGAAGCTGATTTTTTATCCGCTACAACCTCAACAATTTTTTTTATATTATTTAAGTCTTCAAAATTATCTGTACCAAATTTTATTTTGTATTTTTCCTCAATTGCTAAGATTATTTTAACTTGATTTAAACTATCCCATTTCAGAATATTGTTTTTTCCTGAATTTAAATTTAAATCGTTAACTTTAATATTTAAGGTTTTTGATATTATATTACTAATTTCTCCAAAAATTTTATCATTAGTCATTTACAACATTCTCTAGTTTTTTGATTAAATCTGGATTTAACATTGTACTTAAATCTCCGTAACTTGATTTTTTTGAAATACTGTTTTTATTTATTATGATATCTCTTAACACTCTTCTTAAAATTTTTCCACTTCTAGTTTTTGGCATTTCTGGAATAGTATAGATTTGTTTTGGTAAAGCGAACTTACCGAATGAATTATATATAATATTATTAATTATTTTATTATTAATATATTTTCCTTTGACTAAGAATAAATAAAATACATCTCCCTCAAAATAATCTGGGCATGAAACTGCACAGCATTCTATGATTGATTTATTACCAAGAACAACTGACTCTATTTCCTCAGAACCTATTCTGTGTCCTCTAATATTTATTACATCATCTGTCCTTCCGTGAACATATAAATTTTTATTTTTAATTGTTGCTAAATCAAACATTCTAAAAAAATTATTTTTATTCCAATATTTATTCCAAATTTTTTCTCCATTAATAACATCTGTCATGCAACCAGGCCATGGGGTTCTAATAATAAGTTCTTTTTTATTTTTTCTTTGTAACTTACATATTTTCATATATTTATAAACTAATCTTCCAACACTTCCGTGAGGCGTTCTTTTAATGTCATCAGAAAATTTTGGCGAAGATATAATTGCTCCATTTTCAGTTTGATAATATGCATTAACAACAGGCTTATTTTTTCTTAAAAAAAAATTAGAAAACCAAAAAGCGATTTCTTTTGCTAATGGTTCACCCATAGACCCAAGTGTTAATAAATTATTTTTATTTGAATATTTGGAATTATAAACTGATTTCATTAATCTTATCAAAGTAACTGGCAAATATAGAATGGTAGTTTTTAAACTTAATATTTTTTTTAAAATTTTTTCCTTTAATAATAACATTGGAGTTTCTAATAATATTGTTGTTGAGTTGTGCAACAGAGGAGCGAACAATGCATAAGTATGTCCATTCATCCAGCCCGCATCAGAGGCTGTACAAACTATAGATTTGGAATTCATTCCGAACTGTGTTGAAGCTGTAAATTTTGAATATAGAAGATAACCAGCAACACTATGAATAATCCCTTTAGGTTCCCCAGTTGATCCAGATGTAAATAAACAAAAAAAGTTCTTAGTAGCGGAAACTGTCCTGCTTTTGAATTTAATTTTTTTTTTATTTAATAAAGTTAAATTTTTTAAACTTAATTTTAAAAATTTTTTATATTTTAGTTTTTTTTTCAGGCTTAATATCATTTTATCTGATCTAGAAATAATAATTTCAGGTTTAAAAATATTAATCCTTTTTAAAATTGCATTCGTTGGTAAGTCTTCAAAAACTACTGAAAAAAAAATTCCCATTTTGCAGCATGCTAACATACAAACAGCTGATTCTATTGATGCAGATGAGTGAATTAAAATTTTTTTTGGAA